>JBEIUM010000002.1:0-36102 GCA_040374385.1 Sediminibacterium sp. | reverse complement strand
ATGGCCGCTTCATTTCTTGTCAGGCGCGAGGCAGGCTTACCAAAATAAGCTTGTGCTGCTGCGTCTATACCAAAAATGCCGGGACCCATTTCAATCACAATGAGATAAACTTCTAAAATGCGTTGTTTGCCCCAGCACCACTCAATCATTTTCGTAAAATATACCTCCGGCAGTTTTCTTATGTATCGGAAAACGCCGGTACCATTATAAAGAAAAACATTCTTTGCTACTTGTTGTGTAATGGTACTGGCGCCTCCCCCAAGCGGGATCTTTGTTTTCTTTCCTTTTTTCCGCGGACGCAAGCTGTGTTCTATAGCATCCCAATCAAAGCCGCCGTGGTCGGTGAAGGATTGGTCTTCGCTGGCAATGGCCGCCAGCTTCACCGCTGGAGCGATAGCTGACCAGCTGACATAATCCCGCTTGAATCCAATGCCCCATGCATTGGTGATCTGCATGATCGTAATGGGAGGCATGATGAACCTGCAAATAAGAATATATACAAATGAGCTGAGCAGCAGATACCCAATCCACCGCGGTAGTGACCGCCAAATGCGAACGAGTATGTTTCTAAAGGAAGCTGCCATGGTTGAATTATTGTCCGGGAGGTGCTGCGGCCGGCGACGCCTGCTGATTGCTTTGGGAAAGGCGCACAATTTCAAATCTATACTTTTTTCCTGTTTCCCAGTATGTCCGATGGAAAGAGCCCAACAGGGTGCCCGTTAAAAATACCGCGCCGGCGATCCCCAGATTGCCGAGGTTATCGGGAGCGAACACAGGGTCTCTTCGGGCGAGCGAATTAATAACATTGAGGGAGGCATATCCCAAGGCGCCCAGCCGAAAGAATTGGCCATTGCTGAACAGATTATAAGAAAAGTTTTTCTTGGGCAACGCCCTGAGCTCCTTCACATGCAAAATAAGCAGCCCCATACCGGTAGTATCAAAATCATATGTACCCCAATTATTAATCACCCGATCGATTTTAACCAGCTCAATGCGAACACTGTCACGCCATACCCGCCGTACATATCCCTCAAGCCATTGCCTATTTTCCATCTGAAAAATAATATAGCTGCCGGAAGACCAGGATTGTATGGTTCGGTTCTTTTTCTTGAATACAAGTAAATCAGATTGGGCCGTTGCGTGCCCGCAAGAAACAGCCAGCCATATCAAACATACGATTCTAAGCATAGTTTTTACAAATGCGATCCGGGCGACGAACTCAGTATACCTGTTGCCAGTGCCAAACCAAATCCGACCAGAATTACGCCGGAAACAATATTGATGATGCGGAGCACAGGTTGTGTAAGCTTCTTGCGCAATTTGTCTGCCATGAGCACCTTGAGCAGATCGGTAGCCAGCACAAACAATAGGCAGGTGCCAAAAACAATGAATTGATAGCTGTTGGGGTGTGCCGTGTTTTCAGCATCGGCATGAACCGCCGTAGTCCAGGCAAGCCAGAACAGAAAAACGGCGGGGTTAAGCATATTGATCAAAAAGCCCGACAAAAACATGCCGGCATATTGATGTGCTTTGTATTCTTTGTCTACCAACCTATTTTCCTCGTCTGTCTTAACCTTCTTGATGAAGAGCGTATACAGCCCCAGTAAAACCAGAAACACGCCACCGCCTATCGCAATGGCCTGACGATGTACCAGCAGTGAATGAAAAAGCTGCGTAAAAAAATGCGCTACGAGTACCAAGAGCACGTCACTGGCAGAAATACCTGCCACAAGATAATAGCCGGCTTTTTTTCCATGATTGATGCTATGTTTGATAATAGCAAAAATGACCGGACCTACGGATATGGCTAAAAAGAAGCCCAACAACAAACCCTTTAATACGGCATCGGTCATAAACAATCGCTGTTAATTCAAGCTTTACCGCCAGACAATCACTTTGCTGTAGGTGAAGAAGAATGATTTAAAAAAGCCTGCCAACGGGAAAGCATATCGCCTTTCATCACCCGGGGAAATTTATGTTGGCCACCCAGCTTACCGAGTGACTGCATAAAATCAAGAAACACTGATTCCTTTAAAACATCCAGCCGCAATTCTTTGAGCGCAGCTCTTCTTTCGACGGCATAATCATCGTTCAGCGCTTTAAGTTGATCGTCGATGAGCTGCCGCAATTGTTCTTTATCAACCGCATCATTGCAGGCTACATACCAATGATGCGCAAAAAAAGAACCGCAAGGCTCACCGGCAACCGTAAACTCAGGAATGCTGATGTTCAACTGACTGGCTGCCAATTGAACTGCTTTATTCATGTTGTCGACACTCAGGTGTTCTCCTACCAAACTTAAAAAATGTTTGGTGCGGCCTGTAATAATGATTTCACAATTTTCCTTGTCTACAAATTTTACGGTATCGCCTATCAGGTATCGCCAGGCGCCAGCCGAGGTGCTTATCAGCAGGGCATAATCTCTTCCTTCCTCTACTTCATGTATCATGAGCGTCTCCGGATCTTGCACCAGGTCGCCCTCCGGAGTAAAATTCTGTTCATTGAAGGGAACAAACTCTAAAAAAAGGTGCTCATTTGTCACCAGGCGCATGCCTTTTGCATATTGTTTGTCCTGATAAGCTATAAAGCCCTCGCTGGCAAGATAGGTTTCAATGTAGGTGATTGGCCGGCCTAATAATTTTTCAAATCCCTTTTTATACGGCTCAAAATGAACCCCGCCATGTACAAAAACAGATAGGTTGGGCCAAATCTCATGAATGTGCTTGAGTTGATAGCGGGCGATCACCATTTCCATACACATCTGTATCCAGGCCGGCACACCAATCAGAAAACCGATGTCCCACTGTGGTGCGCGTTCAACAATCTCTTCCAGTTTTTTATTCCAGTCGCGCTCTTTTGCAATCTTCTTGCCCGGCTTATAAAATGGCTGAAACCAGAAGGGCGATTTCTTCACGGTTATTCCACTTAAGTCCCCGGCAAAATATCCGGCTCCTTTTTGCAGATCCGTACTGCCGCCGAGTGCCAGCCAGCCTTTGCCTACCGATGCGAGTGGCACATTATCATAGGTACGTAAACTCAAGAGCTGTTTAATCATGATGATTTTATTGCCCCGGAGAAGATCGTTGGTAATCGGCAAGTATTTGCTGGCCGCCTCACTGGTACCGCTACTGAGTGCATAGTACCTGATCTTTCCCGGCCAGCACACATTTGGATAGCCTTCCATTGTTTTGTGCCACCAGCTTTTATAGATACTGCTGTAATTAGAAACAGGCACACATTCCTGAAACTTTTTTCCAATATGCTTGCTTAGTAAAATTTCGTCAAAGCGGTATTGCTGACCGAACTCCGTGAACCGGGCCTTCCTGAGAAGTTTCCTAAGCACCCGCAGCTGTTGGGTGCGGGGATTATTAAGGGGTAACCGCAACGCTTTCAACACATAATTCGGCAACTTTAAACTGAACAGGGGCATTCGCGGTGCTTTACGCGAAGCTACTGAATTGCCATCACATCAGATGGGACGGCTTGACCATCAGGGCATAAGCATATATGAGTGGCCGGAACCTACCAGGGAGCGGCTGTTGCTGTGCCAATAAAGATTCACACCACCGGGCGCCTCCTCTATCTTTTCAATAACCGATTCCAGCGACATCTTTCCAATGCAAAAAATACGAACGCTGTTTCGAGAGGTCGAATAGCCTTGATCTGGCTGTTCGTTTACCGGTCTATCAGCAAATGTAAGGCTGATCGTGTCGCCCCATTTCTTTCTCATCATCTCCGCCAGCACCTGGCAATCGGAAGGATCTCCCACCAGCTGCCATTGACAAGTCGCCGGAAGAAGCGCCGGAGCAGGAAAAAAGAGGGAGGCAAGCAGGTGAACAAGTCGATGCAGCCACTCCCTGCCATGAATCATCAACCACAACCATGCGGCCAGTAGGGGCGAATAATATTTACGGGCATAAATAGACATGGCGCGATAAAAATGATGGAAATAGGCTGCGCTTCTTCCTGCTGAGCTGGCACCCTTGCAGTGAATAACCGCCGCCAGCCCCTCATACCGGGAAGTAAAGCCTGCCTCTTTTATCCGCCTGCACAAATCAACATCTTCCCCATAAAGAAAATAGGAGGCATCGAATCCGCCCAGTTTTTCCAATACCGAACGCTGCACAATCATAAAAGCCCCTGTCAGTACTTCCACATTACATCCTGCCCGTTCGGGAACTTCGCCCATTGCATAGCGATTAAAATAGGCTGAGCGGGGAAATAAAGCAGCCAAACCCATCATTTTAAATGCTGCCGCACGAAGGCTGGGTATCGCTCGTTTGCTTTCCGGCAAAAAGAATCCATTGCCATTAATCAGCCGACAGCCAACAGCGGCGGCCTGCGCCATTGCAGCAATGCAGTGGTTCAATGCAGCACGCGTGATCAAGGTGTCGGGATTAAGAAAAAGAACGACATCCCCCTGAGCTCGCTGCCATCCAAGGTTGCAGCCGGCTGCAAAACCAAGATTACTTCCGGAGGGGATCCACATCACACGAGGAAACCGATCTAATAACGCTGGCTTATTCGCTGTGGAAGCGCCATTATCAACAACAATGATTTCGGCATCTTCCGACTGTAGCGCTACATCCAGCGAACAAAGACATTGCTCGAGATAAGCAGGAACCTCATAATGTACAATTACGACCGACAGCTGCATGGGGCAACAAGATAATAAGCAGTAACGGAAAGTAGAACAATCCATTAAAAAACCTGTTAAACCGGGGCGCAACCAATCATTTTATTTCGATAAGGGTTCATCCTGACTTACTTTTGTTCTATGTTTAAACAAACCCTGCTCAGGGCCGCTGATGCGGGCGCCAAAGAGATGGTGCGATTTTTCAACGGCCAATTCAGCATCAGCAACAAAGAGGGCATCAACAACCTGGTAACAGAAGCGGATCACGCAGCTGAAAAAGCCATTTTTGAAGTGATACAAACCGACTTTCCCGATCACGCTATTTTAAGTGAGGAAGCCGGCGCCATCGTTCAGGATACCCGGTACAAATGGATCATCGACCCGATTGACGGCACCGTCAACTTTGCCCATGGCATTCCGCTCTGCTGCGTCAGCATTGCACTCGAACACGAGGGAGCAGTAGTCATGGGTGCTGTTTACAATCCCTTTTTACAGGAACTCTTTTTTGCACAAAAGGGATGGGGCGCCTCCTTGAACGATAAAAAGATTCAGGTAAGCACGCAGGAAAAGGTAGGCGCCAGCTGTCTTGTAACTGGGTTCCCCTATACCTATCTCGATGTGCCAAACGGACCCCTCGACATTTTTGAAAAACTGATTCGAAAAGGTATTCCGGTGCGCCGCCTCGGCAGTGCCGCCATGGATCTGTGCTGGGTGGCTGCCGGGAGATTCGACGGATTCTATGAACATAAACTGCAGGCCTGGGATAGCGCAGCAGGTTGGCTCATCGTAGAAGAGGCCGGCGGTCGCGTAACTGATTTTAAAGGGCAGCCCTATTCGCCCTATCAGCCCCACTTATTGGCTACCAATGGTCATATCCATGAAGACCTTTTATCGATTATAAACGGAGGAGAAGTTTAATCCTTTAATACAATTTTATGAGCAATAGAACAGAAGTGAGCAGCCTGGGCGAGTTCGGCCTGATTGATCACCTCACAAAAAATATTGAGATACACAACGCGTCGACCATCTTAGGCGTAGGTGATGACGCGGCAGTTATCGATCATTTCGGTAAACAAACGTTGGTCAGTACCGACCTGCTGATTGAGGGCATCCACTTCGATCTTACCTACACACCCCTCAAACACCTGGGCTATAAATCAGTGATGGTGAACCTCAGCGATATCTATGCCATGAATGGCACACCCACACAAATAACGGTAAGCCTCGGCATCAGCAACCGATTCAGCGTAGAAGCACTGAGTGAATTATATGAAGGTATTTACCTCGCCTGCAATAAAATGCAGGTAGACGTAGTCGGTGGCGATACCTCTTCTTCCGGTAAAGGACTGATCATTTCCATCACCGCCATTGGCGAAGTGGCGCCCGATCAATTTGTAAAAAGAAGCACGGCGCGACAAGGCGACCTGATCTGTGTCAGCGGCGACTGTGGTGGTGCATTTCTGGGATTAACGCTAATGGAAAGAGAGAAAAAAATTTACCTGGAAAACAGTCAGATACAACCCGACCTCGAAAACGAAAAATACATCGTGGGTCGTTTGTTAAAACCGGAAGCCAGAAAAGATATCATCGACTTTCTACAAACAGCCGGCATCGTTCCAACGGCAATGATGGATGTTAGCGATGGCATCAGCAGCGAAGTGTTACACCTGTGTAATCAAAGTGGCACCGGCTGTCGCGTCTATGAAGACAAACTTCCTATTGCAGAGGATAGCCGTAAAGCCGCATTTAAATTCGGCCTCGACCCTACAATTTGTGCACTGAACGGAGGAGAAGATTATGAGCTGATTTTCACCATCCGACAGGAAGACCACGAAAAGATTGTATTGAATGAAGACATCAGCGTCATCGGCTATATGACATCGGCTGAAGAAAAATGTCTCTTCATGAGCCGGGGAGGCAATTCATTTCCACTTACTGCCCAGGGCTGGAATGCCTTTCAAAATCCATAGCCATGTTCGGCCGCATCCTGCTATTGCTTCTTACTTTTTCCTGCCTCAGCGGACTTGCACAAAAAACAGCATTCCCCGGAAGCGGACTGAAAAAGTTTTCACAAGAAGATCTTCGGTCCGATCTGTTGGTGTTGAAAAATATATTGGAAGCCAACCACCCCTCTCTTTATTGGTACACTTCTCGTGAAAAGCTCGACAGCGCTTTTTCTGCCACGCTAGCAGGCATCAACGATTCCATGAATGAGCTGGATTTCAAAAACAGGGTGGCCGCCTTCGTTAGCGAAATCCGCTGCGGGCATACTGTTGTGCGGAGTTCTCGGGGCTATTCCAAAAATGCTTCCCTCTACCGTTTTCCCTTATTTCCCCTCAGCATAAAACTATGGCAAGACAGCATGGTCGTTCTCGGTACTCTCTCAGGAAAAGACCAGCTGCTATCTCGGGGAACCCGGCTGCTTTCCATCAATGGACGAGATGCCCGCTTCTTCGCTGACACCTTCGCGAGGCACATCAGCGTTGATGGCTTCGGCAGACAGTTTTCCAACCAATTGGTCAGCAATAATTTCGGCGCGTTCTATAAAAACATTCTCGGACTCGATTCCGTTTACCACATTGCTTACATTCATTCGACAGGTCAGCGGGCAGATACAGTTATAAAAAATATTTTTCCCGCTTCAATGAACCCTTCTGCAGAAAAAGTTTCTCGTGACTCAATACCGCGCCTGAGTAGGCGGGAACGCAAAAAATGGGAGTTGGCAGAAAAAAGACGGTTGCAAATGGATACGGTGGCAAAAACCGCTTACATGATGCTGGGAAGTTTTTCCGGAAGAGGTACCGCTTCTTTTATTAGAAGCAGCTTTCGAAAAATGAGGAAATCAGGTATATCTAACTTGGTCATTGATCTGCGCAGCAATGGCGGAGGAAAAGTAAGCAACAGCACCTTGTTAACCCGCTACCTGAGCGATCATAACTTTCGGGTAGCCGATACTGTTGTGCGCAGCACAGGTCGTTTAAAACACAAGCAACACATTCAACAAGCCTGGTTATACCAGCTGGGGCTGCTCTTCAGTGGCAGACGCCAATCGGATGGGAGGTTTCATTTTAGCCAGTTTGAAAGAAAAGTGTGGCAGCCCAAAAAACGAAATCATTTCGAGGGAAATGTTTATCTGATTCAGGGCGGATTTAGTTTTTCAGCTTCTACTCTCTTGTTGGGCGAGCTGCGTGGGCAACGAAACATTCGCCTGGTGGGAGAAGAAACCGGAGGCGCCTATTATGGCAATTCCGCCATGCTCATTCCCGGCTTTACCCTTCCCCATTCTAAAATCAGAGGAAGCCTGCCGTTGTTTCGGGTGGTGGCCGGTAGTGGCCGACCCAGGGGCGGCGGTATACTGCCCGATGTTGCAGTGCCTCCCTCCTCAGAAGCCATCCGCAGGGGCATCGATCCAAAAATGGAAAAAATTAAATCGTTGATCGCCGGAGAAAAAGAATAAGGCATTCCGACATTTAGCTGCCCCTGTATATCCCTTTTACCGCAAGTTGATCATCGAGCAGCGCAGCGTGAAAGGGTGCTCCGATATTTAATGTGCCAGTAATGCTTTTTTTGTTCATTATCCTTGCCGGATAAAGCGATGCCATGCGCAGGGCATCTTCTATCGCGATTCCTGCCTGATTAACCAAATACCTCACCCCCTCCGCCATATTGATCATTGAGCCGCTCAAAGTTCCAGCAGATACATATTTATCGCCGGCTTGTTGGTGCTGATAGGGCCCGGTGTCGGTATCTGTTACGGCATCTGTAATCATGAACAGTCGTTCGCCCATCAGCTTTTGTGCAATGCGAATGGCTGCAGCGTCAACATGGTGGCCATCCGGAATGATGCTGGCACAAACCTCGCTATGATCCATAATCGCTCCCACCACGCCCGGTGCCCTGTGCTGTAAAGCACTCATCGCGTTGTATAAATGTGTGGCCGCAGTAACACCCTTGTTAAAGGCCTCCATCGCCTCTTGGTAAGTTGCCTGACTATGTCCCAGCGACACCACTATGCCGGCTGCACGCAGAAATTCAATCACTCCTTTATCGCAACACTCAGGCGCAAGTGTTATCATTGAAATCACATCACCCCCTTCTTGAAGCAACGATTCTGCTGCTTTAAGTGTTCCTCGTTGTATATACGATGCGATGTGCGCCCCTCTCTTTTCCGGATGTATCCAGGGCCCTTCTAAATGTAATCCAATACAGCCCACACCCCCTTGTTGCTGATATTGCCGAACGGCCCGTATGCACGCGCTAACCACTTCAGGTGTGTTGGTGGCAACCGTTGGCTGAAAATGAGTGGCCCCGCCAGCTTCACAGCTTTTTCGAATGGCGTCCAGGGTTTCAACATCGGGAAATACGGAAAAGAGTCGACCCGCAGCACCATACAACTGCAAATCGATAAATGCCGGCACCAACAAGGGCAGACTAGGGTTCGTCACTTTATCGGCCGAAATATTCACCACCCTTCCATTGCTCACCTGTACTTCGGCATTGTGTATCCATGTATGTCCGGTAAACAACCTGGCAGCGCTGAAAACCTGTATATCACTACTTGCCATCATCACCGATTGATTGAATGATCGAAAAGTCGTCGGCGTCTTTCCAGAAGGGTAATCGACTTCTGATGTCTTCCAGGGCTTCCTTTTCTAATACCACCGTCTCGGTGCCAGCAGTACCGGTTAATTGTACCAACACATTCCCCAGCGGATCCACCACCATACTATCTCCTGTATGAAACATGCCATTCCCATCCTCGCCCACGCGGTTAACACCGATCACATAACACTGGTTCTCGATGGCCCTTGCTACCAATAATGTTTTCCAGGCATGAATCCGCTTCTCGGGCCAGTTGGCAACATATACCAGCAGGTCGTATTCGGGTCGATCAACCGATTGCTGTCTAGACCATACGGGGAATCGAAGGTCATAACAGATTTGCCACAAGATGCGCCAGCCATTCACCTGTGTGATCAGTCTTCTGTCGCCGGCAGCAAAATGCTGGTCCTCGCCCGCCAGGGCAAAGCGATGTCTTTTATCATAGGTCGCGATCGCGCCATCGGGCTGCATCCATATCAGCCGGTTAAAATATTGTCCTGCTTCTTGAATAATGAGGCTCCCCGCAAGTATGATGCGGTGCTTTGACGCCATTTGGCGCATCCACTGCACGGTTGGTCCATCCATGGTTTCAGCCAGCGCTTCGGCGCGCATGCTAAAGCCGGTATTAAACATCTCGGGCAAAACAACCAGTTCCTGCGGACCCCTGGCCGATAGCATTTCTTCCAGCATCTGCAGGTTCTTTTCTTTGTTCTCCCAGTGTAGGTCTGCCTGAATCAAAGTACATTGTAAGTGACCCATATGACTGATTTAATCGATTAATATTAACAATTTTTCCCGCCGCTGCCTTTCTTTTTTTCCGCTGCCAGCATCCGTTGACGAATATCCGTCATCAGCTCCGGCTCAAAGCCCTTGCGAAGTAGGCTCGCTTTCACCTTTACCCAGCGAAGAGCCGGAGAGGGTGCAGCATATTGCCGCCAGGCTTTTTCTGCCAGCCGACCGAGGGTTTGCCTGTAATCTGCAGCAGGCAATGCAGCAAGGGCCTTGCGGATAAGTGGTGCAGGCACCCCCTTGGAGCGCAAAGCTGCCTCTATCTTCCGCCGACCCCATTGTTTTTGCCTAAAATGTCCGCCCGCAAAGAGCCTGGCATAGCGCTCCTCATCCAGGTAGCCGGCCTGCTGCAAGAGGCCAATCTGCTCTTCAGCAAGATCGCCCAAAACACCCTTTGCTTGTAGCTTCTGGCGCACTTCCCGGATACAGCGCTCCCGGTAAGCGCAATAACGCCGTAGCCAAGAAAAAAGCTGTTCATCTTCGGCTGAATTCATGCGATGCTTTGTTTGGCAAGATACTGTTATATCTAAGTTGTGCAGGCCTGTCCGCTGCAAATTTATCCATCCGGTCGATATCCCGGGGCCGTGTTTTCCTGCCGGCGGGAGTGGGAATAAAACGCCGCTAAAAATTAAACAAATTGCAGTAGGTTTGTTGCCAACCTAAATCAGTAAGAATGAAATTTATTGTCAACTCTTCTGCTCTGCTGAAACACTTACAACAAATCAGCGGGGTAATCAATACCAATACCGTTTTACCCATACTGGAAGACTTCCTTTTTGAGATCGAAGACAAGAAGCTGACCGTAGTAGCAACAGACCTCGAAACCGTGATGCATGTGAGCATGGACGTAGAAAGCAAAACGAATGGCAAGGTCTGTATACCGGCGCGCATTCTTCTTGATTCGCTGAAAAACATTGGTGACCAGCCGCTGACATTTAACATTGATAAAAATTTCGCAGTAGAAATCACCAGTGACAATGGTAAGTATAAAGTGATGGGTGAAAATCCAGACAACTTCCCGAAGGAACCGGCAGCAGATGATACTACTGCTTTTACCATGACCAGCAACGCCCTGCTGACAGCCATCAATAAAACATTATTTGCTGTAAGCAGCGACGATCTTCGTCCTGCAATGACCGGCGTTTTCTTTGAGCTTTCGACCAAAGGAATTCAGTTTGTAGCGACCGACGCGCATCGACTGGTAAAATACAAGCGCACCGATTTTTCTGCCGGCAAAACAGATTCATTCATCGTGCCGAAAAAACCGCTGAACCTCTTGAAGAGCGCCCTGCCGGCAACAGATGACCCCATCGAAATCAGCTATAACAACAACCACTTTTTCGTGAGCCATGGAGAAACACAAATGATTTGTCGGCTGATTGATGCGCGCTTCCCGGATTATAAAGTTGTTATTCCTGCCAACAACCCCTTCCACCTCATAGTAAACAAGAACGCATTTCAGAATGCCCTGCGCCGCGTGAACGTATTTAGTAATAAGAGTACCAACCAGGTAGCCTTGAGTATTTCCGGCAGTGAACTACAGCTGGCAGCTCAAGATGTTGATTTCAGCTTTGAGGGCAATGAGCGCATGAGCTGTCAATACGATGGTGAAGACATCCAAATCGCCTTCAATGCTAAGTTCATGATCGAAATGCTGAGCGCCGCTGATACCGATGATGTACGACTGGAATTATCCACGCCCTCCAAGGCCGGACTGATCAAACCATCGGAACAGGCAGAGGGTGAAGACCTGCTGATGCTGGTGATGCCCCTGATGCTGAACAGTTAATTGGCGCCAGACGAGCATGACAGCCGGCGGTTGTTCGCCTTTGGCGGAAGTTCAGCAGATAAAAATCAAACAACTCCGGTGACGAAGCCGTTTGTTCGTAACTTGTGCAATCATTGACATGCTATGATTGACTCGATTATCCAGTACTTTTCGACCATCTCCAGCCTGCACCGGGCACTGATCCTGGCAGGTGGCATCTCTTTTTTCTGGCTGGCAGAGTCGGCCATTCCCCTGTTTCGCTTTTCTTACAAAAAATGGAAACATGCCGGCGTTAATTTGTTTTTTACGCTGACAACCATCCTGGTAAATTTTTCGATGGCCTTCCTGCTGATAAAAGCAGGCGACTATGTAACACAACAGCGCTTCGGGCTACTTTATCTGGTAGCGCTTCCTACCTGGGTGTTTTTAATTGCCGGATTGCTCTTGCTTGATCTGGTGGGCGCCTGGCTGGTACACTACATTGAACACAAAGTGAAATGGATGTGGAAGTTTCACATGGTGCATCACGCCGACACACACGTGGATACAACCACGGCAAACCGTCATCATCCGGGAGAAAGCGTCTTCCGTTTTGTGTTCACCCTGTTTGGTGTTTTACTGCTCGGAACCCCTATATGGCTGGTGATGATTTACCAAAGCTGCAGCGTGGTATTAACACAATTCAATCACGCCAACATTCGACTACCCGAGCAAATCGACAGAGCCATTAGCTGGTTCCTCGTATCGCCCAACATGCATAAAGTACATCATCACTTTAAAAGACCGGAGACAGATACCAATTATGGAAATATTTTTTCGGTATGGGATCGCCTCTTCGGCACCTACCACTACACGCCGGCCGATCAACTGAAATTTGGTTTAGATGTACTCGATGACGCAACCGATGAAAACATCGCCTTTCAATTAAGCATCCCGTTCAATAAGAACATAAAAACCGACCGCTGAAATTCAGGCACACATGAAAAGAATTGCCATGATTCCGGCCCGCTATGCCGCTACGCGCTTCCCTGCGAAGCTCATGCAGCCGCTCGGCAATAAAACAGTCATTCGCCATACTTATGATAATACGGTCGCTACCGGACTCTTTGACGCTGTATATGTGGTGACAGACAGTGATATTATCTATCAGGAAATCGTGTCGCATGGCGGGAATGCGCTAATGAGCCGCCGCATCCACGAAAGCGGCAGTGACCGCATTGCCGAAGCCATTGAAGACATGACTGCCGATATCGTGGTCAACGTTCAAGGTGACGAGCCCTTTGTGCAAAAGGCCCCCTTAGAAAAATTATTACAGGTGTTCGATGCGGCTGATGCGCATAACATTCAAGTGGCTTCGCTGATGCAGATCATGAGCCAGCCCACACAAATCGAAGACCCTAATTATGTGAAAGTGGCTGTTGACAAAGCATTCTTCGCACTGCTCTTTTCCAGAAGCGTCATTCCCTACCCCCGCTCCACTACGCCAGCGCCCATTTACTATGAGCACATCGGCGTATACGCTTTTCGCAAGCAGGCCTTACTCGATTTTACTCAGTGGCCTATGACGCCACTTGAGTCGGCAGAAAAAATCGAATGCCTCCGTTATCTGGAAAATGGCGTCCGCATCAAGATGGTGCTCACCGATTACATGGGCATTGAAATCGATACCCCTGAAGACCTGCTGAAAGCTGCAGCGCTGTTAAAATAAAATCCTTCCCTGCTTAAGCTCCCGTTTCTCAACCGACTCAACCCGGCGGACGATTGTATGCGTTGTATGATTTTTCATTATCTTCCTATTTGATTTGTTTGATATGAAAAATAGCCTGTTGGTCCGCTGGTCAATCGTCGTTTCGCTGGCGGGTTTTATTTTTGGTTTTGATACGGTCGTTATCTCTGGTGCGAACCAGCCGATCAAAGCGCTGTGGCAAACCACTCCCATTTTCCACGGGTTCTTTATTATGTCGATGGCACTCTGGGGAACGGTTGTAGGCGCGATATTCGGAGGCATTCCCACACAGCTGATCGGCAGAAAAAAAGTGCTGCTGTGGGTCGGCATCCTCTTCACCGTGTCTGCCTTCGGCACTGCTCTGGCCAATGACCCATATGTGTTTTCCTTTTATCGATTCCTTGGCGGACTAGGCATTGGCGTTTCATCGGTAGCAGCCCCTATCTATATTTCAGAAATTGCCACCCCCCATACACGTGGCAGGCTCGTCGCCCTGTATCAATTCAACATCGTTTTTGGCATCTTAGTGGCATTCATCAGCAATTATCTGCTGGCCGGTGTCGGCGGCGTTAACGACTGGAGATGGATGCTGGGCGTGCTGGCGGTGCCTTCGATTCTTTATACACTGCTCGTTTTCGGAATCGCTGAAAGTCCGCGCTGGTTATTAACACAAAAGAATGATGCACAAAAAGCTAAAGACATACTTCGCAAGTCGGGCGTAATAGATGTCGATGCCGCAGTGGCATCCATGCTGGCAAACCCCGATAACGAAGAACACACAGGCAGGCCGGCAGAATTATTTAACAAAAAAAACAGCCGCCTGGTGGGCCTCGCTTTTTTGATTGCCTTTTTTAATCAGCTCTCCGGAATCAATTTTATTCTTTACTATGCCCCTGAGATTCTAGAGCAGGCCGGACTGGCGGCTCGCGAGTCGCTGTTCAACTCTATCGCCATCGGCAGCACGAACCTGGTATTCACTTTTGTCGGCTTGTTTTTGATTGACCGGCTGGGCAGAAAAACGCTTCTCCTCATCGGATCGCTGGGCTACATTATCAGCCTTTCAATGGTGGCTTATGCTTTTTATTCGGAAGCGGGCCCGATTTTTCTGATGACCTTTCTGTTGATGTTCATTGCCGCACATGCTGTTGGACAAGGTGCGGTGATCTGGGTTTTTCTCTCCGAAATATTTCCGACACGCATCCGCAGTGCAGGACAGTCATTTGGTGCCAGCATCCACTGGATCTTCGCAGCCATCATTACCCTGGTGACGCCTCTTTTCTTAGATAGAAAAGAGGGAATCTTCAAAGATGACCCCTGGCCCATTTTCGCCTTCTTTGCGGGCATGATGGTCCTGCAGCTCCTCTGGGTATTGACGCGTGTGCCCGAAACCAAGGGCATCTCACTGGAAGAGCTTGAAAAGAAACTGATGCGACAAGATTATTCCCGGCGCGATCCTGCTGAACGTTTGTAGTATCTTTGGTGGCAAATAAAACGCTCTTATGCCAGTTGCTTTCAGGAACTTTAAAATGGTTGGGTATGTGATCTATGGTCGCGGCAGCCTGAACCAACTCGACTCAATCCTTGCACCCCAGCGAAAAAACAATGCTCCCATGGTTTTTCTCGTGGATCATTTTTTTTCCGGACATCCCTTGTGCGAACGCATTCCGCTCAGAGGCAATGATGAATTGATTTTGGTCGACGTCACCTACGAACCGAAGACGACCTATGTAGATAAGCTGGCGCAAGACCTGAAAGAAAAACATGGCACGGTGAGTGGCATCATCGGTATCGGTGGCGGCTCTACCCTTGATCTTGCCAAGGCCGTTTCGTTGATGATGAACAATCCCGGTAGCTCGGCAGACTACCAGGGCTGGGACCTAGTGAAATTTCCGGGTGTATATAAAGTTGGTATTCCCACGCTGAGTGGCACCGGCGCAGAAGTGAGCCGCACCACCGTGCTCACAGGCCCTACCCGCAAGCTTGGTATGAACAGCGACTTCACTCCGTTCGACCAGATCGTTTTAGATCCCGAACTCACTAAAAATGCACCGGTCAATCAACGCTTCTATACCGGTATGGACTGTTACATTCACTGTATTGAAAGCCTGGAGGGCACTTATCTCAATGAGTTCAGCAAAAGCTATGGCGAGAAAGCCCTGGATTTGTGTAGAAAAGTATTTGTAGAAAGCAATGAATGGACAGATGCCTGTGATGATCAGCTGATGATGGCGTCTTATGCCGGCGGAATGAGTATTGCTTATTCTCAGGTTGGCGTTGCGCACGCCGTTAGTTACGGCCTCAGCTATCTGCTGGGCACCAAGCATGGCATCGGCAATTGTATTGTGATGAATCACCTCGAAGAATATTATCCCGCAGGCGTTAAAGAGTTTAAGTTAATGGTGGAAAAGAACGGCATAGAAATACCTACTGGTATTTGTGCCGGTCTCAGCGAAGAGGCTTTTAACAAAATGATGGATGTGTCGCTCGGCATGAAGCCGCTTTGGGAAAATGCCCTCGGGCCGGACTGGGAAAAAATCATGACCCGCGAAAAGCTGCGGGCCCTGTATGAAAAATTATAGTTGTTCACTTACCAACGATTCCTTGCTATGAAAAAAATCCTCTTGCCACTTCTGGCACTGTTGCTGCATGCGCCCCTGTTTGCGCAAACCTTTTCCCCTCAGTTATTTAACAGCCTTCATTGGCGCATGATTGGTCCGTTCCGCGGCGGTAGAACTGTGGGTGCGGTTGGCGTTCCCGCACAACCCGGCGTGTTCTACATTGGTGTCAACAACGGAGGCGTATGGAAAACCACCGACTACGGAAGAACCTGGAAGCCCATCTTCGACAAAGAAAGCACCGGCTCTGTAGGTGACGTGACCGTATCGCTTTCAAATCCGAATCTGGTGATGGTGGCATGTGGTGAAGGACTTCAGCGACCGGATCTGTCTATTGGCAATGGTGTATATAAATCATTGGATGGTGGCAAGACATGGAAAAACATGGGTCTTGGCAACGGACAACAAATTGGTAATATCATCATTGACCCGACCAACGACAACAGAATATTTGTTGCGGTATTAGGCCATCCATACGGACCCAATACCGAGCGAGGCGTTTATCGATCGCTCGATGGCGGCAACAACTGGGAGCGGGTGCTCTACATTGACGAAAACACGGGCGCCACGCAGGTAAGCTTTGATCCCAACAATCCAAACATTTTATATGCAGACCTTTGGGCCGGCAGACAAGGCCCCTGGGAAAATGGTGCCTGGAATGGTCCCGAGAGTGGCCTGTTCAAGTCGACCGATGGCGGAAAAACGTGGAAGAAGCTAACAAATGGGTTGCCTACCACAGCGCAGGGCTTAGGCAGAATCGGTTTTTGCATTGCGCCGTCCGACAGCAAACGATTATATGCAACAGTCGACGCGGGTGAATATGGTGGCATCTATCGCAGCGATGACGCCGGTGAAAGCTGGATCAATATAAATAAAGATGCGCGTCTCTGGGGCAGGGGCAGCGACTTTGCAGAAGTGAAAGCAGATCCTACCAATGCCGACATTGTTTATACGGCGAATGTAGTTACCTGGAAATCGATGGATGGAGGAAAAAACTGGTCTGCCTTTCGCGGTGCTCCCGGCGGAGACGATTACCACCGCATCTGGATTCATCCTACCAACCCAAAGATCATGTTGTTCGCTGTTGACCAGGGCGCTATTATTACTGTCAACGGGGGTGAAACATTTTCGTCCTGGTACAACCAGCCTACCGCACAATTTTATCATGTTAGCACAGATAATGATTTCCCTTATAATGTTTACGGCGGACAGCAAGAGAGTGGCTCTGCTTGTGTAGCATCGCGCGGCAATGACGGACAAATCACTGCGCGCGAATTTCATCCCGTGGGCGTTGAAGAATATGGATATGTTGCGCCTGACCCGCTGGATCCAAACATTATTTATGGCGGCAAAATCACCCGTTTCGATAAAAGAACCGGGCAAGTGCAGAACATTGCGCCGGAAGCCGTTCGTTCTGGCAAGTACCGCTTTCTTCGCACAGCGCCTGTGTTGTTCTCGCCCATCGATCCTAAAACACTCTACTTCGCCGGCAATGTCTTATTTAAAACAAACAACGAGGGCAACAGCTGGGATATCATTAGTCCTGACCTAACCAGAGAGGCCTGGGATATTCCTGCCAGCGTTGGTATTTACACAAAAGAAGAAATGAAAAAAATGCCGCGGCGAGGTGTAATCTATACCGTCGCGCCCTCCTTTAAAAATATGAATGTCATTTGGGCGGGAACTGATGATGGATTTATTCAGGTAACCAACGATGGCGGAAAGTCGTGGAAAAATGTTACCCCACCCGAGATTACTTCCTGGAGCAAAATATCGCTGATGGAAGCAAGTCATTTCAATCCGCAGGGCGCGTACGCTGCTGTGAACAGAATACGCTGCAGCGACCTGCGACCCTACATATACAAGACAGCGGATGGAGGAAAAACATGGCAGCTGATTACGCGCGGGTTGCCCGACAACGAACCCATTAATGCTGTTCGAGAAGATCCGGTAAGAAAAGGCCTGCTGTTTGCGGGATCTGAAAACGCTGTCTATGTTTCTTTTGATGACGGGGAACACTGGCAATCGCTAAGACTAAATATGCCTGCCACTTCCATTCGCGATCTGGTAATTAAAGATGATGATCTTGTGGTGGGTACACACGGAAGAGGATTTTGGATATTGGATGGTATCCTTCCGCTTCGGCAATTAACCGAATCTGTTGCTCGCTCTGCTGCCATACTCTATAAACCAGCCACCACATGGCGCGTGCGCTGGAATATGTATACCGATACCCCTTTCCCACAGGAAGAGCCGGCAGGCGAAAATCCACCCGATGGAGCAGCCATTCATTATTATTTACAAGAAACGGCAAAAGGAGAGGTGGCTATGGAAATCACCGACGCTTCCGGCAAGGTGGTGCGTCGATTCAGTAGCAATGATGCCGGCTACACATTGCCTGCGGATTTGAATATTCCTACCTACTGGATTCGGCCTCAGGAAAAATTATCAGGAGAAAGGGGGGCACATCGATTTGTTTGGGACCTGCGCTATGCGCCACTGGAGTCAACCGTCTCTTTTCCAATCGCCGCTGTATATAACAACACCGCACCGGAGACCGCATCGCCCTGGGTGCTGCCCGGCAATTATACAGTAACGCTGATCGTTAACGGACAAGCCTATACACAGCCACTGGTTGTCAAAATGGACCCGCGCGTAAAGCTTTCACAAGAGCAATTATCGCAGCTGCATACCGCTTCGCTTACATGCTATCAGGCCAGACAATCTGCCTTGATGAATTTGCAAGAAATAAGCGTGGTCAAAAAACAAATCAAAGAGTGGTTATCAGGTGATCGCGCCGACAAAGAAAAAATTGCACTGCTGGAACAGCAGGTGGCAGAAATAGAGGGTGCTGGCGGAGGCCGCAGGGCGCGTACAGTTGCTGCTGCACAACCGGGTTTTGCAACGTTGGAAGGTCAGCTGTCTTCTATCGGCAGTATTTGGCAAGAAGCCGACCGGCTGCCAACGCGGCAATCAATGGAAGCATTACAACAAACACTGCAAGCACTGGGGGCGCTTCAGATCAAATGGAATAAACTAAAAGAGGATATAGGACAAATAAAATAGTAGTCCGGCTTTTGTGTCAAGGCCCTGTTTATTAATTAACCGACCATCTTTTCGCGCTCTTTCTGCAAGCGGAACATCTCGTCACGCAGGCGGGCGGCTTCAATAAAGTCCATATCGCGGGCGGCTTTTTCCATTTGCTTTTTTGTCTGCGCAATGGCTTTCTCTATTTGCGGAATGGTAGCATACGTTATTTGTTCTTCCGCTGCCGTAGTTACCAATGGCTCATCTTTCTGAAGTGCATACGGCCGTGATGGATCATATCCTTTGATGTCGAGCACAGAGCCTTGTGCCCTGATCTGATCAATGCTCTTTTTCACGGTGCGGGGTACAATTCCGTGTGCCAGGTTGTACGCCACCTGTTTCTCCCGGCGCCGCGTAGTTTCGTCAATGGTCCGCTGCATGCTTTCCGTGATCTTGTCGGCATAAAATATAACTCGCCCCTCTTCGTTTCTTGCTGCGCGCCCTGCCGTTTGAGTCAACGATTTTTCATTTCTTAAAAATCCTTCCTTGTCTGCATCCAAAATCGCCACCAGGGCCACTTCTGGCAGATCAAGTCCCTCCCTTAATAAGTTTACACCCACCAGCACATCAATTTCACCCAGCCTAAGTTGTTGTAAAATTTCTACCCGCTCTAAGGTGTCGACATCGCTGTGAATATATTTAGACCGAATTTGAATCCTGCCCAAATATTTATGCATCTCTTCCGCCATACGCTTGGTGAGCGTTGTCACCAATACGCGAAATCCCTTCTTCACAGTTACATCGATTTCCTCCAGCAGATCGTCTATCTGATTAATGCTGGGACGTACTTCAATGGGGGGGTCGAGCAAGCCGGTCGGACGAACAATCTGTTCCACCACAACACCGCCGGTTTTTTGTAATTCATAGTCGCCCGGGGTGGCGCTTACAAAAATAGTTTGTCCCGTGACTGATTCAAACTCATTAAAATTCAGCGGACGGTTATCGAGCGCGCTGGGGAGCCGAAAGCCATAGTCGACCAACACCAGTTTACGACTACGGTCGCCGCCATACATGCCCGCCACCTGTGGAATAGTTTGGTGACTTTCGTCGATCACGCATAAAAAGTCGGAGGGAAAATAATCGAGCAGACAGAATGGTCTTGTGCCGGGTTGTCTGCGATCAAAGAAGCGGGAATAGTTTTCGATGCCATTACAATAACCCAGCTCGCGAATCATTTCAAGATCATACTCAACTCTTTCCTTTAGTCGTTGTGCTTCCACGAACTTGCCCTGTGAAGAAAAATATTCGATCTGTGCCATCATCTCGTCCTGAATGTCGTGCATTACCTGCACGATCATTTCTTTGGGTGCCAGGTATATCGTAGCAGGAAAAATGGCAGCATGCTCCATTGTATCCATCCTCTTTCCGGTGTTGGTATCAATGCTCTCGATCGATTCTATTTCGTCGCCGAAAAAGGTAATGCGATATCCAAAATCTACATAGGGAAGATTGATGTCTATCGTATCGCCTTTCACACGAAAAGTGCCCCGTGTGAAATCGCCTTGCGTTCGATTATATAAAGAATTCACGAGCGCATGTAAAAATCCCTGGCGGGAAATGATTTGTCCGCGCTCCAGCCGAATGATGCCGTTGGCATATTCTGTCGGATTACCCATGCCATAAATACAGCTGACGCTGGCCACCACGATGATATCGCGCCGTCCACTGAGTAATTGGGAAGTGGCTTGCAAACGCAATTTGTCGAGCTCTTCGTTGATGCTTAAGTCTTTCTCAATGTATACATCGCTCACCGGCATGTACGCCTCCGGTTGATAATAATCGTAGTAGCTGACAAAATAACCAACCGCGTTATCGGGAAAGAACTGCTTGAATTCGCCATACAGTTGTGCTACCAGCGTTTTGTTGTGTGTGAGCACGAGCGTTGGGCGCTGTGTCTGCTGAATCACATTGGCGATTGTAAATGTTTTTCCGCTACCGGTAACGCCGAGCAGTGTCTGATAGCGTTCGCCACTGTTCACGCCTTCTACCAGCTCTTGTATGGCGCCGGGTTGGTCGCCCGCAGGCTGATAGTCAGTATGAAGCGAAAAGGGCATGGGTAGAACAGTTGAGGAAAGCCGGGTGGTGCAAAGAAGATTGTTACAGCAAAACTATGTTGTAAATCGGTACGGGAGGGAGAAAGTATTGCTCCGACTCGCGCTGTCGGTATATTTTACGTACGACCGACATTCCTTTCACAACGCGACCAAAAGCGGCAAAGCCTTGTCGGTCGGCAATGTTTTCTCCGCCCGCATCCAGCCCCTTTTGCCTTCCGATACAAATAAAAAATTCTGATGCAGCTGTTCCGGGTGCACCACGCGCAAGCGAGATGGTTCCGTCTTTGTGCTCGATGCCGGTCTGGTCGGTGGACTCATGCGGTATCCCCGGCAGCGTTGATGCAAGCGCATAGTTGGTTTTCCAGATGCCCCCTTGAATGAGCTCCGTCTTCGGCGCATTGCTGGGCTGGTTGTCAATGGTGAGCACGCGATAGAACTGGCTGTTTTCATAATACCCCGAATCAACATATTGCAGGAAGGCTTTCACCGTTTTTGGCGCCTGTTTTGCATAGAGCTCGATCTCGCCATATCCGGTTTGTATCACCACATGAGGCGTATCTGAATTGCGCGTTTTGGCACCACAGCTAAACAGCAGCGGCAGTACAAAAAACAGCACGATAGAGCGGGGGCGTAGCATATTTAATTACCAGCTGGGATTTTTTTTCTTTTTCTTCGACATCATCCACGGCAACAGGTCGGGTTCGGCAAAAGCATTGTCCCAGCTATTGTGATTAACTCCGGGATACTCTGTATACTTAACGGTGCGGGCGCCTTTTTCCATAAGGCCCTTGTAGAGCTCTCTGTTGAAGGTCGGCGGCACCACCGCATCTTCTGCACCATGAAACATCCACATCGGTACCGGTCCGGCCTGCGCGAGGAAAGCGTTCACATCGGTTGCACCGCAAATCGGAAAGGCGGCGGCAAAATATCCGGGATAGCGCACCAGCATATCATAGGTGCCCATGCCGCCGAGAGAGAGGCCGCCGATGTACACTCTTTTTTTATCCGCCTTGCCTGAAGCGATCAGGCTGTCCATCAATTTTTTTACCAGCAGGGCCGGGGTGGTTGCTGTAAGCGTGGCATCGTATATCCACTCGTTGATTTTTGGTCCGCGCTTAAATCTTGACCAGGCGCTGTCTTTCGGACATTGCGGGAAGACAACGATAGCAGCATGGCTGTTGCGTATGTCTTCGCGCACAAAAAGCTTTCCGCCGTGAATGAGCTGAATTTCATTGTCGCTGCCACGTTCACCGGAACCGTGCAGAAAAACAATGAGCGGATAACTTTTTTCTGGGCGATAGGCTGCTGGGTACAGGATGCGATAGCGGAGCGTGTCAGCTCCCGATACATACTGCTGCTTCGCAAAAAGTGAAAGGTCCTGTGCCTTTGCAGTAAAAAGCAACAAGAGCGACAGACAAGTAAATAGACTTTTTTTCATTTTTTCTTCCTATGTATTTGTGTTGTTTATTGCTTTACCCACTCCGGATGCTGTTGGTGCCAATCGGATAGTTGCTGATAAGCTTCGGCCACAGATAACAATTTGCCTTCTTCATATAAGCCCGCGATAAAAGTGATGCTGGTGGGCAGTTTTTGCCGGGCATCGAATCCTGTTGGAACACATACGGCCGGATGCCCTGTCAGGTTCGTGATCGCGCTTTGGTTGCCGCTACCGCGTGTCGGACAAATCAAGACGTCAATTGTATTCATTACATCGTTTACTTTTTGCATCAGCAGGTAGCGGTGTCGATTGGCGTTGATGTATTCGACAGCGGGCATCAATCTTGATACCCGAAACGAATTGGGCCAGTCATACTTTCCCTGACGCGTCATTTCATCGTCGATATTGTTGCGTGTAAAATCGTCAAATGCTGCAGCGGCTTCGGCGCTGATTACCACGTCCATGATGTTGAAAGGATATGCAGCACTGTCGGGAAAATCAACGGGTATTAGCGTATAGCCGGCATCCTGAAAAGAGCGTAACACCTTCCATTCGCTGCGCGTCGTGTCTTTGATCCGATCGAAATAATTTTTTGTATAGCCGATTCGAAGTTGGCGAGCATCACTTGAGGGTTGATAATTAAATCGTGCGTTAACGGCGCTGGGGTCTACCCCGTCGGTGCCATGAATGAAGGCGAAAACAATGGCGGCATCGGATGCGCTTCTGCAAATAGGACCGATTTTATCGAGGCTCCAGCTAAGTGCCATGCCGCCGCTTCGGCTGATGCTGCCAAATGTCGGGCGCAATCCGGTGAGGCCACAAGTGGAAGAGGGTGATATGATAGAGCCCCAGGTCTCCGTACCAATAGCAAAGGGAATCAGGCCTGCCGCCGTTGCAGAAGCGGAGCCTGCAGAAGATCCGGAGGACCCTGTATTGATGTTCCAAGGATTGCGCGTTCTGCCGCCATACCAATAATCGCCCATTGCCAATGCGCCAAGCGTAAACTTCGCAATCAAAACCGCACCGGCTTCCTGCAGTCGCTGGTAAACATACGCGTCTTCCTCAATTACCTGGTCTTTATATGGCGCAGCGCCCCAGGTTGTTTTAGTGCCGCGAACAGCAAAAAGGTCTTTTAGTCCATAGGGAATTCCGTGAAGCGGTCCCCTGTATTTTCCCGCAGCAATTTCCTCGTCTGCTCGGCGTGCTTGCTGCATCGCCAGCTCTTCCGTGAGCGAAATCACACAATGCAGGGTATCGCCATATTTTTTCAGTCGTCCGATAAAGAAGTTTGTCAGCTCGACGGAGCTGATTTTTTTATTCCGGATCAGATAGGCGAGTTGCGAAACGCTGTAGAAGGCCAGCTCATTGATGTTTGTCGGCAGGGCGGTCTTTGGCAGCTTCCATCGTATGTTGTCCTTTTGGGTATCGATGCGCATCCCCGGCAGCAGCGGGCTCTGCCACAAGCTCATGGGCACGCTATTGGAGAGCTTTTGTTTGTGCATGAGCCGGTAGTTCGCCAGGTTCTCCTGAACGCCTTCATACATGCTGTCGAGCTCCTGTTGAGTAAACTCGAGATCAAAAATCCGGGCTGCCGCTGCCATGTCGTTGGTTTTAGCGGCAGGAGAAGTTGTCTGGGCTGCTGCTGAGAAGCAAAGCAGCACGGCACTTAACACCCAGGTTGAAATCTTTTTGTTATTCATGGTTACTCATTTATTTCATTCTTCAATTTAACCCATACCTGATCGTCCAGCAATTCGTTGTTTTTATATGCTGCTTTGCGAAGGGTCGCTTCCAATTCAAAACCATTTTTTTCGAGCACCCTTGCGGACGCCGTGTTATTACTAAAAACTTGTGCGTGAATGCGCACAAATTGATCAAGCGACCAAATATATGCTGTCAATAATTTTACCGCCTCGGTTGCAATGCCCCTTCCCCAATATGGCTCAGCAATAAAATATCCTATTTCGCAGGATTTCCTGTATACGTCTGTTCCAGGTACAAATCCAATACTTCCGACCAGCTCTCCCTCGTACTCAACTGCAAAACTCTCCGGCGGTTTTTTCTTAGCGGCATTGGAAATCCACTGTATTGCATCCGTGTGTGTATAAGGTGATGGAAAGGCGTCTCTCACGCGCTGAAAAATAAGAGGGCTGTTGGCAATGACTGCCAACGAAGCCGCATCCGACATCTGCCATGGTCGCAACAACAAATCATTCATGTTCGGTAATCTGTCTGTTTAAATATCCCGAGTAGTCCGGTATAGTCGCTTCGTATTCGTCGTGCATGAAAGGAGAGGTCATAATAAAATCTGCTGTGGCTCGATCACAGGCCATGGGAAGATTCCAGGCAACACACAGTCGCAGCAGCGCTTTTACGTCGCTGTCGTGTGGCTGTGCCTGCATGGGATCCCAAAAGAAAAATACCATATCTATTTCTCCGTTGGCAATCATCGCTCCAATTTGCTGGTCGCCACCCAGGGGTCCGCTTAATAATTTTTTCACGGGCCTGTCCAGTTTTTCTTCGATCAGTTTTCCGGTAGTGCCGGTTGCAATCAGTTCGTGCTTGGCAAGTGCTGCTTTGTTGTGCATCGCCCATTCCAGCAGATCGATCTTTTTATGGTCATGTGCCACGAGAGCAATTCGCTTTCTTTTTCCCAATAACTTTTTTTCCTGCATGGATGTTTGTTTGTGGTTGATGAAGATACGGCTTGCTATTTATAATTCAAATGCAGTCTGGCAGACAGCACATATATAGCTGAGGCCGGAACAATGGCGGCACAGATGCCGGCAGCCAGCCATGACATGCCAAGCCACTTAAGCAACGCAACCAGTAGAATACAATAGAGGGGATAAGTAAAAAGCAGTACTGCAAAAAGTACAGAGTCATAAAATACCGTTCCCTTTGTCATCGCGCCCACCCAGCGACTAGCCGGATAAAACAATGGTAGGTTCAACCATTTTGCTAGGGGCATAATAATCGTCAGGATCCCGGTGGGCTTGTCAATGATGTTGGCGGCCGGAGGCCGGATCAACTCTTTGAGTTGCGGAAAAATAATGCGATTAAATTGATGAATGTTAGACTGTTCATGTGTAAAATGAAACAGCTCCTCGGGAAACAGCGGCTGTCCGAAGCAAAGGGTCACCGCCTTGCCAATTCTTTGAAAGTCGCTATAAGCAACGGCAATAGGAATAACACGAAATCCGGGCAGCTTACTTGCCTCCAGTGCGATTCTGCCGGCTCCCTTTTTAAATGGCTGAAGCTCGTGGGTATTCAAACAGATCCCCTCAATGAAAATGAGCAGCGTCCCTCCTTTGCTTAGTACCTCGTTCGCATATTGGAAGGTGGTTCTGTTCAGGTGCACGTGTTGTCTGCCCTCACGAATGCGATAGACCGGATACATGTTGAGCAGGCGCAGGAGTGTTCGATGCCAGGGTCGATTAAAAACATCGCCGCGCGCCAGGAAATGAACGGGGCGGTTACAGGCAAGCGCTATCAACAGGGCGTCTAAGAAAGAGTCGGGGTGGTTGGCAACCAGCAGTGTTGGGCCGGCACGACCCAGGCGCTCTGCGTGGTGAATGGCAAACAGGGGCGCATACCAATACATGGTAAGTCGCACCCACGATTTCATGATACCAAATAGCAATGCCTGTTAGTTTGCAATAAATATAGTATTTCTTGTATTGATGTTGTTTTGGACGGGGTCGCGCGGTGAAATAAAAAACCGCCCTGGAAGACCAGAACGGTTTTACTAACTAACCCATCCGAAAGAACTCGTTTATAAGAATGACGCTTGTTGTCGTTTTTATTTTTCTGCTTCTGTGGCTACCAGTTTCTGCTCGCTTACTTTCGCGCGGATCTTTGCTTCAATTTCTGCGGCCAGCTCGGGATTGTCGTGCAACAAATTCTTTACGGCATCGCGACCCTGACCAAGCTTGTTGCTGTCATAGCTAAACCAGCTGCCACTTTTTTGCACGATGCCCAGCTCTACGCCCATATCGATGATTTCGCCCAGCTTGCTGATGCCTTCTCCGAAGATGATATCGAATTCTGCCGCGCGGAATGGCGGAGCCACTTTATTTTTTACCACTTTTACTTTTACATGGTTGCCAACTGCGGCGTCGCCGTCTTTGATTTGTGACATGCGGCGGATGTCGAGACGCACGGATGCATAGAATTTCAGGGCATTACCGCCAGTAGTTGTTTCGGGGTTGCCAAACATCACGCCGATTTTTTCACGCAGCTGGTTGATGAAAATACAAACGGTATTTGTTTTGTTGATGGTGGCAGTTAGCTTGCGCAATGCCTGGCTCATCAGTCTTGCATGTAATCCCATTTTGCTATCCCCCATTTCTCCTTCCAGTTCGCTCTTGGGTACAAGGGCCGCCACAGAGTCGATTACCACTACATCCAGTGCGCCGGATAAAATCAACCTGTCAGCGATTTCGAGTGCCTGTTCGCCATAGTCGGGCTGGGATATCAGCAGGTTGTCTACATCAACACCTAGTTTTTGTGCATAGGAGCTATCAAATGCATGTTCCGCATCTATAATAGCACACATCCCTCCTTTTTTCTGTGCTTCTGCGATGACGTGTATTGCAATGGTTGTTTTACCAGATGATTCCGGTCCGTATATTTCTACAATTCTTCCCTTGGGCAATCCGCCTACGCCAAGTGCGGCATCGAGACCGATGGATCCGGTGGAAATAATTTCCATGGGGTCCTGGCTCTTTTCGTTCATCATCATGACACTGCCCTTGCCATAATCTTTATCTATCTTGTCAATTGTCAGCTTCAGGGCCTTCAGCTTTTCTGCGTTGCTCATGTTCTTTCTTTTTAAAGTAGGTTAGTCGTTTGTCTTTACAAAGATACGGTCTTTCCCAAAACAAACTAATTTTTTTAGTATTTTTTTACTAACGTCATTAGTTTTTGTTTTATTGCGCAAAAATACGAGACAGGGGCTCGGCCGATCGGGTAGTTGTACTCGTTTTATGCCCGTGTTTTCCCCTTTTTTATCAGATTTTCGGCCAATGTGGGGGGTGCTTGCTGGGGGAACTACCAGCCTATACCATAATCCTCGCCGTGGTTAGAGGAGCCGCCCCAGAGTGTTCCGTGCTTTGTATCAAAGAAGATGGCATTGATCGGACCACTGCTGCGCTCGGTAAAGCTTAGCGTGTAACCCATTTTTTTTAGCGCCTCACGAGTAGCCGGCGGTATGCGGTTATTCAATAGCAGCTCGCCGGGTCGAGGTTTTCTGTCCGCAATCCGGGTTCCGCCCAGCGACAACCAAAGTTGATTGGTATTAATATTAGCCGCTTCCGCAGCCTGCTGAACGGTCATGTTAAAATCGACCATGTTGACAAAAAACTGTAACAGGTTTTGGTCTTGTGTGTCTCCGCCCTGCACCGCAAAAGAAACGAAAGGCACTCCGTTTTTGAGCGCAAGTGAGGGCGTGAGCGTTACCCTGGGCTGCTTGCCGGGAGCGACCACATTGAATGGGTTAATAGCCGAATCCAGCACAAAACTTTGCAGTCGCTGGCTCATGCCTACGCCCGTATTTCCCGCAATGGTAGCGGGAATCCATCCGCCACTGGGTGTAATGGACACCACCCAGCCTTCTTTGTCGGCCGCCTCCACGCTGGTGGTACCCAACCAAAGCCTTTCCATATATGCGTCTTCGTTCATGGCCGTGCCGGTACTATCGTGTGCGGGAACAAATTGCCGGCGAGAAGCGCTGTCAGACATTTGTTTTCTGGCTTCCAGCAAATCGCGGAAGGGGTTTTGCTTTCCTTCAAATGGATAGGGGTCGCCCGGCTGCGTCTGTGGATCGTTGGCGTCCTTGCGCATCTCCGCCAGGCGCGCCCTGGCATATTCCTTGCTGAGCAAGCCCCGCATAGGTTGGTTGCTATTACGTGCAGGGTCTCCATAATAGAAGTCCCTGTCCGCAAGCGTCATGTTCATCACCTGATATAGGGTGTGAATGTATTCCGGCGAATTATATCCCATTGCTTTCAGATCGAGCGGCTCAAGCATGTTCAGCGATTGTAACAGCATGGGTCCTTGTGTCCATTGCGACAATTTATATACGTCAATGCCGCGATAGTTGACCATGAGCGGCTCCTCCTCTTTGGGTTTCCAGTTTGCCAAATCTTGTAGCGTAATCAGTCCGCCCTGTTCCTGACAGCCCCGCACAAACTCTTGCGCAATGTCTCCTTTATAAAAACGATCGCAGGCGGCCTGAATGGCCTCTTTACGGGACTTCCCCCTTTTCAACGCCTGCTGCTCTGCTTCCACCATTTTAGTTAGTGTGTTGAGCAGGTCTTGCTGTACAAAAATTTCGCCCGCCTCCGGCGCCTCTCTTTTTTCACCCAGGTGGGGAAGAAACACCTTTTTGCTGTAGGGCCATTGTTTGATGCGCTCTTTGCCCCTTTCGATGCTATTCGCCGTTTCTGCTTCTATTGGATAGCCGGCAGCCAACTGCATGGCCGGTGCCAATACTTGCTGGAGGCTCATGGTGCCATATTGTTGTAACATGTGGCAGAGGCCGCCCACCGTTCCGGGGGTAACAGCAGCAAGCGGACCATATTCCGGAGGAAAGCGATAGCCCTTGTCTTTGAAGAAGGCCGGCGTTGCGCCGGTGGGTGCCACACCCAGGGCATTAATGCCAATAACTTTTTTGGTGCGCGGATTATAGATCAGCGCTTGTGTTTCTCCTCCCCAGCTAAGCACATCCCACATGGTACAGGTGGCCGCCAACATGGCGCAAGCGGCGTCTACTGCATTGCCCCCTTGTTGAAACATCATAGATCCCGCTGTTGCAGCCAGTGGCTTGCCGGTAATGGCCATCCAATTCTTTCCATGCAGCGGTGGCTTTTGTGTGCGCTGTGCAACGGCAGCTAAAGAAATGGCCAAAAGAAAAACGAACAGAAGGGATGGCTTTTTCATGTGCGGGGTTTTGCAGCAATTTACTTTATTCTACTCATGTCAATCAATATTTGGTGCGGTCTCTAGCCGAGCTTTACTTCAAATAGCGACTCACCTTTTGGCTGATTGTTTTTTTCACGCCCGCCCATGTTTGATTTTTAAGCCCAAGGGGCTCTTCATCTTCTTCTGCCTCGGCGAAATATGTCAAAGCCTGTGGCACCGTAATCAACAAGTTTTGAGTGCTGTATTTTTTTTGGTGAAATGAGACAAAATCCTCTACGGTGTAGTGTTCCAAAAGTTCGGCTATGTCCCAGAAATCTTTCTTCTTTGCTCGTCCAAAAATGGCCTGCACCTTCATTGCAATGATGTCTTCAACCGAAAACATGCGTACGCCTTCAACGGCTTTTGTAGCAGCGATAAGCGGGTGGCCGTGTTCGACGATGTCTACTTTTACATTGTCTATGAAACAAAAGATGCCAAATTTGGGGTTGTTGGTGTGCACGCTCATTCGCTCTTTAAAAATCTCGGAAAGCTTTTGAACTACCTGTTTGTTATCAATCCTTTCGGTGGCAAACAAATCAAGGTCTTCAGATTTTCTATGTCCATACAACAATGACAGCGCTGTTCCTCCCACCAAAAAAAGATCATGAAGGTCCGGCTCCCGCATCAGCTGCTTTAGTAGGGAAAAAGTGTGGGGTTCGACTGTCTCAAGGTGTAGCATCTGAAATCTTTTAGGGGCCGATCAATAACTGCGCTGGCTAAATACAAAGTGACCTCCGATAAAAACTTGGCGCCCAATAGCACCTCCGTGACTTTTTTATCTCCATAATAGCGACGGCAGTTTCTAATATCATCCACGTCACCTCGTTCAAAGACCCGCTCTATTACAAAACTGGCCTTTGCTTCGTAATCAATTTTTTCGAAGTCCACATCCCAGAAAATCCGGCGATGAAGCATCGGCGCCTCTCTTTTTTCCATATACTAAAAATACAACTATTCCTTGGATGGATTATCGTGGCTCTTTTTTATCAACGCCTGCCCCTTCGTTATCCCATCAGACAGGCGTTATGTGGACACTGCAATAGAAAAGATGGCAGAGGTCCGTCTGATTTTTCGTAGCTTTAGTAGTTACCATTTTCTTGCTTATGCCTACTTATCAACTTTCCATTAATGGAAAATCTCAATCGGTGGATGTTCCGGCCGATATGCCCCTGCTTTGGGCCCTGCGCGATTCCCTGGATCTCACGGGAACCAAGTATGGCTGTGGTGTTGGATCCTGTGGCGCTTGTACTGTGCTGATCAATGGCAAACCCGTTCGCTCTTGTCAATATCCGGCCTCGGCCTGCACTGGCAAGGAGGTGATCACAATCGAGGGGTTGAGCGAAGAGGGTACACATGTTGTTCAGCGTGCATGGACCGACCTAAATGTGCCACAGTGTGGTTATTGTCAGTCCGGACAAATCATGACGACCGTTGCGCTGTTGCAGCAACATCCGCAGCCCAGCGAAGAACAAATTGACGAAGCGTTTACGGGTCTCGTTTGTCGCTGTGGCACTTATGCAAGAATAAAAAAGGCTGTTCTCCGCGCATCGGAGTTGAATAAAAAATAATCGTATGAAAAGAAGAAGCTTTATACAACTCGGTTCTTTTTTGTCCGGAGGATGGGTGCTGTCTCAATTTCTGCCGGTGTCGGCACTTGCCAGCGACGGGGGTCCCGACTGTTTTCAGCCCAGTCCGCTCATTAAACTTTGTTCCGACGGAAAAATCATTGTATATGTATATAAGCAAGAAATGGGGCAAGGCGTACAAACGTCTTTGCCGCTGATTGTTGCAGAAGAGTTGGAAGCAGACCTGAACAGCGTGGTGGCAGAAGCCATGCCATTTGTTGCCGGAGGAAAGTTCAATTATTCTACGGGCGGAAGCACCAGCGTTTTGTATGAATATACACCGCTGCGCAAGGCAGGTGCTGCTGCAAGGGAGATGTTGATTTCGGCAGCCGCTGCGGAGTGGGGTATTTCGCCCGACAATTGCAGAGCCCAAAAAAGCCGCGTCATCAATACCATCACCAATCAGTCAATCGCATACAAAGACCTGATTACAAAAGCTTCGGCGCTCCCGGTACCGAAAGATCCTGCATTAAAAAATTATAAAGACTTTTCGCTGATAGGTAAGTCAGGGATCAAAAAGAGCAACCTGAAAGAAATCATCACGGGAAAATTAAAATACGGCTTGGACTTAAAATTACCCGGCATGTTATATGCCGTTATTGTTCGGTGTCCGGTAATGGGTGGTAAGGTGAAATCTTGGGATGAGTCTTCTGTCAGCAAGATTGAGGGGTTGGTGAAACTTTTTGAGATGAAAGAAATGGGCAGCCAGCTTGAAACCAGAAGTGGCGTTGCCATTGTTGCAAAAAACAGATGGGCTGCGCTACAGGCACAACGGCAGCTGAAAGTGGAATGGACATACCCTCCCGGGGCGTTACAAAAAACCTCTGCCAGTTATTTTTCCGAGCAGACAGCCCGCTTACAAAAAGCCCCCGATGTTGTTTATGACGAGAAGGGGAATACTGTTCCTGAATTACCGCCTACCGATAAAGACTGGATAACTGCCAGTTTTCAAATCCCTTTTGTTGCGCATGCGGCTATGGAGCCGCTGAATTGTATTGCTGAATTCAAAGAGGGGAAGTTTGAGTTATGGGGTGGTTTTCAAAATCCCGGCAAAACCGCAACCGTAGCAGCCAAGTTTTTTGGGTTAACGCCCAAAGACGTTTTTATTCATCTGATGCCGATTGGCGGCGGGTTTGGTAGACGGCTGGGGGCTGATTATAGCGCAGAAGCCATGCAGGTAGCACATCAAATAACGGGCCCTGTGCAGCTGATGTTCACCCGGGAAGATGATATGAAATTCGACAACTATCGGCCGGCTTCTACCCACCAGTTAAGTGCCAAGTTGGGAGCGGATAAAAAGCCTGTCGGCTGGCAACATAAGATTGCCATTGCCCCGGTAGCTGATTTTTTATTAGGGATGAAGGGAAGTAAAAACTGGTTGTCGATGGAAGCGGAGGGCGGGGGCGCCGGAGATATGTATTATTACATTCCTTCCCTTCGCAGCGCCGTGAGCAGAACGGAATCTCCGCTGGTGGAGGGTTGGTGGCGTGCCGTTAATTTCACTTATAATAATGTGGTCATTGAGTGTTTTGTTGATGAGTTGGCTAAAAAGGCGGGGATAGATCCGGTTGAATACCGATTGTCTTTGCTTAAAAATATGCCGTCCGGAAAAATCAAGGGTGGTGCGCTTTATGAGCCAGATCGACTAGCGGCTGTTATTTCTTTGGCAGCCGAAAAAATAGAGTGGAAGAAAAAGAGAGCAGCTGGTCGGGGTCTTGGTATTGCTTGTTGCTTTTATAATCACGCCAAAGCATATACGGCCCATGCTTTTGAGGTAAGTGTGAATAAGGATAAGAAAATTACCATTCACCGAGCTATTGTTGCAACCGACGTGGGAACTGTTATTGATGTGGATGGTTTCAGGAACCAGGTTGAAGGAGGTTTTGTTTGGGGCTTAAGTGCCGTTCTAAAAAGTGAGATAACGGTTGCTAGCGGAGCCGTGCAGGAAAGTAGTTTCTTCGATTTTCAGGTTTGTCGTTTGCCCGACGTGCCGGCGCTTGAAATACATGTAGTGGAGAGCGCTCGAGAACCTGGCGGTGCCGGAGAAACAAGTGTTCCTTCCGTTATGCCGGCGCTTATGAATGCCATTGCAGCTGCTACCGGTGTTCGCCTACGCTCCCTACCAATTAAAAACAAAGGATATACCGTTTAATTTTTTTCAACCCGCTCAAAGCGGAGGTCGTGAAAATCGTAGCTGAAATCTGTGAGGGGGGAAATCGCTCGCATGCGAATACTTTTTGCCCTACCTTCTTCATCAAGACCAAAGTTGACAAAAGCATCTGCGTCCATACTCCTATCATTCCAGCGCACTACCATTGTTGTTCCTTTGTAGGGAAATAATTTTCCGGTTAGCTTCGGAGATCGTTTCATCTGCAGCCAGGGTTGTCCATCTTTTTCTTGTACCGTTACTTCCCCCATCCACGGATCTTTATATGTTCCGAGAAAAGACTTCCAGTTTTGTGACGAAGACTGGGCTGCTTTTTTGATTAGGGCATCTACAGAATCGGTTATTTTTTCTGCTTCCTCTATTTCTCTTTTTCTATTGGCAAACAATCTAGTCGGCCAATCAATGCCGGTTGGCCCTAAAAACTTATCTTTTATGCTATTGGAAATTGCCATAAAAGCGGCTCCCTCCTGCTGATTAGTTAATACAATAATGCCCAGTTTTAATTCAGGAATCATGGTTATCTCTGTGACCATTCCTTCTAAGCCTCCGGTATGGGTAACCTGTAGTTTTCCTTTTGTGTCTGATAAAAAGAAGCCAAGACCATAAGCAGAAAAATGAACATTATAAACACCCCGATAATAAACAGGAATAATGGTTTGTGGCGTCCATAATTCTTGAACTGTTTCTTCAGATAAAATACGCCGCCCGCCAGCGGAAACACCTTTATTCATTAAACAAATCAACCAGGCAGATAAATCATTGATATTAGAATAAACACCGCCTGCTGCATGACCAACACGCAATGTATTTCGTGGAATTACTTTAACCTGACCCTCTACAGGAGCGTGCCCATCTATCACATCCTCTTTTACAGGAAGTCGCTCATATGATCCTGCGCTTGTTTTCATTCCAAGTGGCTGAAAAATATTTTTTTCTACAAAATCATCCCAGGATTGACCGGAAACCCTTGATATCACTTCGCCGGCAATAATGTAGAGATTGTTATCATAATCAAATTTCGTTCTGAACTCAGATTCCTGGGGTAAAAAACGCAGGTTGTGAATGATATCTGTTAATTTAAAGTCACTGGAATCAGGGAAGAACATTAGATCACCGGCTCCTAGTCCCATTCCACTCCGGTGTGTCAATAAGTCTTTAATGGTAAAATGCTCTGTTACATAAGGGTCATACAATTTAAATGCTGGAATATAGTCCCGCACATGATCTTCCCATTTTATTTTTCCTTGCTCGACAAGAATTCCTAAAGCAGCTGCGGTAAATGCTTTACTGTTAGAGGCTATACCAAATAAAGTATTCGGTGTGGTTGCTTCTTTGGTTTTTAAAGAACGAACGCCGTATCCTTTTGCATGTATGATCTTTCCGTCTTTTACAACGCCCACCGCAATTCCCGGAACACGGAAAGATGTCATTACTTTTTGTACCAAAGAATCGATTTCCGATGGTGAAAAGTTTTGTGCTTTTCCCAGCACTGTAGATAAAAGAAGTAAAGAGAGAATCAGCTTTTTCATAGTTTTTTGTTTATCCAACCAACCCGGCTTTTCTACTTATTTCCATCATTCTGTCCATTGGAACTTTTGCCGCCAGACGTAGAGATTCTTCCATTTGAATTTCAGGAACCTCATACAACAAAGCGTTGTATAATTTTTCGAGGGTATTGAGCTTCATGTGCGGACATTCATTACAGGCACATAAATTATTGGGGGGCGCCGGAATAAAAGTTTTATCCGGAGAAGATTTTTGCATTTGGTGTAATATGCCTGCTTCGGTTGCTACAATAAAAGTGTTGGCTGTATCGGATTGTTCAAATTTTAATAACTGTGTGGTGCTTCCAATAAAGTCAGCCTCCGCCAATACTGCCTCTTCACATTCCGGATGCGCAATGATCTTTGCTTCGGGGTGACGAACTTTTAAACGAACTATTTTTTCGCGGCTGAAAATTTCATGAACCATGCAAGCACCATCCCAAAGTAACATATTCCTTCCGGTCTTTTTATTTAAGTAGGCTCCCAGATTTTTATCCGGAGCAAAGAGTATAGGTTGTTCAGGAGGAACACTTTCAATAATATGAATAGCATTACTGCTCGTGCAGATAATATCACTTAGCGCCTTTATTTCCGCAGTGCAATTGATGTAGGAAATAACAATATGGTCAGGATGTTTTTCTTTAAACTGACGAAACAGAGCAGGAGGGGCACTATCAGCCAAGGAGCATCCCGCTTTCCAATCGGGTACTATCACCTTTTTGGTGGGGTTGAGAATTTTTGCCGTCTCTGCCATAAAATGGACTCCTGCAAAAAGAATAACGGAAGCTTCTGTTTTACTGGCCTGTTGTGCTAATCCTAAACTATCTCCAATGTAATCTGCCACATCCTGAATATCCGGCTCCTGGTAGTAGTGGGCTAAGATCACTGCCTTTTTTTCTTTTTTTAGCCGGTCTATCTCAGTAAAAATATCTAAGTTGGGGTCTACAGGAACATCTAAAAAACCTGCTGGCGGAAGTAGTGTTTTTTCGAGTATCATATCCCTGATTGTTTTTTGTAAAACTAATGGCTTTGTTTCATTTTTTAAGAAGATTGCATGTGGATTACTTCCGTAGTATTTAATAATCTAT
>JBEIUM010000038.1:0-16042 GCA_040374385.1 Sediminibacterium sp. | reverse complement strand
TTACATAAGAACCATTGTTGGAAATAAGGTAAAGGCTGAAATGAACTGGTTCCTCATTGGCTCCTTGGTATTGTCGGTTGTTACCCTCTTTTTATTTTTCTGGTCGTTCAGCACAACCCTGATGAGCCTCATCGTAGTAGGCATGGGCGTTATCTGGAGTCTGGGCACCCTCGTATTGTTTGGTTATAAAATTACCCTTTTGACTGCCCTGATTCCACCACTGGTCGTTGTGATCGGCATTCCCAATTGTATATACTTCCTGAATAAATACCACACGGTATATCTCGAAACCCGGAACAAAGAGGAGGCATTGGTTACGATGGTGGGTAGGATGGGTGTAGTCACTCTTTTCTGCAATATTGCTGCTGCCATTGGCTTTGCCGTATTCGCACTCACCAAGAGCGATCTGCTGAAAGAGTTTGGTGTGGTAGCAGGTATCAACATTATGGCTTTATTTTTTGCTTCATTGCTCTTCATACCGGCTGTGCTGAGTTATTTACCTCCTCCTGCTGCCAAGCACGTGCGCTACCTCGAGAGTCCCTGGCTGAAGCGATTACTGGTAAACATAGAGCGCTGGGCTTTTGAACATGCAAAGTGGGTGTATGGTATTACATTGGTTGCGTTGATCATTGCTGTTGCCGGCATTTTCAGAATCAAGAGTGAGGGTTTTATTGTAGACGACCTGCCCCGCAGCAATAAAATATATACCGATCTCAAATGGTTCGAGAAAAATTTCGGTGGTGTGATGCCCCTTGAAATTATTGTAGACGCTAAGAAACGAAAGAGTGTGATGCGGATGAAGACCATCCAAAAAATCAATGAGTTTTCCGCCTATATCGACGAAGATTCCACGACAGCCCGCCCGCTCTCATTTGTAGAAGGACTTAAGTTTGCGCGGCAGGCCTACTTCGACGGTGATAGCAACAGTTATGATATACCAACAGAGACAGACCTGGCTTTTATAGGGCCCTACCTGCAGGCTTCGGAGTCTGCCAAAGATACCGCCGGTGCTAAGGGCGTTGCCGGCTTACTTAATAATTTCATTGATAGCAACCGACAGATGGCACGTATCAGTGTGAACATGAAAGATATCGGAAGCGCAAGACTGCCGGTCTTATTAGATAAGTTTCAGCAAAAAGCCAATGAGGTATTTGATACGACCGCCTATCGGGTTACTTTCACCGGAAGCAGTGTAAGTTTTCTCGAAGGATCCGGATTCATCATTCGCGGACTAAAAGAAAGTATCATGTGGGCATTTTTGTTGATCTCGCTGTGTATGCTTTATTTATTCCGGTCTTTCCGCATTTTAATCTGTTCGCTTATTCCTAACCTGGTTCCCCTCGTGATTACTGCCGGCGTGATGGGCTGGGCCGGTATTGCTTTGAAACCTTCTACCGTACTTGTTTTCAGCGTTGCCCTGGGTATCGCTATTGACGTGACCATACGGTTTCTGGTCAATTTTAAGCAGGAACTTATATACCACGAGCACAGCACATCAGCTACATTGGTACAAACCATTCGGCATACCGGCATTAGTATTCTCTATACTTCCATGGTACTGATTGCCGGCTTCATCATTTTCTGCTGGAGTGATTTTGGTGGCACCAAGGCACTGGGATGGTTGACTTCTCTCACGCTCGTAGTGGGTACCCTGACCAACCTGGTTTTATTGCCCGTGTTGATCTTGAGTATTGCCCCCGGCGGGAAAAAGAAATAGGCAGGTACCGAATTACTTCAGTACCGATGCCAGCATTTTTTCCAGGTCGTCACCGCGCAATTCTGAGGCGATGATCTTTCCATCCGGATCGATCAGCACGTTGTAAGGTATTCCCTGGAACTGATACAGCGATACCACTATGCTTTCCCATTGCTTTAAGTCACTGACATGTGTCCAGGCTAATTTGTCATCCTGAATTGCTTTCAACCACTTGGCTTTATTATCGTCCAGCGAAACCCCCAATACTGTGAAGTTTTTGTCTTTGAACCGGTTGAAAGCAGCAACTACCGTTGGATTTTCCTGTCTGCAGGGACCACACCAACTGGCCCAAAAATCTACCAATACATATTTACCACGAAAGCTTTTCAATGAGATCATTTTTCCGGATGGATCGGGTAAGGTAAAGTCGGGGGCTTCTTTATTGACGGGACTCGCTTCCGGTGCAGGCCCCTGGGTGGTTTGTGTCAGTAACTTCATCACCCGCTGCAACCCACTGTGGTCAGGAAATTGATCCAGACTCAGTTTTGCGAGTTGCTGTAATTCCTCGCGCTTCATGGTTCGTGTGGCAATGCCGATTACGTACATGCGGGCAGCCGGACTGCCGGAGCTCTTTATAAATTTACTAACAAGTTCGTTCATGTCACCAATACGTCGATCGCGTTCCTGAGAACAAGCGACTTGCATACTATCGGAAGTATTTGATTGCTGTAAGGAATCCAGCCGAATGAAGCAGGCTGCTAAAGCTGAATCCTGCTGTCGATAATTTTCAAATAAGTTGTGCAGTTGGTCGCTGGCAGTTGAGCCCTCCACTTTGTAGTGGGTATAATCATTCAGGTCAGCAACTAATTTGATGTTGTTGTTGTCATTGATGATGATAAAATCAACACCACCCTCAATGGCCACCCGGTAAAGTCTTTCTTCCTTACCAACTCCCCTTAAAATAAAATTACCTCGCTTGTCGAGTGTAGCGGAATCGATGGTCAGGGGCTGCTTATCTTCTATGCTCAGCTCTTGCAGCAGAATCTTCTGCTGACCGGCATTTTTTAATTGGCCGCTTACCGTAAATGCGCCAAACTTTTTTTCTTTACAGCCCAAGGCAAAAAAGAATGCGAGTAAAATGAATAACGATTTTTTCATGAGTGGTGGTTATGGGTGGTTGACTATTTATTCAGTTGTTCTTCTAATAAGCGGGTGACTGCTTTAGGGTCTGCCTTTCCGGCACTTAGTTTTTTTACTTCTCCTACAAACAAACCTATTAATCCCTTTTTTCCTTTACGATATTCCTGCACCTTGTCAGGCATTCGCTGCATTACTTCTGTAATCCAGCCGGAAAGATCAGATTCACCGGCAGTTTGCATCAGGTTCATTTCAGTTGCCAGCTCCCGTGGATTGCTTCGTGTGCTGATGACAGCAGGTAAGAGTTTGGTCGCCGCCAGGGAGAAATTTAAGTCACCTGATTCCACTAATTGTATGATATCTGATAGATCTGCAGGTGATAGGGGTATGGATGTCAGGTCTGTCTGGTTTTCATTCATCCATTGTTTGAGCGGCCCCAGTATCCAGTTGGCTATTGCTTTGGTATGGGGACAAATCAGTCTTGTTGACTCAAAAAATTTGGCTGTAACTGCATCTTCGCTTAACTGTCGAGCATCATAGGCAGTAAGTCCCTCTATTTTTAAAAATCTTTCCTGCAGTTGTTGCGGTAATTCCGGCATGGCAGCTTTTGTACTTGCCAAAAAAGTATCTGAAATATAAAAGGGTGCCAGATCCGGATCGGGGAAGTAGCGATAATCATTTGCTTCCTCTTTGTTGCGCAGCGAAAAAGTAGTTTCTGTTGTGGCATCAAAGCTGCGTGTCTGCTGTTGTATAGCTTCCCCCTGCAGTAATAATTTTGTCATGCGGGTGATCTCGAATTCGATGGCTTTTTTCAGGTGACGAATCGAATTCAGGTTTTTCACTTCCACTTTTGTGCCAAGTGTTTTCGTTCCTGCAGGGCGAAGCGAGATATTGGCATCACAGCGCAGACTACCCTCTTCCATATTGCCATCAGAAACCCCCAGCCATCGCACCAGTTTTCTGATCTCTGTCAAAAACTGAGCGGCTTCCTCAGCTGAATACAGATTTGGTTCCGTTACTATTTCTACCAGGGGTGTTCCCGCCCTGTTGAGGTCAATATAGGTGCGACTTGGGTGTTGGTCATGCAAACTCTTACCGGCGTCTTCTTCCAGGTGAATCCGATTCAACTGTATTGCTCGCGTTCCGGTTGATGTTGTGATCATTATATTTCCGCCCTTGCATATCGGACTGGTATGCTGCGATATCTGATAGCCTTTGGGCAGATCCGGATAGAAATAGTTTTTTCGGGCAAAGTAATTATTGCGCTCGATGGTACAGTTACAAGCCAGTCCGAGTTGAACAGCCAGGGCAACTGCCTTTCGGTTTGCTTTGGGCAAGGTGCCCGGATGTGCCAGGGAGATCGCACTCACCTGTGTATTCGGCTCTCCGCCAAAGAGGGCACTATCGCCACAGAATAATTTGCTGTCGGTAGATAACTGGGCATGAATTTCCAGGCCGATTACCACTTCATATACAGGGGATGAGGACATACCTGACAAAATTAGCCATCCTTGCTCACTCCCTGCGCAGAAAAAGCTTGAATTATCATAGTCCCATTACTTTCTGCATATCCTCCTTGGAAATCATCAGCATGCCTACAGGTTCCAGTCGTCGAAACAATTCTTTCCAGTTTTTATCCCGTACGAAAATCTTCTTTAGCATGGGAAGTGCTTTCGCCACTTGTTTATTATTACACAGCGCCACTGCTGTCCAGAATTGCATTTCCAGGTTGTTCGGGAACAACTGCATGGCTGCATTGTATTCGTTCATAGCCTCTGTAATGTCTTTCTTCTCATTGGCTAAGTTGAGGTTATTCAGCTTTTCATAAGCGAGGTCGCCACTGTTCATGTGGTCATATGCCAATTGCATGTTGTATAGGCGACGCAATTCTTCCAGGGGTTGGGGAGCATCATCGACCCTCAGATCGACGATGGTTTTATCCCAGGGCAGCATCATTCGCCCGGGAACTACCAGGATGGCGGCTGATTGCATGCCTCGGATATCACCTCCTGCTGCCTGCGCTGCTTCCAGTGACAGAAGGATACGTTCTACGAAGGGTAGTTGCTCGCTCATCTCGAAGGCCTTTTTCATGTATTCACACACCGAATCGCCCAACATCATATTGCTCTGAACACTGAAGTTTCTTCCCTTCATGTGCTTGGCTACCTGTATACACTTAGACCCCGTATGCACCGCTACATTTCCTTTCATGTCGAGGATGGCTACTTGTCTCATCTCGCGGGAGCTATCTATTTTCAGCAGACTGTCCAACGCCTGCTGCGGTGTGTAACCTTTGCGCAGCATGGATAGCGCCTGCGGGCCATACGATTTATTGACGAAAGACTGGGTAGCCACTACGCCAACACCTGCTTCTGCCCAGGGTACCAGGGTTCCTACACTGAACCAATGGCTTTGAACAGCTACTGCCATATCACCCGTTTTTTCGTCGCGGGCAACGATGGAATAGGTATGCGCCAATGGCTCTTTTTTCAGATATACCTGCGCAGTAAGCGATGTCGCTGAAAGTAGCAGCAGCAGTAGGGAATAGACATTTTTTTTCATAGCGGGCGGAATAAATTCGATGTTGAAAAGAAGATACACTCTATAAACGTTACATCTCTCGCTACATTGTATGGCATAAAAAAAGGAAGCGCATGCCGATCAGACATGCCCTTCCATGATTTATTACTCGAATCAGCGAGGTATCAGAGCTCTGCCGTCTTTATTTTTTTTGGAAAATTGATGTCAGTTTCCATTTTCTTGCCGGATCTTTCGTAGACTACCTTCCAGGTGTCGCCTTCTTTGAGGGTCAATTTCAGTCTTTTTACATCGTCTACATCTTTTAATTCTTTCCCGTTGATGCTGAGCAAAAGATCTGTTTTTTGGAGACCTGCCTTGGCTGCAGGCGTATTTTCTTTCACCGAGGTAACTTCAAGCCCCCGTTCTTTTTCAGTATCCGTTAGGGTCAGACCCAGGCTGGGTTTGGGGCCTCCGCTGCGATCCAAGAGATCCCTAAAATCGCGATCGAGGAAAAATTGCATATCTAAATCTTGAATTCTTTCAGGCATTCTTCTCTCAGCAGGCATATTGGGGGCCAGTTTTGCGGTACTCGTTTTGGCTTCACCATTCCGGAGATAGTCAATCTTGATTTTATCTTCTGGTTTGTATTTACCTATTTCACTGTAGAGATTTTCCGGATCGCTGATGTTGTTCCCATTAATGGCAGTAATGATATCATTTTTTAGAAGACCGGATTTTTCAGCAGGGGTACCGGGATTTACTTCTACAATGCGTGCTCCTTTTTCATCTTTTTCTGTAGCTACGCCCAGCAATGCCTTATTTTCTTCCGGCCTATCAAAATTGGGCATCCTGTAGGAGAATCTTTCTCCGCTTAGATTTTCCAGTAAATTTCTGAGCTGCTCTTCGGGTGCTTCCCTGCGAAATTTTTTTCCTTTAATCTCCATTTGGCCGGGTTCAAACATGGTGATGGTGGTGTCACCATCGCGGATGATGAGGATTTTGGAGGGAACCTTGGGGCTGCCGGGTGGGGGTGGCCCTAAAGGCGGAAGTGGAGGTAGCGGCGGTTGTGCAATGGCTGTCATTGTCAGCATTACCGGAACGACTGTCAGTAGCTTGAGAAGGCGCATAGCGTTGGTTTTTAATGTACGAAATATTTAGTACATCAAAGCTAAAGCAATCCTGATGTACGAAATGATTCGGATTTGTTAAAATTTTGGGAAGGACCGGGTTAGTCCAGCCTGCTCCGAATGGCGCGGATAACTTCCTCCAGGCGGCTTGCATCTTGTCCGCCAGCAGTAGCAAGGGAAGCGACCCCGCCACCACCTCCCTTGATCAGGGGGGCAACATCTTGCTTGATCAGGCGGGCGGCATCTAAATTCCGGCTGGAGACGGTAGACTCATCGAGCATGATCGCTACCTGTGCTTTGCCATCTATATTGGCAGCCAATACAACCAGATAATCGGTTAACTGACCTTTAAGCTGGAAGCAAATCTTTTTGAGGGCATCGGCCTGACCAACTTCTACGATGGCACCTATGAAGGTGGTCGTACCTACTTGAACCCCCTGCTGCAATAATTGGGGTACCAGTTGATTGAGTTGGCGGGCTTCGAAGCCTTCGATTTTTTTCTTGAGCTCCGTATTTTCCAGTTGTAATTGTTGAACAGCGCGTAATACTTCAGCAGGATTTTTTAGGGCTGCCTTGATTTGCTCGAGTGTGTTTGTTTCTTCATTCATCACCTGAAGGGCTGCACTGCCACTGACCGCTTCAATCCGCCTCACACCGGCAGCGATGGCCGATTCGTGTCTAATCTTGAACAATCCCATCTCACCTGTTCGGTTCACATGGGTACCGCCGCACAATTCAATGGAGAAATGAGGGTCCATGGTTACCACCCGCACTCTTTCTCCATATTTTTCTCCAAATAATGCCATGGCGCCTGCTGCCATTGCCTGGTCTTTCTCCATTTCTTCAATTTGAACAGGCATATTATTTCTGATCTTTTCATTTACCAGCGACTCGATGCGTTCGATCTCTTCGGTACCGATTTTGCTGAAGTGAGAAAAATCAAATCTTAATTGTGACTCGTTAACCAGGCTACCTTTTTGTGCCACATGGTGACCGAGCACTTGTCGAAGGGCAGCATGCAGCAAATGCGTAGCACTGTGATGCACTGTGGTAGACTGGCGGGTGATTGGATCGACTGCTGCCAGCACGGGGGCTTGCGGATGGGAGGGCAGCTCCTCTGTGATATGCAGAATGAGGTTGTTCTCCTTCTTGGTATCTATTACCCGAATGATGTCTTGTCCGAAAGTTAAAGTCCCTCGGTCACCAACTTGTCCGCCACTTTCAGCATAAAAAGGGGTCGCTTCCAGCACCAGCTGATAAACTTCTTTTCCTTTGGCTTTTACTTTTCGATAGCGTGCCAATTGGGTAGGCAGGCTCAAGGTATCATATCCTACGAAGGCTGAAACTGCATCTGCCTGCAATACAACCCAATCTTCAGCATCCATCTGCGTCGCTGCCCGGCTGCGATTTTTTTGTTGCTGCATTTCCTGCTCAAATTCCTGTTCGTGAATGGTCCTTCCCTGCTCGGCAGCAATGAGTCGGGTGAGATCGGGTGGAAATCCGAAGGTGTCGAATAATTCAAATACCAGCTTGCCGGGAATTTGTCCTGCCTGCACGGCCAGTATATCATCCATTCTTTTCAAACCTTTTTCCAGTGTGCGCAGGAAAGCCTCTTCTTCTTCACGAATTACTTTGGCTACAAAGTCTTGTTGCTGTATCAATTCGGGAAAAACCTGTTCAAATTGTTTTGCCAATAAGGGCACCAGTTGATATAACAAAGGACGCTGATAATGGAGGCAGGAATAGTAGTAGCGAACGGCTCTGCGCAGAATTCTTCTGATCACATAGCCGGCGCCTGTGTTGGAAGGTAATTGTCCGTCAGCTATGGTAAATGAAATGGCGCGTATATGATCTGCCAATACCCGAAATGCAACGGCCTCTCTGCTGTCACCCGCATCATAGGTGCGCTGGGTAATTTTTTCTACAGCTGCAATGGTACCGCTGAAAACATCCGTATCATAGTTGCTTTGCTTCCCCTGTATGACGCGCACGAGTCTTTCAAATCCCATTCCGGTATCAACATGTCGCATGGGCAAGGGCTGCAGTGAACCATCTTTGAGCCGGTTGTATTGAATGAATACATTGTTCCAGATCTCAATTACCTGCGGATGGTCTTTATTCACCAGTTGACTGCCCGGCATTTTCTTTCTTTCTTCTTCCGGTCGGCAATCCACATGAATTTCTGAGCAGGGTCCGCAGGGGCCGGTATCACCCATTTCCCAGAAATTATCTTTTTTATTACCGAATAATATTCTTTCCTCGGGCACCAATTTTTTCCATTCTGACAACGCAATGGTTGAGGGAGGCAATCCTTCTGCGGGATCACCTTCAAAAACAGTTACATAAAGCCGGTCTTTATCGAGTTTATAAACTTCCGTCAGCAGTTCCCAGCTCCAGGCAATGGCTTCGGCTTTGAAATAGTCTCCAAAACTCCAGTTGCCCAGCATTTCAAACATGGTGTGATGATAGGTGTCAACTCCTACTTCTTCCAGGTCGTTGTGCTTGCCGCTTACCCGCAAGCATTTTTGGGTGTCAGCGACACGGGAATGAGCAGGTTTTTTATTCCCCAGGAAATAGTCTTTGAACTGATTCATCCCGGCATTGGTGAAAAGCAATGTGGGGTCATCTTTTACCACGATAGGAGCAGAGGGTACTATATGGTGCTGTTTGGACTTAAAAAAGTCTAAAAAGTGTTGTCTGATCTGGGCACTGGTCATCATCCGAGAAAAGTTTACGCTTCCTGTTAGGCCGTTAGAAACTATATTTGGGGCTGTTTTTGGTAGGCAAAGGTAAGGAATTGAAGCGGGAGAAAGCTGTCCCAAATGGTAGGCTGCCTTTAAATTCGCTGTTTTGGTTTCTGCCGCCGCCCAAAGTTCTGTTGACACATGAAAAAGGTCAAATATTATTTCAATACCCACACGCTTCGGTATGAGAAACTGGAGACACCACTTCGTGTGCGGTTGTTGCAGGTGCTGGGGTTCATTGCTGCATCGATTGTGACCGGACTCTTGATTTATACCATCGCATTTCGATATTTTGCTTCTCCACAGGAAAAAATTCTTCGGCAACAGAATGAGGCGCTGCAGGAAAACTATGCTTTGTTGATGGAGCGGGTGAACCAGTTGGAATTGCAGATGGATGAAATAGAAAACCGTGATAACAATGTATACCGCACCATATTTGGTGCTACGCCCATTCCCGACAGCGCCCGAGTTAAGGAGATGGAGCGACGCAAGGAAGTGAAGCTGGTACAGAGTATGGGTGAAAATGCACTGATCGAGGGCATCAATCAACAGCTCAATCGACTGGCCCTGCTGGAATCCTATCAGATGAAGTCATTTGATGAGATCACCCGTCTGGCGAAGAACAAGGAAATATGGCTGGCTTCCATGCCATCGATACAGCCGGTGAGTAATAAAAACCTCACGCGCATAGGTTCCGGATTTGGATATCGCATTGATCCTGTATATAAAGACAGGCGACAGCACAAAGGAATTGATTTTACCGCACCCATCGGCACGCCCATCTATGCAACAGGTGATGGCAGGGTGGTAGATGCAGGCTTCAGTACCGGTGGGCATGGTAATCGTGTTGTCATCAATCATGGCTTTGGTTATCAAACACTCTACGGGCACATGTACCGTATCAAGGCAAGGGTGGGTGATCAGGTAAAGCGTGGTGAAGTGATCGGTTATGTAGGCAGCACCGGTAAGAGCACGGGACCGCACGTGCACTATGAAGTGATTCACAACGGTAATGAGGTAGATCCCATCTACTTTTTCTATAATGACCTGAGTCCGGCACAATTCGATCGGATCTTAAAGCTGGCAGCTACCAGCAACCAGAGCCTCGATTGATCCTTGGCGAACAAAATAATGTTCGGATTGTATATAGTTCAAATTAGCATCCAGTGGAACCCGGCATCCGAAAATACCTGACTCGCATTTTGAATACCCTTGGTATTGGACTCCTGTGGATGGCTATCAACTCCACCGCTGGTATTATGTTTGGTTACGGCTTGGTAGAAGATAGTTTCCGCTTGGGTAATGTAATATTCTATACCTGGTTTTTCCTGAGCATGCTGCTGTTCTCCTGGTGGGTTTATCGTATTTGGCGTACACCCATTACTTACGAAGATTGATCCGAACTTTTTGCATTAATTTTTCCCATCCAAAATCACCGGCGTCTTTCCTCCATTCATGATGATCACTTTTGAATTGGGTGAAGTCATCAATCCTTTCAGTGCCTGTATCTGCTCATACTGTAATTGCTTATCACCCAGTCCGGAACTGATGATGCGCTGGTAGTCGGCAATGCCCTGTGCTTCCACCCTTTTTCTGTCTGCTTCTTGTTTTTCTTTCTGCAAAACAAACTCCATTTTCTGGGCATCCTGCTCAGCTTTGATCTTTTCTTCTATCGATCCTTTCACGGTTGTGGGCAGGGTGATGTTGCGTACCAAAAGCTGTTCAAGTATGAGCCCGCGCTTCTTGAAATCATCTTCGATGCTCTTGAAAATCTTGGACTGAAAAACATCGCGCTTGGTAGAATAAAGGTCAACAGCTGTAAAATAAACTGCATTGTCACGCATCTTGGTTCTGGTGAGCGGACGAATGATTTTATTCTGATAGTCTACCCCCGTTTCTCTTACCAATCGGGGAGCTTCCGAAGGAAGCAGTGAATATAAGACGGTGAGGTCGATGGTTACTTCCAAACCATCGGCCGTTAATACACGAATGGCATCATCTCCCTCTTTCTCTCCTTCATCATGCACGCCACTCATCGTATAGTTCTGTGTTTTGATATCCAGTTCCAATACATCCATCAATGGATTGATTAGGTTAAGTCCACTTGGTAATACTTGCGTTTGTACTTTACCAAATAAGGATTGCACACCGACTTTGCCGGCATCTATTTGTTTGATAGATGACCAGAGAAGTCCGAAAACGGCTATGGTAAGTCCACCCCAAAAGAATCCATTACCCATACCCGACAGGTCCTCGTTTCTCTTCTTCAAAACCTTCCCAACGAGTGCCAGAATTAATCCGATGATGATCAGTATCATATACTTTTTTTTAGTTTGAATTGGTAAGACAAATATAGTATCAACTACTGTGATCGGCCACGATCTTCCACTGTCCTTTGATTTTTCTGAGCCAAAGGGTAAAAAATCCTGTTGGACGGTCAGTGCGGCGGGTAAGAATATATTGTCCCAACACGAATCCATGTTCATCAGACAGCTGCTGCAGCGAGAGTAGGTTGAACTGTAGTTTTCCCATCACGAGGGTATCGGGATAGTTTTTTCGGTAATTATTGAGGGTGGTGGTATAGCCGTAAACCGGACCGTTTCTGCCAACGAATAACAGACTGTCACTGTTCCAATAGCCCTGCATAAAGGCAGACAAGTCTCCCCGGTTCCAATCCTGCGATTGTTGCTGTAAAATGCGCCTGGCAGCGATTTCAAATGATTCCTGTGCTTGTGTATACAAGCTGCAGCCCAACAATAGTAAAAGAAAAATTCGTTTCATGGCTTTGAATTGATGCTGTTAATGTACGTCAAAAACGACAGTGAAGTTAAAGATGTGTCAACATCGGTGTACTGATTTTACTGCGTAAATTTGGTGCTGTACGCTTCTATACTGAAAATCCGGTCATGTCTTATCTGATACATTTGCGCAAAGATCCTGTTATGGCCCCGCTGTTGCGGGAAGAAAAAATACTTTACCCCATCAAAAGGAATATTCCTTCGTATTTGATGTCAGCCATTGTGAGTCAGCAACTGAGTACCCGGGTGGCAGCTGTCATTTGGCAACGTATCCTGGCGATCTATGGTGGTCGAACACCCCGACCCGAAGAAGTCGTGTCAACCCCCGATACCTTGCTGCGTGCTGCCGGACTAAGTGCTGCGAAAACCTTGTATCTCAAGGAAGTGGCGCGGTATTTTCAAGCCTACCCACTGACACCCGCACAGGCTGCGCGGCAAACAGACGAACAGTTATTAGAGCAGTTGACGGCCATCAAAGGGGTGGGTACCTGGACCGTTCAGATGTTTTTGATGTTTGGCCTGGGAAGAGCTGATGTTTTTGCTCCGGGAGATGGCGGCATACAGGCTGCCATGATCCGTCTGTATAAGCTGCAACACCTGAATAAAAAGGAGCTAACCCGTGAAATGGAGCTGATTGCTGAGCAGTGGCGCCCCTTCCGCACCTATGCCTGTCTGCATTTGTGGGATTGGAAAGATGGTAAATGATGGTTGGCATTTTGTTAAAGAATCAGTCATAGACTGGTCGGTTAAACTTATTCTGCCGGCAGAAGTCTAAATTTAATATTGAGTTCCCTCAATGAAAATCCATGCATCCTGAAGATTCCATTTTGCTGCAGTGGTACCATGCACCCGCAACGCGGGACAAGGGCTTTACGGCCCTGGTGACGAAGTACCAGCAGCCTTTGTATTGGCATATCAGACGTATGGTCATCAACCATGCCGATGCGGATGATGTGTTACAAAATGTATTCCTCAAAGTTTGGAAGGGCCTGACAAATTTCAGGGAAGAAAGCAACCTCTATACCTGGCTCTACCGAATTGCTACCAATGAGTCACTGAGCTTTCTGGAAAGGGAAAAAAGAAGGGGCATAGTGAATATGGATGACGAGGTTGTCGGCACTACGGCACAGCAACAAATGAAAGCAGACCCTCATTTCGATGAGAAAAAGCTGGAATGGAAACTACAACTGGCTATTCAGCAATTGCCTGAAAAACAGCGGGTTGTATTTAATTTGCGGTATTTTGATGAAATGGGGTATCGGGAAATGAGTGAGGTGCTGCAGACCAGTGAGGGTGCCCTGAAAGCCAGCTACCACCACGCGGTAAAAAAATTGGAGGAAATGCTGCGTGAATCTTAAACTTTGCAGGCGTCGGACTATCTAATCATTTGAAATGAGACATTCTTCAGAAATAGAGCAGGAAATAAAGGAGCTGGCACCCGGTATCACCTGGCCCGGCAAGGAAATGCCTTTTCATGTGCCTGCCGATTATTTTGATCAGCTGGCGGAGCGAATATCCGCTTTGAAAGGACCCTCTACCGAGGTGATTGAAGGTCAGCCATTTACCATGCCTGCTGGTTATTTTGATCGCTTACCGGAACAAATGCTCAACCGTGTGAAAGCGACTGCAGCCGAGAAGAATACCTCATCGGGAACAGTCATTTCACTTTTATGGAAGCGGGTAATTCCTTATGCAGTAGCAGCTATGCTGGGCGGGTTACTGGTAACGGGTGCTTTCATCTTCACAGATAAGCGCTCCGTCCTGGATCAAAATCGCTCTGCTCAACTCGATGTCACTGCCGCACATACTGTTCTATCTCCAGATAACGACCTTTATAAAGATATCTCCCGGAAGATGCAGACCATCAGCGATGAAGAAATCAGTCGCTACCTCGAGGAAAATACCACAACAGACGCGCTCGACTGGCAGCCGGAGGAATTAAATTGATTGTTATGAAAAAGCATAATTCTATTCCCTTTTACCACGCATGGATATTGACTTTCCTGCTGTTGATAGGTTCAACTGTTTTGGCGCAGCGTGTTCCGCCCGGCGACAGGTTGGCGAGAATGCAGGGACTAAAAGTAGAGTTTATCAATCGCTACCTGAAACTCAACACTGCCGACTCAGGATTCTGGCAGGTATATTACCCTTATGTTGCTGAGTTGAAGCGTGCCAAGTTCAACAGTCCGGATGACGTCATTGAAGCAGAAGAAAAAATATTAGCTATCCGAAAGAAATACCAGCCGGAGTTTAGAAGAATTCTGGGCTCTGAAGAAAGAGCACAGAAAGTATATACCATTGACCGTGAATTCTCTAAATTGGTTCGGGAGGAAATGCAAAAGCGCGCGGGAAAAATGCGACAATAATCACATTACCTGGCATACAAGGGGGTTTGTATATCGTGGTAAAAAAGAAAGGTTCTATGGTCGTTTGCTCCTTCCTCCCACCATTTTTTTCTCAATTCCATCGCTCGTCTCCCATCCATATCGTACTTAGCGATGAATTTATTTTTTAGTTGGTGCAATTGCGGTGCTTCATCACCCCCAAAAAAAATGATGTTTCCCTGTTCGTGTATGCTGAAAACCTGGTGGTAACGGCTGTGTCCGGCGCTAACTTCATAATGTATGTTCTCATCAATCCATCCTTCGTCTTTTTCCAGCCAGGTAACTTTGCTGTATTCCTCCAGCAACTGAACATATTCCGGCTGGTAGGAAGCAGATTGCTTGCTCATAGCCAACTCGAATTCTCTGCGTTGGCAATAATAGGTGGCGTAAGGGAAACTGATGAATCGTTCACTTTCATCTTTTGAGCGATAGCTGATTCCCCCTGCATGGTCGCGGTGTAAATGACTCAGCAAAACTTTGGTCACTCGATAGGGTTCAATACCGGCTTTTTGCAAGTTGCTGTGGATGGCAGGCACCCCTTGTTCATCACAAAACCCTAGTCCGGTATCCAATAGTATCACCTCTTTTTCTGTAATTACAGCAAAGGGTTGTATTTCAACTAAAAGGCTACCCCGGCTGCGCTCCTTCAACTCATCTTCCCCCACTGTAAAAGGAATAAATTGTTTGGTGGCATCAATGGTAAAACTGCCTTCAGAGAGCGGAATGATCTGCATGCTGCAAAACTAATGGTTGCACGTCGTTAACGCAAAACCATCTGCCGGTCGGCATCGAGCCGTAACAAGATAAAAAGTAAAATCGTAAAAGTGAGTAGCGATGAACCACCATAGCTGATCAGGGGCAAGGGAATACCGACAATGGGAAAGAGTCCGATGGTCATACCAACATTGACGGAAATATGGAAGAAGAAAATACTGGCAACGGCATAGGCATACACCCGGCTGAAAGTACTTCGCTGTCGCTCTCCCATTTGTATCATGCGGAATAGTAAAAACAGGTATAAGCCCAGCAACAGGCAACAACCGGCAAAGCCGAAGGCCTCACCCAGTGAGGTGAAAATAAAGTCAGTGTGTTGTTCGGGCACATACTTACCACGGGTCTGGGTACCTTTTAAAAATCCCTTCCCCAAAAATCCTCCTGACCCAATGGCGATTTTACTTTGTCGCACATTATAGTCATCCGGCTTTTTAATATTTCTTTCTTTCGACTTCTTGGCAGATTTTTTATTGAGGCTGCAATCATAGTCTTTACCAACCATGCTGTAAATGCGGGTACTTTGATAGCATTCCAATACCTGGTTGAAAATGAATGGCACCAATAACCTTTGTGTTCCTACACATAAAACCCAGGCTGCAGCAACAATGGTAATAATGCGCTTGTTTCTACGGATGGCTTTTCGCAAAGCATATAAAATAATCAGTGCCAGGAGGGTGAAAATACCTGCCAGTAAATTCGGTTCAATGATGAGGGAAGCAATTACCATTACACCAAAGGAAATGGCAATCACCAGAATTTGGGCGGGCATGCCTTCACGATACATCGGAATAAGAAAAGCAGAATACACCAGGGCCAATCCTAATTCATGTTGTAAATCCGACAAGACTGCCGGCAGACGGGC
>JBEIUM010000329.1:0-1931 GCA_040374385.1 Sediminibacterium sp. | reverse complement strand
TAAAAATGAATGAAGGCAGCTGGCTCAAATTTAGTCTGCCACGTATTTTCTGGCTGAGCACCGCCGTCATACTGACCAGTAGCTTGACGCTTCATTTGGCTGGAAAGGCCTTCAAAGCACGTGAAATGCTACGCTACAGACAGTTGATCACCGTTACTGCCTGTCTTGGGCTGGTTTTCATCATTTGCCAGTTGACCGGCTTCTGGCAGCTCGAAAAGCAAGGTATTCAGCTGATTGGGCAACGCAGCAATTCTGCGGCCTCCTATTTGTTGGTGATCACCGGCATGCACATGTTGCACGTGCTGGGGGGCGTGATTGCGCTGGTAGTGATGCTGATTGGTGTTTACAGCCGAAAAACGAAGAATTACAGTCCTTTACCGGTTGAATTAGCGGGTATTTACTGGCACTTTGTCGATGTATTATGGATTTACCTGTTCATGTTCTATCTTGCCGTCGGATAGATGCAGAAAAAGTTCAACATAAATGCCGGATTTTGCTCAACTCACAATAAATTTGTACCGAAATTTTCAATAGCCCCATGTCAACTACAACAGTAACGCCCACGAAAATGTGGAGTGGTGGAAAGAGTCCCTTTAACGTGGAATATGGAAAGCTCATGATGTGGTATTTCCTCATGAGTGATGCCTTCACTTTTGGCGCTTTTCTGATCTCTTATGGAACCATTCGTTTTTCTTCTAATGGATGGCCTGACCCCAACGAAGTTTTTAAAAGTTTTCCCTTTGCTCCCGAGGGTGTCAACGCACCCCTTGTGTTCGTGAGTATCATGACTTTCATTCTGATCATCAGTTCTGTTACCATGGTGCTGGCGGTACATGCCGGTCATAATATGGACAAGAAAGGGGTAATCAAGTATATGATCCTGACCATCATCGGCGGAGCTGCCTTCCTGGGTTGTCAGGCATGGGAGTGGACCCATCTGCATCATGAAGGTGCTTGGTGGGGTAGCAATCCTTTCATGAATCATGATGGATCAGCTTCCACAACGAATTTCACCAACTACTTCTTTACGATCACCGGTTTCCATGGCTTCCACGTATTTTCCGGCGTTATCATCAACATTGTGATGTTGATCATGGCGATGAACAACTCGTTCGAAAAGCGCGGCCACTACCTGATGATCGAAAAAGCCGGTTTATACTGGCACTTCGTAGATCTGGTTTGGGTATTCGTATTCACTTGTTTCTATTTGATTTAACCATTCATTCAAGCACGCTACTACTACAATATTATGGAACATACACACGCAGAACATCAGGGCGGAGGAAGTACAAGAGAGATCTGGAAAGTAACCATCATACTTACCGTACTTACGATCATAGAATTGGTGTTGGGATTTATGATGATTGGCATTCCGCTTGAAAGAGTGGGTCTTCGTTTGCTGATCAAGGGTGTAATCGTTATCCTGATGATGGCAAAGGCATTTTATATTGTTGCCTATTTCATGCACCTGAAGCATGAGATTCGTAACCTGATTATGACCATTGTCGTTCCCCTGGCTTTGTTCATCTGGTTCATTATAGCATTCCTGTACGACGGAAACTCTTTTAAGAACCTGAGGAATACATACGATCCGCATTATAAAGAACAGAGTACCATCAAGGTTGAGAAGAAAGAGCACAAGCAGGAAGGTGGTCAACATTGATTAATTGCTAACAGAATTCAATCACACCATCGCCTGCAGCGATGGTGTTTTAATTATAACCCATGAATAAAAGCGCTCTGCTTGGTATTTCTCTGGCACTTCTGCTGCCCCTGTCTGCCTACTTGTTGTTGCAGTCTTACAGCGAGCATGCAGTTGAGCTGCCGCGTCATTATCTTATAGATACAGTCGTGACCAAAGAGGTGAAGGGTAAAATGGTGAATGATACAGTTTGGCATACCACTGCCAATATCGAGTTGGTAAATCAGTT
>JBEIUM010000261.1:0-3457 GCA_040374385.1 Sediminibacterium sp. | reverse complement strand
TACCCAATTCGGGCAGCAAATTTTTGTTACAGGAAACCATCCCTTATTGGGGGATGAAAAAGTGGAGCTGGCGCTGCCCCTTCAGTATTTCAATGAAAATTACTGGATGACCAGTATGGAAATTTCGGCTGATACCGTTCCAGCAGATGGAATCACCTATCACTATTTCATTCGACAGCCGGATGGCAGCATTGACCATGAATGGGGGAAAAATAAGCTGATTACATCGGCAGATGCGAAATTGAAAGAATTGACTTTGATCGACAGTTGGAACTATGCCGGTTATATTGAAAATGCTTTTGATACAGAGCCTTTTCAACAAGTTTTACTGAAGCGAACACCCATTTCCGGTAAACCTGCCACAGTTAAACAAAAAAATACTTCCCACATTTTTGTGGTGAAAGCCCCTTTATTAAAGGAAAATGAAACCATTTGTCTATTAGGTAATACGAAGCATTTAGGTGGCTGGACTACAGAAGAACCCTTGCTTTTAACATATGACCCATCGACAGCTTCCTTTATTGGTGCTTTTGATCTGTCGGATGATAATTTTCCAATCGCTTATAAATATGGTGTCTATAACCTGCAGGAGAAAAAATTCGTTCGATTTGAAGACGGCAATAACCGGGTAATCTATGAACAGCCTAAGAAGAATACGGCTATAAAATTGCACGATGGCTTTGTATGGTTACCCAATACTTCCTGGAAGGGTGCAGGAATGGCCATCCCAGTTTTCAGTCTACGCAGCGAAAAGAGTTTTGGTGTAGGTGAATTCAGTGATTTAAAATTACTGACCGATTGGGCTGCATCAGTAGGATTGAAGATGATACAGTTGTTGCCGGTAAATGATACAACCGCAACGCATACCAATGCAGATTCATATCCGTATGCAGCAATGTCGGCATTTGCGTTGCATCCAATGTACCTGCATCTACCTGCGTTGGCAGATACCGACGGCAAAGCTGCCCTCGCAGAACTGGAATTACTGAGAAAAGAATTGAATGGGAAGGAAACAGTGGCCTATGAAGAAGTGAATCGAATCAAAGATGAATTTTGTCGTAGTGTATATGACCGTATAGGAAAAGCCACCTTCCGTACAAAAGCCTATCAGCAATTTTTTAGTGCGCAACAGCATTGGCTAAAGCCATACGCAGCTTTCTGCTACTTCAGGGACACCTATGAAAATATACGCTTTGAAGAATGGCCTGCACACACAACCTGGAACGAGGAAATACATGGTCCATATTTTGACAGCCAATCTGATACACCCGAAGGAGTGGGGATGGGCTATTATTGCTTCTTGCAGTTTCATTTAAATGAGCAACTGACAGCTGCCACCCGCTATGCTCATAGCAAGGGCATCATTGTTAAAGGTGATATCGCTATTGGAGTATACCGCCACGGAGCGGATGTTTGGCAGCATCCGGAATTGTTTCACCTGGAATACCAGGCTGGCGCTCCACCGGATGACTTTGCAGTGAGTGGACAAAACTGGGGTTTCCCTACCTATAACTGGCAGCGTATGAAAGAAACCAGCTTTGCCTGGTGGAAACAACGCTTCAGTCAGATGAGTGAATTTTTTGATGCCTTCCGTATCGACCACATTCTTGGTTTTTTTAGAATCTGGAGCATACCCTACCATGCTGTAGAAGGTATCATGGGTCATTTTGTTCCGGCATTACCTGTTCATCGGGAAGAATTTTTTGCACGGGGAATTCATCTCAGCCATGAGCGCCTGACAGCTCCCCACATCAATGAAAAAGTGTTGTGGGAAATATTCGGTTACGACAACGAACTGGTGAAATCAATCTTTCTCGATCCAACAGACTCCGGACATTATAAGCTGAAACCTGCTTTTGCTACCCAACGCCAGGTAGAAAAATATTTTGCAGAAAAAGAACAGGATGAACACCACCTGAAAATACGTCAAGGTGTTTATAAGCTGCAAAGCAATGTAATCTGTTTCCAGTCCGTGAACTCACCTGATGCCTTCCATTTCAGGTATGCCATGGATCAAACCACTTCTTATAAACAACTGCCGGATGAAATAAAAGGAGCTTTACACGATCTATATATTGATTATTTCTTCCGGCGGCAAGATCAGTTTTGGATGCAGGAAGCCTTACAAAAACTACCTGCGCTGAAAAGAGAAACCAATATGCTCATCTGCGGAGAAGATCTGGGTATGGTTCCCGGATGTGTGCCACAAGTGATGCAGCAATTGGGCTTATTGAGTCTGGAGATACAGCGCATGCCGAAAGATCCGGCAAAGCAGTTTTTCCATCCGAATGATGCACCTTACCTCAGTGTAGTTACACCCTCCACCCATGATATGAGTACCATTCGTGGCTGGTGGGAAGAAAACAGAGAAGCGACGACGAACTTTTATCACCAGGAACTGGGACAGGCGGGAACACCGCCCTACTATTGTGAAGCATGGATCAATAAAGCCATCGTAGTGCAACATCTATATTCACCTGCTATGTGGAGTGTATTCCAGTTGCAAGATTTGTTGGGCATGGATGCTTCCCTGCGTAGAACACACCCGGCGGATGAAAGAATCAATATCCCGGCAGATTCGAATCACTTCTGGAACTATCGCATGCACCTGACCCTCGAGGAACTGCAACAAGCAACTGCTTATAATGAAGAGCTTGGCTATTTGATCCAATCCAGTGGTCGCTGATTATTATTTCTTTTTGTTCATGAATTGATTACCCTGTGCAACTGAACTACCAGGCCATAGAACTTCCTTTTGAATATCCGTTCACAATTTCCGGTGGACGCACGAAAACACAACAGCCAACCCTTATTGTTGCACTGACACTGGGTAATCTTACAGGGTGGGGAGAAGCACCTGCTATCAGTTATTATCAGGTTACAACTGAATCAATGGTGGCAGCATTGGAATCGAAGAAAAGCATGATTGAAAAATTTGCTTTCACAACACCCGAACGTTTTTGGCATTTTCTTCATCACTTATTACCGGCACATCCTTTTCTGGTAGCAGCACTCGATATGGCAGGCTGGGATCTCTATGGAAAGATGCGTAGAAAGCCATTATATGAAATTTGGGATACGAAATGGGAAAAGTTGCCTCTGACAGATTATACCATAGGTATTGCATCGCCGGAAGTAATGCTGGCTAAAATGCAATCGCATCCCTGGCCGATATATAAAGTTAAATTGGGAACCACTGCTGACCTCGCTATTATGGAAGAATTGACTAAACATTCCACTGCAGTATTCAGGGTAGATGAAAATGCGGGTTGGACGACCGACGAAGCCTTGGAACTGATTCCGGTATTAGCAGCTTTGGGTGTTGAATTAATCGAACAACCCCTGGCAAAAGAGAATACCGCTGGTATGGAAAAATTAATGTCCCTATCACCTATTCCGCTGATAGCAGATGAGAGGTGGGTCTTGGAAAAAGATGTGGCTTCCTGTGCGGGAGTAT
>JBEIUM010000008.1:0-29549 GCA_040374385.1 Sediminibacterium sp. | reverse complement strand
CGACCTCCCGGATTGAGTTGCTTTTCGTCGTCTGTTGACTATTGCCCACAAGTGGCAGCTTCCGGTTCTTTGAATAGGGTTATTATTTGAACAGACTGCCCTCCAAGGTACAAAAATTACCAATATGCCGTTATTTTTGCCTCTGCATCCTGTCGAAATGTGAGGTTGCTGTCTTTACCCCGCTGATCTATGATTTATACCGCTGAAACCACCCGACAACTTTCTGCTGAAACACAACAGTTATTGCCGCTGGCGCAAACAGCATCTCATTGTTCCGATGCCATGCAAACTGCGATGCTGTGTGACGTATTGCGTTTTCACGAATACCGTTACTATGTGCTGAATGCACCGCTGATCTCCGATTATGAATATGATGTACTCTTTCGCTGGCTGCTGGCGACAGAAAAAAAATATCCGGACTGGCAAGTAAGTAATTCACCAAGTCTCCGGGTGGGTAGCAGTCTACCAGTACAATTTCAATCGGTTCCGCATCTGGTTCCAATGTTGAGTTTAGACAATAGTTATAATGCAGAAGACCTTACTGACTTCAATAGAAAAGTGTTAGAACTAAGTGGTCAGGCTGGGGTAACCTATTGTGTTGAACCTAAATTTGATGGTGCCAGTATCTCCCTGATTTATGAAAATGATCAGCTTGTACGTGCTACTACCCGGGGTGATGGTGTGGCAGGTGAAGAGATCACACAAAATATTCGTCAAGTAAGAACCATACCTCTCACAGCATCTTTTTCCTCTTTCGGTATCAAACAAATTGAGATCCGTGGGGAAATCATGATGAGTAAAAAATCATTTGAAACATTTAATCAGGTACTCATAGCAGCTGGTGCCTCGCCCATGGCCAATCCCCGCAATGCGGCTGCTGGCAGTCTGCGCATGAAGGATGACCGTGAAGTGGGACGCCGCAACCTTGAAGCATACCTTTACCACATCAGCTATGTAGCGTTCGATAGTCCCGAGAACGATGAAAAAGAAGCTGCCATCGCAGCAGGAAAATCACAGCTTGCTACCCACAGTGGCTCTTTGTCTTTACTATGGCAACTGGGATTCCGATCGCCGGAAAAAGAAAAGAAACTTTTTGAAAGCATCCAGGATGTGATAGCCTATTGCGCACAAGCTGAGTCAAGCAGAGATGAGCTGCCCTACGAAATAGACGGCTTGGTCATCAAAGTGAATCCCATTGAATTGCAGGAAAAACTGGGCATGACTTCGCATCACCCCCGCTGGGCCATTGCTTATAAATTCAAAGCCAGGCAGGCCACCACGCAATTAATAGGCATAGAATTTCAAGTGGGGAGAACCGGGGCGGTTACTCCCGTAGCCAAGCTAACACCCGTCGCCTTGGGAGGTGTTACTGTTTCCAGTATCTCAGTTCACAATGAAGATTATATCCGTGAAAAGCAACTCATGATCGGCGATCGTGTTTTGATTGAACGTGCCGGCGATGTAATTCCACAAATCGTTCAATCGCTGCACGAATTAAGAACAGCAGATGAAAAAGCCATCAGCTTCCCTACCCATTGCCCTGTATGTAGCAGTGAACTCTACAAAGAAGCAAGCGAAGCCGTTTGGCGTTGTATCAACATTGAATGTGAGGCACAGGTGATTGAAAAAATCATCCACTTCGTGAGCAAAGATGCAATGGATATAAAAAGCCTGGGGGAAGCGAATGTCAGGAAGTTTTATGAATTGGGACTATTGAAAGATATTCCCGGCATTTATACGCTTGATTGGAATAAAATGGATTCCTTGGAGGGCTTTGGTAAAAAAAGCATCGACAACCTGCGTCTTGCGATCGAGGCCTCTAAGCAGCAACCCCTGCACCGGCTGATCTATGGATTAGGTATTCGCTTTGTCGGAGAAACAACAGCGAAAACGCTGGCCAATCATGTTAATCACCTGCTCGACTTCCGAGATATCTCCCAGGAGGCTCTTTTACAACTGGAAGACGTGGGACAAAAAGTTGCAGCCAGTATTCATGCCTTCTTCACCAATCCTGCTAATATCACGATGCTGGAAGCATTAGAAAAATTGGGTGTGCAACTGATCAATCAGAAGAAAGAAACGGCTGTTGCAGGCGCTTTAGCAGGTAAAAGCTTTTTGTTTACGGGAACCCTGAACAAAATGACCCGTCAACAAGCAGAGGCGATGGCAGAAGCACAGGGAGCCATCATTGCCAGTGGTGTCAGCGCAAAACTTAATTACCTGGTGGTAGGAGAAGATGCTGGCAGCAAGCTGGAAAAAGCTAAAAAAATCAACAGCATCCACATCATTTCGGAAGATGAATTCCTTCAACTCGTTGAGCCACCAACACCCGCTTAGTTTTGTAAAATCAACCGATATGTTACAGCCTACTACCCTTCGTTTTCTGAAAAACCTGGCCCGTAATAACCACAAAGAATGGCTCGATGCCAATCGGCCGGCTTATGAATCAGCTAAAGCTGATTTTATTACCCTCGTTGAGCAGGTGCTTGGTCAGCTGAAAAAGAAGGAAGCTGCATTAACCACACTAACGCCAAAAGATTGCATCTTCAGAATAAACCGTGACGTTCGTTTCAGTAAAGACAAATCACCCTATAAAACAAATATGGGTGCGAGCATTAAAGCAGGCGGAAAGAAATCGCTGCTCGCAGGTTATTATATACATATCGAGCCGGGTGGAAAAAGTTTTGTAGGCGGAGGTCTATATATGCCGGATCCTGCTGCGCTACAAAAAGTGCGACAAGAAATTGATTATAACTGGGATGAATTCAGTCGTATCCTGCGAAGTGCTGCATTTAAAAAGACCTATGGCGAATTAGAGAAGTGGGAAGGCATGACCCTCGCACGTGAACCCAAAGGATATGAAAAAGACAATCCGGCAATCGAATTTTTAAAGTTGAAGAGCTTTGTAGCCACGCAGCCACTTACCGATAAACAATTAACAGAAGCGAATCTTACCCGCCAGCTCACGCAGGCATTAACGACGCTGCAACCACTGTTACAATTCATCAACAGGTCGTTAGAGCATGACGAATTTTAGTTGCGTGTGCAAATAGCCGCACCAAGGCTGTTATTTACTTATGAGGTCGGCAGGCTTTCCAGGGCGATTGAATTCTCTGCCCTATCTGCTGCCAGTCCATGCAGGTATACCCCAAGGAGGGCTGCACTCAGGGGATCACATCGTTCTGCCACAAAGCTATCAGTATACCCGTCAGCAAACTACGATGTACCTGTGAGCGCCGGTATCGGTTGAGCACAAACGGGCGGAACCTGACCGCAGTGGCGGCATGCAGCAATCAACTGATTACAGATTTTGCTCCATCGATTAGAGCAGTCCTTTTTCCCGCATGTATTCAGCAATCTGAATGGCGTTGGTGGCGGCACCTTTCCGAAGATTATCGCTTACAATCCACATATTGAGGGTATTGTCTTGCGACTCATCCCGCCGTATTCTTCCTACAAACACTTCATCTTTTTCATGTGCCCACAATGGCATGGGATACATTTTCGCTTGTACATCATCCTGTACAACCACGCCGGGAGCCTCAGATAATAAGCGGGTAATATCAGTCAGTTCAAAAGGCTTTTCAAATTCAATATTCACACTCTCACTGTGCCCGCCAACTACAGGTATGCGAACCGTGGTTGCAGTTACACGAATGGTGTCGTCGCGCATAATTTTCTTGGTTTCCTTCACCATCTTCATCTCCTCCTTGGTATAACCATTCTCGAGAAAAACATCGATCTGGGGTATTACATTCAGATCAATCGGATAAGCATATGCCATCTCTCCCTGCACACCCTTCCGCTCATTGAATAATTGATCAACGGCCTTCTTACCCGTACCCGTGACGCTCTGATAAGTACTGACCACGATTCTTTTTATTTTATAGCGTAAGTGCAATGGGTACAATGCCACCACCATTTGTATGGTAGAACAGTTCGGATTGGCAATGATGCGATCATTGGATGTGAGCACATCGGCATTTACTTCAGGCACCACCAGCTTTTTTTCAGGGTCCATGCGCCAGGCAGAAGAATTATCGATTACCGGAATGCCGGCTGCTGCAAATCGGGGCGCCCACTCCAGGGAAGTACTGCCGCCGGCAGAAAACAAAGCTACATCGGGTCGTAAGGCAATGGCGGTTTCCATACCAACTACTGAATAGGATTTGCCTTTGAAGCTGATAGATTTACCTATGGACTGGGGGGAGGCAACCGGAATTAATTCAGTGACGGGAAAATTTCTTTCTGCCAGCACCTGCAACATTTTAGTGCCGACCAAACCTGTGGCACCTACTACTGCTACTTTCATGGTTGGATAGAGTTATGGTTTAAAAAAAAGCCCTCCGTTTCGGGAGGGCCTGTTTATTTATGAACATACAAATAATCAGTGCCCTCCAAAGGAGAACTTACCGGTGATCTGCATGTTTTTTATCATTTTCATGATGTAAAGATAATTCATTTCTATGATTATGCGAAGGAGGCGATTAATACAATTTGATATCGAAATTCACCAGCTGCACGAAATCATTCAGCCGGTTGGCAATATCATCACGCGTCAATTCCCTCAGTCGCTCGGTGCCGAACTTTTCAACACAAAAGGATGCCATAGCGCTACCGAGTATGATGGCCGTTTTCATATTATCAAAAGAAATGTCTTTGGTTCGGGCCAGGTGTCCGATGAAACCACCGGCAAAAGTATCACCGGCTCCGGTAGGGTCGTATACTTCTTCCAGCGGCAATGCGGGTGCGAAGAAAACTTGGTTTTCGTGAAACAATAAGGCACCATGTTCGCCTTTCTTAATGATAACATAGCGGGGGCCCATTTGCATGATGGTTGCTGCTGCCCGCACGAGCGAATAGTCACCACTGAGTTGTCTTGCCTCGCTATCATTTACCATCAGTACATCTACCATGGAAATGGTCTTGCGTAAATCTTCCATGGCGGTTTCCATCCAGAAATTCATGGTGTCCATCACAATCAGCTTGGGTCTGTTCTTCAGCTGCTCAATCACACTTCTTTGTACCGCGGGCACCAGGTTGCCCAACATTAGAAACTCGCAATCCTGATAACTATCGGGCACCACCGGTTGAAAGTTTGCCAATACATTGAGTTGGGTATCCAAGGTATCACGGCTGTTCATGTCCATGTGGTATCTACCGCTCCAGAAAAAAGATTTTTCATCCGCCTTTATTTGAACCCCGGAGAGATCTACCTGCCTGTCGGTGAGCGCTTGCAGTTCTTCCGCAGGAAAATCACCCCCTACGATGGAGATTTGCTTTACGGGCGTAAAATTGGAAGCACACCAGGCGATCTAGGTGGCGGCACCTCCAATAATTTTATCACTTTTTCCAAAGGGTGTTTCAATGGCATCGAAGGCCATTGTACCCACAACAACTAATGACATAATAGGTAGATTGGTACGGGCGCGAAATTAAAGTAATTAGCACAGCAAGTGGGGTTTATAGGCAGTTTTATTGTCCAAATACGAACAAAAAGAAGGCTCGGGTCAGCTCCATTCACCCATAAAAAAATAAAGAAATGAAAAATATCGCTAACGTATGTTAGTTTGTTATCTTTGTTTTATGGCAAGAATAAAGACAGATAATAATATATCGCGTCGGGAAGTGATTATAGCTAAAGCCGCGCTGCTATTTCGTGAAAAAGGATTTAAAGCCGCCAGCATGCGTGACCTGGCGGAATCGGTGGGCGTTGAAGCTGCCAGCCTTTACAACCACATTAAATCGAAGACGGAGCTGCTGCATGAATTATGTTTTGGTGTAGCCAATCGATTTATGCAAAAGATTGAAGAGGTTGAGCAGGAGAGCCTGCCTGCAGCGGAAAAGATCGAAAAGCTGTTGCGCTTTCATATTCATGAGATGATCCATCATTATGAGGAGGTATATGTGAGTGACCGTGAATGGAAGCATTTACTGGATCCCTATCTTTCGAATTTTCAGAACCAGCGCAGGATCTACAGAAAGCGACTGGCTGCCATCATAGAATCGGGTATTCGTGCCGGTGAAATTGAGCCCATTGATGCTCCCACAGCCGTGCTGATTCTTTTACATGCCGTGAGTGGTATTGAAAGCTGGCATCGCTCAAAGCAGAAGATATCGGCCGAAGAGTTAGAGAATAATATGATCACCATACTGGTGGGTGGTCTTCGTCCCCGCAAATAAAAAATACCTGCCCGGAAAACCGAACAGGTATGATATAGGTAATGGTAATGCCCGATGTTATGCGCTGCAGGTAACACAGCCATCTTCCATGCTGCAGGTACCGCCATTGAGTCCGCTGTTCTCTACATCCGATCCACTTCCTTCTACAACAGATAAGCTGTGCTTATTGATCAGTGGCTCAACTGTTTTACCACCTTGCTTTTCTACGGTGAACTGAACTGCTTGTGAAGCGGCTTTGGAGCGCAGGTAATACATACCCGTCTTCAAGCCCTTGCGCCAGCCGTAGAAGTGCATAGATGTCAACTTGCTGGTAGTAGGTGCATCAACAAAGAGGTTGAGTGATTGTGACTGGCAGATATATGCGCCTCTGTCTGCAGCCATATCGATGAGCGTTCTTTGTTTGATTTCCCAAACAGTTTTGTAAACATCTTTGATCGCATCCGGAATGCCATCTATTTTTTGAATGGAACCATTGTTAGATATGATGCGGTTTTTCATCTCATCGTTCCAGAGGTTGAGCTCGATCAGGTCATTGAGGAGGTGCTTGTTGACCACCACGAATTCTCCGCTCAGCACCCGGCGTACATAGATGTTCGAAGTATAGGGCTCGAAACATTCGTTGTTACCGAGAATTTGTGAAGTAGAAGCGGTTGGCATCGGTGCTACGAGCAGTGAATTGCGTACACCATATTTCAGCACTTCTGCCTTCAGGCTGTACCAATCCCAACGCAGACTGGGTTCTACACCCCAGAGGTCAAATTGGAATTGTGCTTTGGAAACAGGTGAACCTGCATAGGTTTCGTAAGGTCCCTCTATTTTGGCGAGGTCTTTACTGGCCGTCATGGCAGCGAAATAGATGGTCTCAAAAATTTCTTTGTTGAGGGTGCGGGCAGCATCGCTTTCAAAAGGCAGGCGCAGCTGAATGAACACGTCAGCAAGTCCCTGCACACCCAAACCGATGGGTCGGTGGCGGAGGTTGGAATTCCTTGCTTCATCTACGGGATAGTAGTTATAGTCGATGATCTTATTCAGGTTTTTGGTAGCCTGGTAAGTCACTTCATACAGTTTTTCGTGGTCGAATTGACCATTGATAACATAGCGGGGCAGTGCCAGCGATGCCAGGTTACATACGGCGATCTCATCGGGTGAAGTATACTCAATGATTTCTGTGCAGAGGTTGGAACTCTTGATGGTACCCAGGTTCTGCTGGTTGCTCTTACTGTTCGCAGCATCCTTATAGAGGAGGTAAGGTGTTCCTGTCTCGATTTGTGCTTCCAGTATGGCGAACCAAAGTTCCTGTGCTTTGATGGTACGACGGGCACGACCTTCGCGCTCATATTGTTCATACAGCTGCTCGAACTGATCGCCCCAGCTCTCATGAAGTCCGGGTGCTTCGTTGGGACAGAACAGGCTCCATTCGCCATCTTGCTCAACGCGCTTCATAAACAGATCGGGAATCCAGAGGGCATAGAATAAGTCGCGGGCACGCATTTCCTCTTTACCATGGTTTTTACGCAGATCGAGGAATTCAAATACATCCGCATGCCAGGGTTCGAGATAGATAGCGAAAGCGCCTTTACGTTTACCGCCACCCTGATCAACATAGCGGGCTGTATCATTGAATACTTTCAGCATTGGGATGATACCATTGCTGGTGCCATTGGTACCACCAATATAGCTACCGGTGGCACGAATACCATGGATTGCCAAACCGATACCACCGGCACTCTGTGAAATTTTGGCTGTTTGTTTCAAGGTATCATAAATACCATCGATGCTATCTTCCTTCATGGTAAGCAGGAAGCAACTGCTCATCTGCGGCTTCGGTGTACCGGCATTGAAAAGTGTAGGTGTGGCATGGGTAAACCAACGCTCACTCATCAGGTGATAGGTTTCAATGGCACTTTCGATATCGGCTTTGTGAATACCAATGGAAACACGCATGTACATGTGCTGCGGACGCTCAACGATTTTGCCGTTCACTTTCAGCAGATATGATTTCTCTAGGGTTTTGAAGCCAAAATAATCAAAGCCATAATCACGGTCATAGATGATGGTGCTGTCGAGGAGCTCGGCATTTTCTTCAATGATTTGCATCACATCATCAGCAATCAGGGGCAATACCTTACCGGTTTTTGAGTCGGTGCAGTTATAAAGTAACCGCATGGTTTCAGAAAAACTCTTGGTGGTATTCTTATGCAGGTTGCTAACGGCAATACGGCTCGCCAGCAAAGCATAGTCGGGATGCTTAACCGTGAGGGCAGCGGCAGTTTCAGCAGCCAGGTTATCGAGCTCGGTAGTTGGTACCCCATCATACAATCCTTCGATTACCTTTTTAGCCACGTCAACGGCGCTAACAAATCTTCGGTCGAGACCGTAACACAATTTCTCAATACGCGCGGTGATCTTGTCGAACTTAACGCTCTCTCTCCGGTTGTTTCTTTTTATTACCTGCATAGAACTACATTATATGATGATGGGATATTTGTCTCTGATTATGATTAAAAGTCTTCCTCGAGTGAAAAGGTCTGCGCTTCACGGTTGCCAGCCATCACCCCTGCTTTCTGGTAGTCACCCACTCTTTTCTCAAAGAAGTTGGTCTTACCTTCCAGTGAAATCATTTCCATGAAATCAAAGGGGTTGGTGACATTGTAGATTTTCGGATAACCTAATTCTGACAGCCACCGGTCGGCAACAAATTCAATGTACTGCTGCATCAGTTTGGCGTTCATTCCTATCAAGGCTACCGGGAGGGAGTCGGTAATGAATTCCTTTTCAATGGCCACCGCATCACTGATAATATTATAAACTGCTTCCTGGCTGAGTTTATTGTTCAGCATGCCGTATAAAAGGCAGGCAAATTCGCAGTGGAGGCCTTCGTCTCTGCTGATCAACTCGTTACTAAAGGTCAGACCGGGCATCAGTCCTCTCTTCTTGAGCCAGAAAATAGAGCAGAAGCTGCCGCTGAAGAAAATACCTTCTACTGCAGCAAATGCCACCAGTCGCTCAGCGAAGGAACCATTAGAGATCCAGCGCAGGGCCCACTCGGCTTTCTTTTTTACGGCCGGGATGGTTTCAGTGGCGTGGAAAAGGCGATTTTTCTCCTGAGGATCTTTGATATAGGTATCAATGAGCAAGGCATAGGTTTCGGAGTGAATATTCTCCATCATGATCTGAAAGCCATAGAAACAGCGTGCCTCCGGCAACTGCACCTCACTCATGAAGTTCACCGCCAGGTTTTCGTTCACGATACCGTCGCTGGCAGCGAAAAAAGCCAATACCTGAGAGATGAAATGACGCTCACCGTCATTCATGGCATTCCAATCCTTCATATCACTGCCCAGATCGATCTCCTCAGCCGTCCAAAAACTGGCTTCGTGCTTTTTATAGGCTTCCCAAATCTTGGGATAATTGATCGGTAAAATAACAAAGCGGTCTTTGTTCTCTCTTAACAACAATTCTGTTTCATTCGACATAACCAACGTTCATTTTAAGGGTCAAAAAAATCCGGATGGGGAAAATGAAGGTCGTTGTTGCCAACTTCCATTTCATTAGCTATCCGAATCGCGTAATTAAGGTCTGGTTTCCGGCAGATGTTCTGGCAGTGGGGGACTGCGAAAAATGGCTGCTTTTTTGTATCGCCGATAATTACCCTACAAGGATACAATTCAATATGAATTTTTTGTAAACGATTTATTCACCCCGTGTTGAAAAGAAATAGAAACCCTTGCCAGTGCTGGATTCAGGGGGTGAAAAAAATATTTTACCCGGGTGGCGGCTACTGACCCCCCTCCCGGGCCCCGAGCAGGGGGAGGAGCAGGTTTTTCCAAATTTTATAGCCCTCCTGGTTCATGTGTAATCGGTCGGAAATATAGAGCTCCGGACGCGTATTACCCAGACTGTCAAGCATGTGGGAATGAACGTCTAAAAAAACTGCCTTTTTCTTGTGGTGCAAATAGGCACTTATCCTTCTATTAGCCTCCACAAACTGTGGCTCCAATTGCCAGCGTGCCGGACTCGGCTTAATAGAGACATAAATGACCGGCACTTCCGACCATTTTCGACGAATCATGCGGAAAAGCGTTTTGAAACGTGCGAGTACTTCTTTGGGTGCTGCAGCAGGTGTGGCAGCCATATCATTTTCGCCACAATAGATGATGATCTGACTGGGATGGTAGGCAAACAATACCTGCGGAGCAAAATAAATAAGGTCTGTAAGTGAAGAGCCACCAAAGCCACGGTTCAATATTTTATAATTGGGAAATGCAGCCTGTGCATCTTTCCAAAAGGTGAAAGAAGAACTGCCAACCAGCAACACCGGCAGGTCGGGCGGCGCCTGCAGACTGTCTTGCCTGACGAAGGCATCGATGTCTTTTTGAAAGGGGCGTTCTTTTGGTTGGGCTGCCGACACCAAAACCACTAGTGAACCTATAAGGCCAAGGATACATTTTTTCATACCCCAAAATAGAGAATAAATTTCGTTCAGCTACCTGCAACCGCAGTTTACGTGAGCCCGGATATTCTGATTATCTTTCCAATACATTAAATACCCCAGCGGGCCGCCCATGTCAACCGATGCAACTCTTTCCTCCATACAACAACTCGCCGCTCACGACCAATTCAGTAACTGGCTGCAGGTAAAAATCATTGAACTCTCCGAAGGGAAGTCCCGCCTGTCGATGGTGGTTCGGGAAGACATGCTGAATGGATTCGGCATCCTCCACGGCGGTGTGAGTTTCGCTTTTGCAGATACCGCCTTTGGCTATGCATCGAACTGGGAAGGAAAGATCAACGTCGCCCTCGATGCTTCCATCACATTTACCCATCCTGCCCGCTTAGGTGATGTGCTGATTGCAGAAGCACAATGCCTCAATGACACCCGCAAAACCGGACTGTATCGCGTGGATATCAAAAATCAGGCAGCACAACTCATCGCGGCGTTTCAGGCAACCTGTTATAAAACCAACCAACAACATCCTGTTAAATGATCAGCTGACAGGTAATAACCCTGTATATAACGTACCTTTACAACTCTTCAACTCTATACAGTCCCTTGTCTGATAAAAATAATTTCATCGATTACATCCGCATCTTTGCCCGCAGTGGACATGGTGGTGCCGGAGCACGCCATTTCATGCGCAATAAACTGACTGCCAAGGGTGGTCCAGATGGCGGAGACGGAGGTCGCGGGGGTCATGTGATTTTGAGGGGCAATTCCCAACTGTGGACACTCCTGCACCTGCGCTATTTTAAAAATGTGCTGGCGGAAAATGGAGAGGGCGGCAGTAAAAACAACTGTACCGGTAGAGACGGACAAGACATCATTATTGAAGTACCCCTGGGTACAGTAGCCAGGGATGAAATAACCGGTGAACAAGAAGCTGAGATACTGGAAGACGGACAGGAGATCATCTGGCTCAAAGGAGGACGAGGTGGACTGGGCAACAGCCATTTCGCTACCCCTACCAACCAGGTACCTGAACATGCCCAACCGGGCGAAGCAGGGGTGGAAGGCTGGAAGATCATCGAATTGAAGATGCTGGCTGATGTGGGACTGGTGGGCTTTCCCAACGCAGGAAAATCTACTTTGCTGAGTGTAGTCAGTGCAGCGAAACCCAAAATTGCCAACTATCCCTTTACCACATTGGTACCACAACTGGGCATGGTAGAATATCGTGACCGACAATCATTTTGCATGGCCGACCTCCCGGGCATCATCGAAGGGGCTGCTGAAGGGAAAGGACTGGGGCATCGCTTTTTGCGACACATCGAAAGAAATGCTGTATTACTTTTTCTGATACCTGCCGACAGTGCCGATCATGCCAAAGAATTTGATACCCTGTTGTCGGAACTGAAAAAATACAATCCTGAAATGCTGCAAAAGGAGATGCTCATAGCCATCAGTAAGAGTGATCTATTGGATGAAGAATTGCAGACTGCCATCGAGAAAGAATTACCGGCCAATATCCCACACATCTTCATCTCTTCCGCAACCGGAATGGGCATAATACAATTGAAAGACCTGCTCTGGAAAAAGTTAAGTAACTAGCGACTCGCCATATCAGGGCATCTTAACCCGGGATTTAAATACCGGGTAGATCCATGGGTAGAACTCAGGTAAGCCACATCTGATAACGGCCGAGAGGGTATGATATTAACCCACTGCTTCACTCTGCATCTGACGAGCCGTCTTCTTGCGCTCATCTTCATTGAGTACCACTTTGCGCATACGAATCACACGGGGTGTAACTTCTATGCACTCATCCTGCTGAATATATTCCATACATTCTTCCAGCGAGAATTGCAGCTTTGGAGTAATTCTTACTGCATCATCACTACCGCTGGCGCGGTGGTTGGTGAGCTTTTTCATTTCCACCGCATTCACATTCAGATCGCCGGGTTTAATATGTTCTGCGATGATCTGACCTACATATACTTCTTCACCGGGTTCTACAAAGAAGCTACCACGGTCTTGAAGTTTATCAATAGAATAGCCGGTGGTTGTTCCCTGGAACTTCGCGATCAATACGCCATTGTTTCTGCCGGGAATGGGTCCTTTCCAAGGTTTGTAGCCAATAAGTCGGTGCGCCATCACTGCTTCACCGGCCGTGTTGGTCAGCATCTGTGAGCGAAGTCCGATCAATCCCCTGGAAGGAATTTCAAACTCAAGGTGTTGCATTTCGCCTTTCGTTTCCATTACCTGCAGTTCACCTTTGCGCTGGGTAACCAGGTCGATTACCTTCCCACTGAATTCTGTGGGCACATCTACCACCAGGTTTTCGAAAGGTTCGTTTTTCTTGCCATCAATGTGTTTCACGAGTACCTGTGGGTTACCAACAGTAAGTTCATATCCCTCCCGACGCATGGTCTCGACGAGAATACCCAAGTGAAGGATACCGCGTCCAAATACCATGAAGCTATCGGCACTCTCTGTATCTTCTACCCGCAAAGCGAGGTTTTTCTCTGTTTCCTTCATCAAGCGGTCACGCAGGTGACGGGAAGTAACAAACTTTCCATCTTTACCAAAGAAGGGTGAATTATTGATGCTGAAAGTCATACTCATCGTAGGCTCATCTACGCTGATAACGGGAAGTGCTTCCGGATTGTCAACATCCGTGATGGTATCACCGATATTGAAATTTTCCAGGCCTACTACTGCACAAAGGTCACCGGCCATTACTTCCGTAACCTTCCGCTTACCCATGCCCTCGAATACATATAACTCTTTCACTTTCGATTTCTTGAAAGTACCGTCAGGCTGCACCAATGCTATGCTTTGTGATTCTTTAATAGATCCACGGGTTACCTTACCAATGGCAATTCGTCCGAGGAAAGAGGAGTAATCAAGCGATGTGATCTGCAGTTGCAACGGACCTTCTTTTGCTTCCGGTGCCGGCACGTGTTGGATGATGCCATCCATCAAAGGAATAATATTATCAGTGGGCGTTAAAGAGTTGTTGAACCAGCCATGCTTTCCGCTACCATAGAAAGTAGGGAAGTTCAGCTGCTCTTCAGTAGCGTCTAGGTTGAAGAACAATTCAAAAACTGCATCATGCACTTCATCAGGACGGCAGTTGGGTTTGTCTACTTTATTGATCACCACCAGCGGGTGCAGGTTCAGCTGCAATGCTTTTTGTAATACAAAACGAGTCTGTGGCATAGGTCCCTCAAAAGCGTCGACCAGCAGAATTACGCCATCGGCCATTTTCAATACGCGTTCTACTTCCCCGCCAAAATCACTGTGCCCGGGGGTATCAATTACATTGATTTTGTAGCCATTATAAGTAACAGCAGCATTCTTACTGAAGATCGTAATTCCGCGCTCACGCTCCAGGTCGTTGGAGTCCATAATGAGCTCCCCGGTGTCCTGGTTTTCCCGAAACACTTTCGTCGTTTGTAATATCCTGTCCACCAGGGTAGTTTTACCGTGGTCAACGTGGGCAATGATGGCTATGTTCCTGATTTCCATGTATCGGTTTTGAGGGCGCAAAGGTACGACTTTCTGGGCTGGGGGCAATATTATTTGTATAATATGCTGATTGCCAGTATATTAATTACATACTGCCGACTCAAAAAAGGGCTGTTTGGAGGGTCAGACCCGGAGGTAGATTTTTTTCTTATCCATCCAGTATCCCAGGCTCCAGCAGATCAGCATGAAGGTGATGGCAAATGCCAGCGACCCATAATAGGGTCCGAGGAAGCTGAAAACATTGATATAGACCCACTCATAAACCGATAACCCGGGGCGGGCAGGAATGAAGCTGAGGGTGGTGGCAAAAAGGTCGCTGAAAAGATAGATGGCCAAGGGGTTCTTACCTGCTACTTCAAAGAACCAATTACCGGACTGTTCATCTCTGATATCAATACGATACACCAATAACGCAATCAGGAAGAGATCAAGTCCGGTAGTCAACGTAACAAAGGGGGCTGTCCATAATTTTTTATTGATGGGAAGCCAGCTGCTCCAGCAATAGGTAATAAACAGCAACAGTGCACCGGCCAATAACAGGTGGGTGATGGCCTGGTAATTGCGCCCCTGCTTTTGCAGATAGGCGCCGGCATAATATCCAATGACCACATTGACGATGGAAGGCAGGGTACTCAACCAGCCTTCCGGATCAAAAGCAACACCCTCCCCCTGGTACATGTGTGCTTCTCCCATGAGCCACTTGTCTAAATAATAACCCGCATTGCCGGTCATGCTCAGCGGGTCGGCAGGATCACCAAACCAATAGAGTGCTGCCCAGTAAAACAACAAAAAGAATGTGCTGATGAAAAACACCGACCGGGTATTTAAGAAATAGATCATCATAGCAGCCGCCCAATAACAAAGTGCTATTCTTTGTAACACACCGAGGATACGTGTATGATCAAAGGGGGAAACAGCCAGGTGGCCATTTTCCAAAGTCAGAAAAGGGTACCAATACATCAGGAAACCCAGCAGGAAGATAACGGCAGCCCGCTTCGAAATGAGGGTAATTACTTGTTGATTGGATTTCTGTTCCCAACCGGGCATTACAAAACTCATGGCATTTCCCACTGCAAAAAGGAAAGAGGGAAAAACAAGATCGGTGGGCGTGAAACCATGCCACTCGGCATGCAGCAACCAGGAAAATGTAGCGCCCTCGTCACCCGGATGATTCACAATGATCATAAAACAGATGGTGAGACCTCTGAATACATCGAGTGCCAGGAATCTTGGTCTTGCAGGCATAAGTGAAAATTTGAAACCGAATTTAGCAGATTTTATGGCAGCATATAGAGAGCTCGCTAAAATAAATTGGTTAGATTTATAAAAAAATTATGCGCCGGACTTTTCGCTGGTTGTTGCCGTTTGCCGGCATCGCCTTGATTTATTTTGTTGGTCCGAATCCTTCGGACCCCGTATACACAAATGAGCTGCCCGTGACCGGATCGTCGGCGCTGGAGTTAGAAGCATATGTAACCGCGCAGGAGCAACAGCACCGCATAAAGCCGGATAATGAGGCCAGAATTGTTTGGATCAACGACTCATTGAAAAATGTTACCGACTACGCGATTGTTTATTTACATGGATTTAGTGCCAGCCAGGAAGAAGGCAACCCGGTTCATCGCAACCTTGCCCGTGCCTTTGGATGCAACCTCTACCTGGCCCGACTTGACCAACATGGTATTGATACAACTGATGCCCTGGCAAATTACACGGCAGAAGGTTTATGGAGAACCGCGAAAGAAGCATTGGCCATTGGAAAGCAGCTGGGCAAAAAAGTTATCCTGGCGGGAACCTCGACCGGCGGTACTGCAGCCTTACAACTAGCAGCGGCTTATCCTGAAATAGCGGGTGTCATCCTTTACTCTCCCAATATCGCCATCAATGATCCAAATGCCTGGCTGTTGAATAATCCCTGGGGCTTGCAGATCGCACGACTGGTAAAACAATCGAAGTTGAATACGGCAGGCCACACTGATAGCGTGTATAAACGTTACTGGAATTATACTTACCGGCTGGAAGCGACTGTACAGTTACAGGAACTGCTTGAGACAACCATGAACAAAGAAACTTTTCAGCGTGTAAAACAACCTGTACTTTGTTTGTATTATTATAAGGATGAAATGAATCAGGACAAGGTTGTAAAAGTGAAAGCCACCCAGGAAATGATGCAACAGCTGGGAACAGCTGACAGTTTGAAGCGATCTGTTGCCATGCCTAATACCGGCAATCATGTGCTCGCCTCGCCTATCTTGTCAAAGGATGTTGCCGGCGTTGAAAATGAGACCCGCCGCTTTTTACAGGAGGTGATGAAATGGCAAGTGGTTACCGGTCAATAAGCGAGATGAGCGGGTTACGAGCATTGCATAATCTTCTCTATCTTCGCCAAAACGATTGCCCATGCCTCAATCGCAGATAGCCGGCGTAGGAAAATATATTCCGCAGCAGGTGGTGACCAACCACGATTTGACCCAGTATATGGATACCTCGGATGAGTGGATCCAGGAACGCACCGGTATTAGGGAACGCCGGTATGCCCACCGCACGGAGGAAACCACCACCACCATGGGTGTGTTGGCTGCTCAGCAAGCCATAGAACGTGCCGGCACCACAGCAGAAGAAATCGACTTCATCATCTTCGCCACTTTATCACCTGATTATTATTTTCCCGGCTGCGGCGTATTGCTGCAACGGGCTATGAAAATGCGCGAAATTGGTGCGCTGGACGTAAGAAACCAGTGTAGTGGCTTCCTCTATGCGCTGAGTGTGGGCGATCAGTTCATTCGAAGCGGCATGTATAAAAATATATTGGTGGTAGGCAGCGAAAAACATTCTTTTGGTCTCGATTTCACCACACGCGGCAGAAATATTTCAGTCATATTTGGTGACGGGGCGGGCGCTGTTGTGCTGCAGCCTGCTGCAGAAGGTGCCGGCATTTTAAGCACACACCTGCACAGCGATGGAGCAGCAGCGGAACTGCTGGCAATGTATAATCCCGGTACACATGCCAACCATTGGGCCGATAAAAACTATGCCAGCTTCGATGAAGCAGAAATTGGTAATATGTTTATGAGCCACCGCATGATCGATGAGGCACAGAATTTCCCCTATATGGACGGACAGTCGGTATTCAAAAAGGCTGTGGTGAAATTTCCAGAAGTGATCATGGAAGCACTCAATAAAAATAACCTTACCCCGGCAGATATAAATTTACTCATCCCGCATCAGGCTAACCTGCGGATCAGTCAGTTTGTACAACAGAAATTACAGCTGCGGGATGATCAGGTGTATAACAATATTCAACAGTATGGAAATACAACAGCCGCCTCTGTTCCCCTTGCCCTCTGCGAAGCCTGGGAAAAGGGTATGATCAAAAAAGGTGACCTGGTATGTCTGGCTGCTTTTGGTAGTGGCTTCACCTGGGGCAGCGCCCTCATCCGCTGGTAACATAATGGTTGATTGTTTTCATTGAAAAACTTTTCGGATGGATGAAAGGAAACTAATTTACCTGATCAATCCCATCGCCGGCACCCGCAAGAAGGAGAAGCTCAGAAAAATGATTGAACGGGAAACTGCTTCGCGCGGTCTGGAATATCGCATGCTCCCAACCAACCCTTCAGCCAATTATGAAGATGTAATTGATCTCATTACCACCCGAGGATACACAGATGTGATTGCTGTAGGCGGTGACGGCACGGTAAATCAAGTAGTACAGGCGATGCGTCATTTGCCTGTTCGATTTGGTATCATTCCGGCCGGCTCCGGTAATGGATTAGCACTTGCCGCTGGTATTCCGCTAAAATCACCTGCAGCCCTCTCACTCATTTTTGATGGAACTTCCTCGCACGTAGATGCTTTCCTCATAAATCAACGCTTCTCTTGCTTGCTGAGCGGACTCGGACTGGATGCAAGAGTTGCGCATGAGTTTGCCAATGCCAACAGCAGAGGACTCATTTCTTATACCCAACAAAGCTTACTTCAGTATTTCAAGGCACAGCCTTATCAGTTTGAAGTAGTGATTGACCAGTTTTCTTTTTTTACCGATGCATTTTTTATCAGCATTGCCAATAGCAATCAATTTGGGAATCAGGTGACCATTGCACCACAAGCAAAAATCAATGATGGACTGCTCGATATTGTGATTGTTCAAAAGATGCACAAGGCCAAACTTCCCTTTGCCATATTAAAACAAATCAGGGGGAACAATCGATTACAGGAGTTGGTAGAAAATTTATCCAATAAAAATATCCTGTATTTTCAAACACCGGCACTGGTCATCAACAATCCGAAACTAGCACCCTTGCACATCGATGGAGAGCCCGCGGAAACTGCTGCCACCTTTACCATACAAATATTACCCGGCTGCTTTGAACTGATCCATCCTGCTGCATAGCAGCTTCTACCCTGATTACTGCTGACCAAGCCAGGTTTCCAATAATTTCATTTGCTGTCGATTGATCTCACTGCCGGCAGCTATTGCCAGGTCGCGCTTTTCAGCAGCCGTCAGGTGGAAACTTAGACTGGCAGGTGACGCTTTTCGCTGTGGCTGGTATTGAAATGTTATACGCCGGAAGCCCTTCCCATAGGCATCTGCCATAAAGTGCAGGGATGATTGCTGTGCAAAATCCTGCATCCGATACCAGTTCTTACTCAGTACAAATAAGGGATCTAAAAAAATATTGCCCAGACCACCCTTTCCGGACAAACTATCCCAATCATTCAAACTTCTATCCCTGATTTGAATCAATACCACACCGGAAGTATTCTCACGGAGCCAGTCTTTAAACGTATGAATAAACCGAAGGGCTGACTCTTGTCCGAAATTATCTCTGAGCCCTGCATCCATCACGTCGATCACGGGTCGGGTGGGTAACCAAACATTTGGTAACACATATGGGAAGCTCGCATTCATGCGCAATGCTGTCAACAAGTTAATGTTGCCTGCTCCTTGTGCAGCCAGTAAACTTTGAAAATCGACTGCATCGGGTTCTGTAGGAGTAATCGATTGATTGGAATCTGGTGGATAGCGTAACAGGAAACGAAGCCGATCGTTGCCGATGAGTAATTTTCTGCCGTCATTGGAGATCACGGAATGCATCCACATAGTGGGGAGGAGGGCTGCATCTTCATCGGATGCATAAGATTGAAGGGGCCGATCCAGGGCACCTAAGGTGTTTTCAGCAAGTTTTCGCTCGAATGCATATCCACGGTCTTTGGGGTAGCGCTTACCCGCGTAGGTAAAGTGCTGCGCCGGACCTATCAAATCGCGCGTTACAAAAGATGAGAAGAGTGGGTTGAGTAAGTCTTTTGCTATTCGTTCCGTATAAACGGGGTCTTTGATATTTGTGATTTTCTTTTGCTGCTGCTGCCGATACAACTCCCTGAAATAAGCTGCTCCCAGCATACCTCCGGAAGCACCCGTGATCAGGAATGTCTGGCGCATGAACTGACCAGCGGTGATACTATCGAGCTGTTGTAAAACATGAAATGTAAACGTTGCACTGCGGGAACCACCGCCGCTGGTATTGACGATAAATAAAAGTGGTTTCTCCTGAAGCTGTCTCTTTTTCCAATTTTCCAGCCGACGGAGGTATACTTGCTTATCTTTTTGTATCGAATCCGAATCGGCCATCCTGAGCAGGGCAGTACGGGAATATTCCGGCCAGGTTACCGAAGAAGAATATTCAAGTCCATACACTTTATTACGAACATCCAGCACATCCTGTTGATAGAGCCACTGTATGGCAAAGAGAAATATAACCAGAATCGGGAGTGTCCAGGTCTTTAAAAATATGCTGAGGGCAGCGGCAAAAGCAATCAACAAAGAGAGTAGTAAGATGATGCTGGCAGCTGCGGGCAGCTGGAATAAGCGGGTATCGGAACTGTAGCCGACCACCACCAGAAAAATAAAGGCGATAAGAATGGCAATCACAGCAGAAAAATGGTGTCGCTGAAAAACGGCTTCGATGAAGCTGGCTGGATAATGCCGCACATCTCTTGGCTTGCGCCAGTGGAGTCGGGCGCTGAGAAACCATTTCACCGGAATTTGCGGCTTTTCTAAGTGAAGCAATTCGGTGGAGGGCTTTTGTCCAAATTGCGAGGTCGTTTGCCGGATGACAGCCGAAAGGTTTTTATAGATTGTCTTATCAGCGCTGAAAAAATAAGCAAATGAAACTGCGATAGATAAACTACAACCTCCCAGTAATCCCGCCAGCATACCCGTAACTGAAAGCGTAGATAACAAATCGCTGTTACTGGCATAAGTTCCCATCTTATACGCATAGATTCCTAGAAACAGGAGGGGCAGGAGGGCGTTATTGATACAATATTTTAGGAAGGGCTGGGCAGTTGTCACGAGGAAGCGAACGCTGCGGGCGTGCAGTATGAAAGTGGCGATGTTCCAGCTCATCAAAAAGATGCCCAGGGCAAAGCCTACGATGGCTGTGCTTAAAAAATTAGTCGTTCCAAAATATTCGGGGGTGAGAAAAAGCGCACTTGCCCCGAAGTTGCTCATGAAATGACCGGTAACCGTAGCAAAGAGAATATACCAAAGCAACAACAATTCCTGGTGCTTGCGGAAGTGCAGCAGCAATAATTGAACCGGTAAGGCATACCAGATGAGTGCAAATATTTTTTTAACAGACATCCCTGATTTTTTTGAATGTCAGTAGGGCCCTGATCAATTTTGTTCCGGTCTGATTACATATAAAAATCTGACCATGACCAGCAGCAATACCATTCCCGTCAACTGGTGGAGTTGTGCAGTCCACTCGAAAGCCCCCCATTTTCCCGGCACGATGTATCGGCTGGTCAACAGCGAACTGATTCCTAAAATTACCTGCAACAATACTATGATTGCCGGCTGAAACTGCACCCTGGCCAACACACCTGAAGGTCGCGATTGCCAAAGACGATACGTGAACATTCCTATGGCAATAAGCAAAAAATAGGCCAGAAATCGATGTACAAAATGTATGACGATGGTATTTTCGATCAAGTCACGCCATTGCCATCTGTGCTGATCAAAGGGCCACCAGGCACCATTAATAGTGGGCCAGGTAGATGCGGCTGTTGCTGCTTTGTGACCAGCCATCAATGCTCCAAATGCAAGTTGTAGTAACATGACGCCCAGCAATACAACTGTCCAGCGGCGAAAGCCGGTATGATGTGTTCTTCCGCTGGTTCCATATTGTAACTGCAGTGTGAACCACCAGGTATAACAAAGCAATCCCAGTGCCAATACAAAATGCATGGCGAGTCGTGTAGGCTTCACATAAACGGCATCACCGGTGAGTCCGCTTTGAACCATGATCCAGCCAACGGCACCTTGAAGTGCACCCAGTAAAAAAAGTATCACGAGCGGAGTCACCATGTTCTTCTTAAAATGTCTGCCGACCAACAACCAAACAAATCCCAGGGCAAATACTACCCCAATCAGACGGGCCCATAGGCGGTGAAACCATTCCCAAAAGAAGATAAACTGAAAATCGGGCAGGGTAAATTGGTAATTGAGTAGTTGATATTGGGGGGTTTGCTTGTAGGCATCAAAGGCGGCCATCCATTGTTCCTGGTTCATCGGAGGCAATACGCCGGTAATCACATCCCATTCAGTAATCGACAAGCCGCTGCCGGTGAGGCGGGTGATGCCACCCAGTGCAATTTGAATAATCGTCATCACCACTCCGATTCGTAGCCAAAGTATCACATATCGATCCGACCGGTCTGCTGGTGTCATAGTTATTATGTTTGAGCCGTCAAAATTACTACAGAGCACCGAAGCGCCTGCAAGAAATTTGTGAAAGTGGAAACTAATTGGCACTTTTATGACATGTTACCTGTACAGCACCAGACAACTTTAACAGAAGCGGGTGTAGATGAAGCCGGCAGGGGTTGTTTTGCCGGACCGGTCGTAGCGGCAGCTGTTATTCTTCCAACCGATTTTTTTCATCCGCTGCTGAACGACAGCAAACAGGTGAAAGAAGCAGACCGGTATCTGCTGCGTGAGATCATCTGCCAGGAAGCCATAGCCTGGGGTGTGGGTCGGGTAGAGGTGGCCGAAATTGATCAGTTGAATATCCTGCAGGCTACTTATCTGGCGATGCATGCAGCCATCCGTCAATTGCAGGTAACACCGGAGCTGCTATTGATTGATGGGAATCGCTTTTCCCGCTATCCATCTATTCCCCATGTTTGTATGGTCAAGGGAGATAGTCGATTTGCGAACATTGCTGCCGCCAGTATCCTCGCTAAAACTTTTCGGGATGATGACATGAAGGAGCTGGGGAAACAATTTCCTGTTTACGGCTTTCACCAAAACAAGGGGTATGGAACTGCCGCACATCGCCGGGGCATAGAACAACATGGACTCTGTGATTGCCACCGAAAAAGTTTTAACATTCAACCCCGCCAATTGCCACTTTGGAAATAGCACTTACTCCTCCCAACTACCTGCTCCCTGGCGAATGACCTCACAGGTGGGACCGGTACAATCCAGTATGGTAGAGGGGATAATTCCTCCGGGACCGGCGTCAATGACCAGATCGACCAGTTTATGAAAGCGCTGGTAAATTTCTTCCGGCTGCGCAATCTCTTCAGCTTCTTCTCCCGGAAGCGATGCAGATAAAAGGGGATGGCCCAATGCTGCTACAATCGCCATGGCAACGGGATGATGGGGAATGCGAAGTCCGATGGTATTTTTTTTACTGTGTAATAATTTCGGGACTAGCTTACTCGCCGGCAGAATAAATGTATAGGGGCCGGGTAAATAATTTTTGAGGGTGCGATACAGCGGAGTTGAAATACTCTTGGTATACTGGCTTAGATCACTCAGGCTGCTGCAGATAAAACTCAATTGTGCCTTCTGCGGATCCACCTGTTTTATGCGAGCAATACGTTCGATTGCTTTTGGCTGAAAAATATCACAGCCCAATCCGTAAATCGTATCGGTGGGATAAATGATAATACCTCCGGATGCTAAACAGTCGACCACCTGTTGTATATGGCGTGGATTCGGATTTTCAGGATGAATGGTTAGCAGCATACCTAAAAGTAACAAGTCGCCGCCACATTCGCTGCAGGAAAATGCAACGGCGGCCTTGTGCCGCCGTTGATGTTAACCCATTTACTACTGCGCACCGGGCAGCCGCTCATCTCTGCCAGATACATGACAAAACTAATGGTAGTCACACCCAAAGCATAGGTGGTTTATACCTGAAAATCAAACTTTTTAGACCCATGAAAGTCAAGTATAAAACCCTGATTATTTATGCCACCTACAGCCGATTTTGCAAAAAATAACCGCCCACATGCAACTGGCACTTGTCGACGACCATATCTTGTTTCGAAAAGCCCTGGCAGCCTGTATCAGCCATTGGAGCCGCTATGAGGTAACCCTGCAGGCAGGGAATGGAACAGAACTGATAGATATCATGCAGAGAGCTCCCACCCCGCAGTTGGTGATACTGGATATCAAAATGCCAATAATGAACGGCTTTGAAACCATTCACTGGCTGCAACAACATTATCCGAACATTAAAATGTTGGTGGTCAGTATGCTGGGAGAAGATTGCTGTCTGGAAAAACTACTGCACATGGGCGTACACGGATTTCTACAAAAAGATGCCGAGCCGGAAGAACTGAAGAAAGCACTTGACCAAATAACAATGAAAGGTTATTACCTGCAATCTTCCGCTTGCCTCCATTATTTGCAGGAAAGGAAAAAAAATCCCGGTAAACAAGAGACGGAGGCAATACTAGCAGCCATGCTCTCCGACAGAGAACGCGCTTTCCTTCGCTGGCTGTGCTCAGATATGAGTTATAAAGAAATTGCAGCTGCCATGTTCGTAAGTCCGCGCACCATCGATGGGTACCGCGATACGCTGCTAAAAAAAATAAAAGTGGCTTCGAGAATTGGCCTGGTCACCTTTGCCATCAGGCAAGGTATTGTAGAACTATAATACGACCGGCATCAGCCTGCGATTTCCCATACTTCCCTGCCACGCAGTAACTTGTCTAAATCACCTTTTCCCTTGCTGGCAATAAAATCTTCAATTTGTGCAGCCATCAGATCCTCATAACAGGGACGATCGGTCTGGAAGAACACACCAAAAGGACGCGGGAAATGACCGCCTGCGCTCATCGGCTGATCAAAGAGACGGGTTAATATCTGAGCCTTGAAGAAATCTTTTTCATCATGGATCCAGCAATCATCAGCTGAATAGTCGGCGCCAAGTTCTACCACCACCGGTTTTAATCCATCGAGACGGATACCCTTTTGCTGGTTGGCTCCGAAAACCAATGGCTTTCCCTGCTCCATGAACAATGTCTCTTCTGCCTTGGTTCCTTTTTCGGTAAATACTTCAAATGCGCCATCATTGAATATGTTGCAATTCTGATAGATCTCCAGGAAAGAAGAGCCCTTGTGCTGATTAGCACGCGAAAGCATATATTGTAGGTGCTTCGGATCTCTATCCATACTACGGCCAACAAAACTGGCATCGGCACCCAATACAAGCGCCAATGGATTGAATGGATGATCAATACTTCCGAAAGGGGTACTCTTGGTTACCTTATTCTCTTCTGAGGTAGGTGAATATTGCCCCTTGGTTAAACCATAAATCTGATTATTGAACAGCAATACATTGACATCAAAATTTCTCCGCAGCATATGTATCGTATGATTGCCACCAATACTTAAACCATCGCCATCACCCGTAATGATCCACACGCTGAGTTCAGGACGCGCCGCTTTGAGTCCGCTGGCTACTGCTGTGGCCCTACCGTGGATCGAATGCATACCATACGTATTCATATAATACGGGAACCTGCTGCTGCAGCCAATACCACTGATCATCACTATATTTTCACGGGCTACACCAATGGTGGGCATTATCTTTTGCACTTGAGCCAAAATGGAATAGTCCCCGCAACCCGGACACCAACGTACTTCCTGGTCGGTAACAAAGTCTTTCGATGTGAGGGCCGGACTAACCGGAGCTGCTACTTCAGCCATAAATCAAAGTATTAAAATAGAAAAAATGATGATATCAAATGTACGTATAAATTAATTACCTGCAGGGGCATCTGCCAGCAATTCTTCCCAGTATTCCGCCGCCCGGCGGGTATGGGGAATTACAATGCTGCCCCCAACAATATTGGCGACGGCAAACACCTCATAGAGCTCTTCAGTACTCACCCCTTGCTCCCTGCTTTTTCCCAGGTGATAGCGAATGCAGTCGTCACAACGAAGTACCATACTGGCTACAAGTCCGAGCAACTCTTTCGTCTTCGCATCCAAGGCACCGGACTCATAAGTATGTCCATCCAGGTTCCAAAAACGTTTCAATACCAGGTTGTCCTTACTGAGGATCACTTCATTCATTTTTTCCCGGTACGCATTAAACTCTTCTACCATCTTTCCCATATCTATATTTTTTTTAAAAGTACAAAATGTCGGCCTGAAGACGTAAATGTGATTAACTTCCCAGTATAAAACAGCCTCTTATGCTTCGTACTTTTTTGATGCAAATCCTACTACCGGTTGCCTTTTTAACCGTCATCGCTCCTACCCATCCCATTCAAGCCCAGCCCGCGAGACAAAAAATGAAGGTCACCGATATGCTGAATATCCAGCAGGTGACACAGGTGGCTATTCGTCCGGGTGGGGAAATGGCAGTTTATGTTCAGAATAGCATTGAACCCGACCGGGAGAAAAAAGATGAATACAACTACCTCAACCGACTGGTATTGGTGTCACTGAACCAACCCGGCAACCCACGGATCTTAACTGGAAAAGAGGGCGCTGCTCAGCCTGCCTGGAGTCCGGATGGAAAACAGCTGGTATTTGTACGAACAGTTGATGGCAAACCGCAGCTATTTTTACTGCGCCTGGATGGAGGCGAAGCCATACAATTAACCAAATCACGCTATGGGGCAAGCAATCCGGTTTGGCATCCGCAGGGGAATCAGTTGCTTTTCACCGCTCAACTGTCGCTGCAGGAACTCTATGCAGACGAACAACTAAATCCCGGCAAAAAAGCACCTGCCTTCCCATTAGAAAAACCTGGCACTTCGAATGAAAACTTTTTCCCTCCTAGCGGCATCCAGGCAGACCCCGATGGCAATAAGGCAGCCGTGCAAGCCTGGCTTCAAAATAATGTAAAAGATAAAAAAGCCAAAGTAATCAATCACCTGAATTTTCAGGAGGAGACCGGCATCAGCGGGGAAATGAGTTTCTCGCATCTCTTCATTACAGAAGCTACACCCGGAGCAGTTGCCAGACCAGTGACCAATGGGTTCGGAAGATTTTCTTCCGGTGCTTTTACGCCCGATGGAAAACAATTGGTCGTTACCGGGAATGTATTTGCAGATGCGCATCCCGACCGAATATTGGAATCTTCTATTTACATAGCCGATTCCGGCAGCCTGCAGCTGCGTAAGTGGCTGGGAGAACCGGGCTGGGCCTACAACAGCGTTCGCCTGTCTCCTACCGGGAAATGGGTTGCTTTTCAAAAAAGCAGGGCAGCTGCCGTTGATATTCCCGAACTGTACATAATTCCATACAACGGAAATCTACGGGATGCGACTTCCATTCCTTTCGACCGAAATAAAAGCGGACTCACCTGGAGTGCCGATGAAAAAAATCTTTTCTTCACCGCACAGAGCAATGGTGGTGCTCCACTCTACCGAGCCGATGTCACTTCCAAAAAGGTGGTAGCACTTACCCCGGCCGATGCCGGCATTGGCAGCTTTGATCTCGCCAATAACCGACTCTTATTCGTTCAAACTGCTGTCAGCAGTCCATTCGAAATAATGAGCTGTGACACGGAAGGAAAAGATATGCGTACATTATCCTCCCTCAACAGTGGTTGGCTGGTCAACCGTGAACTAAGCAGGCCCGAGAAAAGAACTTTTATCAATGAGGAAGGCATGACCATTGAATACTGGATCATGAAGCCGGCCGGATTTGAACCGGGTAAAAAGTATGCTGCCATCTTAAACATTCATGGCGGACCTACTGCTATGTGGGGACCGGGGGAAAGTTCCATGTGGCATGAGTTTCAATATTACTGTGCGCGTGGGTATGTTGTAGTCTATGCCAATCCGCGTGGATCCGGAGGTTATGGCACTGCATTCATGCGGGCGAACATTAATAATTGGGGAACCGGACCTGCCCGCGATGTATTGACTGCACTTGAAAAAGCGGCAAGCGAGGGATACATAGATACCAACCGTCTGGCAGTTACCGGTGGCTCATATGCCGGCTACCTGGTGGCATGGATTATCGGGCACGACCAGCGATTTAAAGCAGCTTGTTCCCAGCGGGGTGTGTATGAACTGACTACTTTCATGGGGGAAGGAAATGCCTGGCGTTTGGTTCCTAATTATTTTGGTGGCTATCCCTTCCAACCGGAAATAAAAAAAGTACTTGACCGAGAGTCGCCACTTACTTATGTAGAAAATATTCGAACACCACTGATCATCTTCCACGGAGAAAATGATTTGCGCACCGGTGTCATCCAGAGTGAAATGTTTTACAGGAGCCTGAAGGTATTGGGCAGACCGGTTGAATATGTTCGTCATCCGGGGGCATCACATGAAATTACCCGCAGCGGGAACAATCGCCAACGTATAGACCAAATGCTGCGTACCCTCGAATTTTTTGAAAGATATATACAGCCCTAAGGACTTACATTTTTAAGGCATGCAGCCAGTCGACAATGCCGGCATGAATTTTCTTGGCGACAGCAGCCCGGAAGGCAGGACTCACAATACGCCGCTCATCTTCTTCATTGCTTAGAAAAGCAATCTCCACGAGACAATTGGGGAAGTCAGTAGGTGCATTGAGCGCAAAATTGAAATGTCCGATGTTACCAAATTCGGGCAGGTTCAATTCCAGCATGCGCTGTAAAATATATTGTGTCATCGGTCTGAACCCAATGTGCTTATAATAAGTACTCACACCACGAACCTGCCGGTTAGCACTCGAGTTGAAATGCAGGCTTATCAACAAATCAGGTCGTTGTTGCTGAAGAAAAAGAATACGGTCTTTGTTATCAAATGTGGTATCCGAAGTTCGCGTCATGATGATGCTATTCACGCCTTTTTTCTGCAATAACTTTTGAAGTTCTTTTGCATACAGCAACGTCAGGTTCTTCTCTGCTTGTAAGGAAGTGACGCCACTGGTACCTGTATTGCTACCTCCGTGGCCGGCATCAATCGCAACGGTTAACTTACGCAGATCAAGTTTGGGCGGCTGACGACGAATACTGACCACCAGGTATTTTCCTTTATATCCTATCGAATAACCCCAGTGTTGTCGGTGTTGTAACTCAATGGTCACCCGAACAATATCATCGGCAGTTTGCTGGTAATAAACATGCTTCACTTCCTTGAGCGAACTCAATTGCGTAACCCAGTTGGTATTGCTGCGTACACCAAAAATATCGACGACGATGGCTGAGGGACTGATCTGCATGCTACTTTGATAGGGTAGCCTCTCCTCCATGACAATGCCTACATAATCCATGATGGAATCGCCTTTTGCACTGAAAGAAGCGGTTAAATAAGCAGCACCATTGACAGTCACAGAGTCTGTGAGCACAGATTTTTTTTCAATGTATGCCGACCTGAATTGGGCGAGTTGCACTTTATAAAGTTCCTTCGCCGAGTCGACCACTTTTAGAAGAACACCCGAGTCGAGATAGCCCATCGTAGCTCCACCGAGCCGGTCTTCTCCCAAGCCATAATAGAGCGTAGGTAATTTGCCGGTCGTTCTGACCAGTCGAAATGAAGACTGAGCATTGGATTGCAAAGCATGAAAAAGAATAAATAACAATATCCCGTAACGCATCATCCTTCTAAGATAAAGGAATATCTTGAATCACCCAGCAGGGTGATTGTTCCACCAAAAAAAGTAGGAAGAGATAGGGGCGTCTAATCGAAACGCTTCAGCTTTCTCGATAACCAAAAATCGCGGTAACAGAGCGAAAGTGTGAACTGGGTATAGCTCTCGCGGATCAGGCCCTTTTCGGTGGTACCTCTTATGCCAAGTTCCAGTGCACCCTGAATAGCGAGGCTGCTGAGCGGCGTTCTGGATAATTCTGCTCCCGCACCCAGGGTAAGACCGTAATCTTTCAACTGAATGCCGTTGATGCGCAGATAGGAGTTGGTATAGAAGAGACCCGTTTGCAGAAAATACTTTTCGTAGGTCTGATCGAGATAGCTGGATTTTTTCGAAAACTCAAATCCGCCTGAGTAACGACGGCTATCATCGAGAATATAACTTACACCGCTATAGTTGGTTTGCCGCCAGGCCTCATACTGATAATCCAGTGCCAGCGTGAAAGACTTTTTGAAGGTAGCTGCCACCCCTGCCTGATAAGCAGTAGGTAAGGTG
>JBEIUM010000252.1:0-3689 GCA_040374385.1 Sediminibacterium sp. | reverse complement strand
TGATTTTAATACTGTATGCCGACCTGCACAGATCGGCATTTCTCTTATTCGGAGCACTGCAAGTAACCTGATCTCGGGCACAAAGGCCAGCGTGCGTGTTAAAGCCAGAGTGAGTATGAGTTTGAGTGTGAAAGCCGGCTTGCGTGGGTAAGCCAGTGTGCGTTCCGATGGTGCGCCGAAGGAGCATGTGTGCGAGCGCGCTTAACTCGAAAGCTGGCCTTTTCTTCACACCCGCCCCCCCTACTTCCCTTGTCAGCTTCTACAATAACTACATATTCATTAATTTTAATGTAATTTGCCAGGCTCAAAGGGCGATAAAGAAAATCTGTCAACCCTTCTTAACAAACTAAAACCATGATAAAAATAACCACAACACTTTTTTTAATTGGTTGCACTTTACTGTCAGGCTGCATCACCCAACAACCCAGCGATGAAATAGCCAACCTGCTGGCCAACCAGCGAGCTGCTGACTGTAAAGAAGATGAAAAAAGATTCAATTTTTGCATCAGAAACGCTACCCCTTTCGAAATCGAAGACCTGGTTATTAATCCACAGCAAACCGCTATTTATTTTGGTAGCCTGAAACCCGATGAAGTGACCTGCATGGTACATGTGGACAAAGCACAGCCACTTCCGTTTATCAAAGTCAAAATAGGGAAAAAAGTAAGCTATGTATTGCCCGCAGATACCAACACCTCAAAGCCACTTACCTCCGGAAGATATATCTATGAATTGATCGTTACCGATTCAGTAAAAAAAGAACTCGGCGTGAAACTGGTAGAAGCAGCCAATGAAGAAACCGGACTGGTGATTTATCGACCCATTGATTCAACCGTAATTATTCGACTCAATACATTATTGCAATCCAAAAATATCACCGACCTAACCGAACTGGCCCACCTCTATCATGCCCCGGCAAAAGATACAGAAGGAAACTACTATTATAAAACCAGCAGCCGCCTGATTGGACCGAATACCACTGAATTGATCATCACTGAAAGCGGACTCATGGATGATGCTGTAAAAGGAATCAAAACCTTATTACATATCAACACTTCCAATAAAGTCTTACAAGTGATTTCCATGAAGGAAAGTTTCCTTTGCTACAGAAGTAAACAAGGATGGACATCACAGCTGTGTAATTGATTTTTTGATTATCCTTATCGAATCAGTACCACCGTTCCTTTCTGCCTGAATAGCTGACCGTCGAGGCCTACCGCCTCCAGCATCCAGACATAGGTACCCGGATCTGCAAGACTACCCTTGGTGGTGCCATCCCAACCCTTACCAATGCTATTGGTGGTGAATAAAAGCTCACCCCAACGATTGAATACAGAGAAATAGGAGATCCGCTGGATGCTATAACACACCGGAGTCAACTTATCATTGAGTCCATCTCGGTTGGGTGTAAATGCTGTTGGCACAAAAATATTGGCATCCAAAGCTTTTACAAACACCGTATCCGTTACCACACAACCACTATCCGTTTGCATCGTAACCTGGTACTCCATATTCCTTACATAATTAAACCAGGGATTTTGAATATTTGCTGCATTCAGTCCGGCTGCAGGTGACCAGAGATAAGCAACCCCATTGGGCCTAGCACGTAATTGAATAGGTGTATTGCTCTGCGTTTTTACAGTATCCAGACGTCTTGGCTGTAAAGCCTTGGCAATGGATACCTGAACTTCTACGGGCTTAGCGGCCTTGCAGCCATTGCCATTTCTGACTTGCACATAATACTTACCAGACTCAGCTATTCGTAAAGGATTATTGAGAAGAACTGTCTGACCGGGATCCTTCCAGTAAATAAAAGTATAGCCTGAATTACCATAAACAGCCTGTACCGGTTTATCTAAGCGAACAGTAGCAGGTTCACAGGCCAGTACCGGACCAGTAACCCGCTCCGGTACAACATCTACCTGTATAGGATGTGTAGCGATACATCCATCGGCATCCTGGTAGCGAATCAAAGCATTCCCCTCTTTTAATCCCATGATCCAACCACTCGAAGTGATACCCGCGATACCGGGGAAAAGACTGGTAAATTGAGCCGCCAACCCTGCAGCAGTGCCAACCAATACTTGTATGCTGTCATTTTTACAAACTACGTTTCTGCCCCTCAGCACCGGTAAGGATTTGACCGTAACCAAGAGACTTGTGGAACAACCTGTTTGACTGGTAAACTTTACCAACGACTGTCCAGCCTGCAAGCCCCGCACCACCCCCTGTGCATCTACCTCCACTATATCAGTCCGATTACTTTCCCATCTGCTGCTACCACCCAAGGCAGCTGTGGTCGTTATGGCTTGTACATTTCCCTGGCATAAGAGCAAATCAGCAATGGCCAAAACAGGCCTTTCACGAATTTCAATAGATCTGGAAAACTGCGACTGACAACCCGCAGCGTTGTTCACCGCATATGTTATGGTGTACATTCCCGGTTGACTTGCTAACAAATTTATCTGTCCTGTAACTTGATTTAAAGCAATTCCCGGACTTGAAGAAAAAATTCCACCGGACAATCCTGCCAACTGAACCCCTACACTGCCATCATTACAATACTGGACACGATCATATTGAAATCTCGCATCCGGGGGGGGCGCCACCTGAATCGTTATCGGTTGTGTATTGCTACACCCTTTTCCATCCCGACAGGTAATGAGAAATGTACTTGTTCTTATGGCCCTGAGCGTAAGTACCCCGTTGAAAATTTGCAATGCCGCGGAAGTACTATCAGACCAGAATAAATCACCGGCAGATTGTGCGTTGATTTGCACCTGCGTTCCCTCACACACCTGTTGAGGTGCTGTAACCTGTAATGCGGGTTTTGGATTGACTTGAATGGTTCCGGTATATAAGACCGAACAACCACTTACACCAGGCGTTAGATATCGAATGACCCGTATACCAATACCGGCATTGGCTGGATTGAATTGATTATTCAGAACACCAACACCTAAAAATTGTCCACCCGGCGGAATCCCATTATTGGCAGATAAAGTAAATGGCGATGCATTTATACATACTTCAGGAAAAACCAAAGGGATAAGACCAGGTGATAATGCTGAAACAGCTATGGTTGCTGAAACAGTCATGGCACAACCTTTCGCATTGGTATACGTATATTCAATGATGTGTAAACCCGTTCCTGCAGCACGAGGATCAAATAAATCTCCCGAAACCCCCGGACCCCGATATACACCTCCTGTAGGACTTCCACCTGTGAGTGAAAATGGATTCGCCTGAATACAAACAGCATTTATAGCTGGTTGGTAAGAAACAATCGGCAAAGAGAAGATGGTCACCTCTGTGCTAATCATTGAAGAACAACTACCATTACTAAAACTATACGTCACCGTATAACTACCCGGTGTACTGGCCGATAAATCAATTTCTCCTGTTGTAGCATTGATAATGAGTCCGGCTGTCGAACTGTAGGTACCCCCTGCTTGTCCCACTCTATTCACTTGGGCTCTACCCGACTGGCAGAATGGATTGCCCACATAACTGATGCTCGCCGTGGGCAGCGCAAGAACAGTCACCAAGATCACATCACTGCTGCTGCAGCCATTCACATCCATACCAGTCACCGTATAACCGGTGGTCGTCAACGGACTTGCCACTACACTTGAACCTGAGGTAGATGATAGCGTAGTGCCGGGTGACCAACTATAGCTCACCGCATG
>JBEIUM010000010.1:0-28535 GCA_040374385.1 Sediminibacterium sp. | reverse complement strand
TGTTCACCATGTTTGGATAATCAGAGCGTCCCGTTGCCATGATGATATCTTTCCGAACTGAAGTAGCGAGTTCATACGTTATTTCCGGGTCTGGATTGGCCATTGCAAAAACAATGGGATTTTTAGCCATCGATTTTATCATGTCTGTCGTCACGACATTTCCAACACTGAGTCCAAGAAAGACATCTGCATCTTTCATCGCTTTTTCAAGGTTCCAGTCTTTTTTATCAACGGCGAACATACGCTGGATATCGCCGAGATCGGGTCTTCCCGAATGCAGCACACCATCTTTATCAAAAAGAATGAAATTGCTGTAGCGAGCACCCAGTGCCACATACAGTTGCACACAAGCCATAGCCGCTGCACCGGCACCATTCACAACGAACTTAACCTTTTCAATTTTTTTCTTTTGCAGTTCAAGGGCATTCAGCAAAGCCGCACTACTGATAATAGCAGTACCATGCTGGTCGTCGTGCATCACCGGGATATTCATTTGCTCTCGCAACTGCTTCTCAATATAAAAGCATTCGGGGGCCTTGATGTCTTCCAGATTAATACCTCCAAATGTGGGACCGAGTGACTTGACGATCTGTACAAACTTATCCGGGTCTTTTTCGTCGATTTCTATATCAAAAACGTCAATATCAGCGAATATCTTGAAAAGTACGCCCTTGCCCTCCATTACCGGCTTACTGGCAGCCGGACCGATATCACCTAACCCCAGTACGGCGGTTCCATTGGTGATGACGGCTACGAGGTTACTTTTGGCGGTATATTTATATACGTCCTCCGGATTGGCTGCAATTTCCTTACAAGGTTCAGCAACACCCGGACTATAAGCCAGTGACAAGTCGCGTTGGGTCTTGGCCTCTTTGGTAGGTATAACCTCTATTTTACCGGGTCTACCACTGGCATGGTATTCCAGTGCCTGTTCCCTGCGTAATTCAGTTTGTTTAGCCATGTGGGGGTATTTCTGTCACCAATGATATATACGAAGTTATTACAAGAAGTTAAAATAAGGGCATTAATTTGGAAGCCGGCATCAGGTTGTTACTGGTTGAACCGTAGCACCAAGGTAAGCCATCACACCCATACCGATTTCAATTGCATTTTCGTCAATATTAAACCGGGGGGTATGCACCTGGTGAACAATGCCTGCTGATTCATTGCGCACCCCAAGGCGGAAAAAGCAACCGGGTATTTGTTGGGAATAATAGCCGAAATCTTCCGCGCCCATGCGTAGTTCAGTTTCTCTGACCTGATCCTTTCCCATCCAGTCAGCTGCATGTGCCCAAACTTCATCTGTAAATGCAGGATGATTATCAACAGCAGGGTAACCTACATCAATGTGTATATCAACCTCGGCACCCATACCTTCCACCAGGGCTTTGGTTTGTTTCTTGATTAATTCATGTGCCTTATAACGCCAATTTTCATCCATAGCCCTAAATGTTCCCATCAATTTCACTTCACTGGGTATCACATTGGTGGTATGTCCGCCTTGTATGGAGCATATAGATAAGACCGATGGGGTAACCGGATTATTGTTGCGGGAAATAATTTGTTGCAAGGATACTACCAAATGAGATGCAATCAGCAGGGTGTCTGCAGTAAGATGGGGTGCTGCAGCATGACCACCCTGGCTGCGAATGGTGATGTAAATTTCATCGGCACTCGCCATTACCCTGCCTTTTCGAAAACTCAGTTGCCCACAAGGTAATCCGGGATGAACATGCAGGGCTATGATTCCCCGGGGAGCCGGGTTAGTGAGCACACCATCTCGAATCATGTAACTGGCTCCACCCGGATTTTTTTCTTCGCCGGGTTGAAAAATTAATTTGATGGTGCCCGACCAGGCATGTCGCAGTTCATGCAATATTCGGGCAGCGCCGAGGAGGATTGAAGTATGCACATCATGCCCGCAAGCATGCATAACGCCTTTATTGAGCGAGCGATAAGGAACATCATTTTCTTCCTGAATGGGCAATGCATCCATATCGGCCCTTAATGCCAATACCCTGCTGGAAGGGTGCTGACCTTCAATGATACCTACTACGCCGGTTGTTGACATGACCTGAAAAGGAATACCGATGGCTGACAAACGCTCTTGCACATAGCGAGCCGTTTCCACCTCGTGGTAACTCAATTCCGGATTGGCATGCAGGTGTCTCCGAACTGCAATATATTCGGGTGCAAGTTGTTCAGCGAGGGTCTTTATCTGCTCTGCCAGCATAATCAAGGTTTGAGGGTCAATTCATCTTCCCTGGGATTGTATTCCACGGCATCTTCGACTATATAAACACCCCGGGTATAAAATTTATTTAATTGTGCCTTGAGCAATTCAGCGTCTTCCTTTTTTATGAAATTGCCTAAACGTACTTTAAAGTTAGGACTCTGATAGATGATATAGGATTTATGCTCAGGAAAATTTGATAAAAGTTCAGCTTTCAACCGAAATGCATCATCCCGCTTATTGGTGCTGATTACCTGAATGCGAAAGCCTTTGTAAAGTCCATTACCTGCCATCATAGATTGCTTGCGGTTAACAATCCGCTGTTTTTGCGTCAATACCTCCATTCTGGGATCCTGTTGAATAATGACGGTATCTTTCAAAGGAGTAGCATTTCCCCACGGGAGACAAATTAGTAAAGCAAATAAAGCATTCATATACGCAATTAAAAATGTCAGCAGAAGATTCAATAATCCGTGCTATCGGTTGTTTTTTCCTGAACGATGGCAACGCTGGCACTGCAACCCAAACGGTCGGCGCCGGCTGTAACCATTTGACAAGCCTGATCATAAGTCCGTATTCCACCCGAAGCTTTTATTTTTACTGATGCAGGCAGGTGTTTCCTGAATAATTGTACCGCTTCAATCGTTGCGCCTCTCTCAGCATAACCGGTAGATGTTTTTAAAAAATCAATGCCGGCTGCACCATAAATATCACAACAGGTGACGATTTCATCATCCGTCAGCACACCCGATTCTATAATCACTTTTATTACCTTCTGCTTACTTCTAATGACAGGTAACAGATGACCAATTTCATTTGCAATGTAGGCCCAGTCATGGTTTTTGATGGCCAACAGACTAGCCACTACATCCAGTTCATCTGCGCCATCGACCATTGCAAGAACCGACTCAGCGATCTTTGCTTCAACTGCGGAGTAGCCGAAGGGAAACCCGATGACTGTTGCCACCTTAACGCCACTTCCTGCCACCAGTTCACGGGCAATTTTTACAAAGGGAGGAGGAACACATACGGCTGCAAATTGATGTGCAATGGCTTCGCTACATAATTGTTCCATATCCTGAACAAGAGCGGTAGGCTTCAGCAAAGTATGGTCTATCAGGTGGTTCACTTGCATGCGCGTAGCATTTACCCGTTCAGTCTTTACGACTCACGTCCATGACATGCTTTGAATTTTTTTCCGCTGCCGCATGGACAAGGGTCATTGCGGCCGATCTTGGGGGCAGCGACAACCGGTTGTTGCTTTTCTGCAGACGGATCAAAATATTCATTTTCTGTTGGTGCTCCGGTGAGGTCCATCTTGCTGGTACTCATCCGGCTCATATCTGTTTTCTCCTGGTGACCTTCTTTTAGTTCGTCGCCCTCATTGAGCGGTATGTTGGCATGACAAAGGAATTGAACAATTTCTCTGTTTACTTCTGCATCCATTTTCCGGAAGAGTTCAAAAGCTTCCATCTTATAAATCACCAAAGGATCTTTCTGTTCATAGGATGCTGTTTGCACGCTTTGCTTGAGATCATCCATGGAGCGAAGGTGTTCTTTCCAGGCATCATCAATAATGGCGAGGGCAGCCGTTCTCTCAAGTGCATTCACCATTTCAAGACCTTTACTGTCGATAGTAGCCTGCAGAGGGGAAAGCACTTGTATAAGTTTTTTACCATCGGTAAAGGGCACAACTACATTTTCAATATGACGACCCTGCTGAACCCGGATATTGCTGAATACCGGGATGGACTGCTTACGCATCTCACTTTTTTTCCGATCATAGGAAGCCATAGAAGTGCGATAGATCAATTCCGATAATTCGGCATGCGATTTTCGGTTCATTTCATCTTCCGAAAAAGGCACATCTATACCAAAGTTTACAATGATGGCAAGACGGAAGCCTTCGAAGTCGTTCATGTCTTTATAGGCAGCCACCTGTTCTTCGGCAACGGAATAAAAGGCATTATCCAGATCAAGGGCAAGTCGTTCACCAAACAGCGCATGGTTTCGTTTGGTGTAAATCACCGAACGCTGTTTGTTCATAACATCATCGTATTCGAGTAAGCGCTTGCGGATACCAAAGTTGTTCTCTTCCACTTTTTTCTGTGCCCGTTCAATAGAATTGGTGATCATTCTTTCCTGAATCACATCACCCTCCTTATACCCTGCAAAATCCATCACTTTCGCAATGCGCTCACTTCCGAACATGCGCATCAGGTCATCTTCCAGTGATACAAAAAAGAGGGAGGATCCGGGATCACCTTGTCGTCCGGCGCGGCCTCTCAGCTGGCGGTCAACGCGGCGTGACTCATGTCGTTCCGTGCCTAAGATGGCCAAACCACCTGCTTCCTTCACACCGGGCCCCAGCTTAATATCGGTACCACGACCTGCCATGTTGGTGGCGATGGTAACGGCGCTGGCAAAGCCCGCCTCTGCTACCACCTGTGCTTCCCGTGCGTGCTGCTTGGCATTTAAAACGTTGTGGGGAATTTTATTCTGGGTAAGCATTCGGCTTAGCAATTCACTCACTTCAACGGAAGTGGTACCAACGAGCACTGGACGCTTGGCTTCACGTAGACGGATGATCTCTTCGATGACTGCCTTATATTTTTCACGCTTTGTCTTGAATAAAAGGTCTTCCTGATCTTTGCGAATGGCAGGCACATTGGTTGGAATACTAACTACATCTAATTTATAGATGTCCCAGAATTCAGATGCCTCCGTCTCTGCCGTACCTGTCATACCGGCAAGTTTGTGGTACATGCGGAAATAATTCTGCAGCGTAATGGTGGCATACGTTTGTGTAGCTGCTTCAATCTTTACATTCTCCTTTGCTTCGATCGCCTGGTGCAGACCATCGGAATATCTTCTGCCATCGAGGATACGACCGGTTTGCTCATCTACAATTTTCACAGAACCGTCCATCACTACATACTCCACATCTTTATCAAAAAGGGTATAGGCCTTCAGCAACTGGTGTACTGTATGTATGCGGTCGGCTTTTACAGAATACTCATTGATGATGCCTTCTTTGCGATGTAATTTTTCATCTGGATTGAGTTCGTTGTCTTCTTCAACAGATGACAGCGAGAGGCTAATATCAGGGAGAACGAAGAAGTTGGGATCTTCACCGGAACGAGTGATGAGTTGTATACCTCTTTCGGTCAGTTCTACTGAGTTGTTTTTTTCTTCGATGTAGAAATACAAGTCAGCATCTGCCTTGGGCATTTCCTTTGACTGATCTGCGAGGTAATAATTTTCTGTTTTTTGCAAGATCACACGAATACCCGGCTCACTCAGGAACTTGATCAGGGCATTGTTCTTAGGAAGTCCGCGGTGGGCACGAAACAGGGCCAGTCCGCCATCTTTGGGGTCATCATTGCCTTCGGCAATTTTTTTCCGGGCTTCGTTCAAAAACTGGTTCACGGCTCTTTTCTGCGCATCGACCAATTTTTCTATCCTTGGCTTTAATTCAAAGAATTGTTGTTCACCGGTTACGTGTCCAATTGGTCCGGAGATGATCAGGGGTGTACGTGCATCGTCGATCAATACACTATCCACCTCATCGACCATGGCAAAATGGTGTTTCCGCTGTACCATTTCACCGGGGGTATGCACCATATTGTCGCGGAGATAATCAAAACCAAACTCATTGTTGGTACCATAGGTAATGTCTGCCAGGTAAGCATTCCGACGCGCCTCGCTATTTGGCTCATGTTTATCGATGCAGTCAACCCGTAAACCGAGCCATTCAAATAAGGGGCCGTTCCACTCACTATCACGTTTGGAGAGATAATCGTTCACGGTTACGATGTGAACACCTTCTCCTGCGAGGGCATTCAGGTAGGCCGGCAAGGTAGACACCAAGGTCTTTCCCTCTCCTGTAGCCATTTCAGCAATTTTTCCCTGATGCAAAACCGAGCCACCGATCAGCTGAACATCGTAGTGCACCATGTTCCAGGTAATCTTTCCGCCGCCGGCCGTCCAGCTATTGGCGAAAACAGATTCATTGCCCTGGATGGTGATATACTGCTTTTTAACGCTCAGCTCTCTATCTAAATCAGTAGCAGCGCTGCGCAGTGTTTCATTCGTAGAAAAACGTCGCGCCGCCTCTTTTACAACAGCAAAGGCTTCGGGTTGAATGATGGCGAGTACCTCTTCATTTTTTTTATCCCGATCTTTTTTCAGCTTATCGATATTGCGATAGATTTCATCGCGGCCGTGTATGTCTTCAACCGGTAATTGTTCGGCAGCATTTTTCTGCTCCTGAATCACATTGTCAATGGAGGAAAGGTGGGTATGAATCCGCTCTCTGAATTCAACGGTTTTTCTGCGAAGTTCATCGTTACTTAATTCCTGCAGTTTGGCATAGCAAGTCAGCGCCTCTTGCACTACAGGCATTATTTTCTGAACATCTTTCTCACTTTTACTGCCACCGAATAATTTTGAAATAAATTTGAGCATAATATAAACCTCGTTGATCGTTTCAATAATCAGCCAAAAAAGATGCTGAATCTGTCTTTACGACAATTTGGCATCTTTCTTGGAGCGGTCAAAGGTAAACAATTTGGCACCATACCGGGGCAAATGACTGCTAAGCCGGGGTGCAGACTTAAAAGTTAATTCAACTATGTCCATCCGACCCATTGCCCTCGTCCTGCTGATGCTTTTTGCCGGTTTAAGTGTTTCCGGGCAAGCCCTCCAATGGGACTCGCTGAATAAACGAAGGCTGGCTATAAACCAGCAGCACCTTTATATACTGGGGGCCTGGGGTGCGGCCAACATCATCCAGGGGAGTATCTCCGCCAGCAATGCCACCGGAAGTGCCCGCTATTTTCACCAGATGAACGCCTATTGGAATACCGTCAATGTGGCCATTGCGGGTCTGGGACTCTGGGGACTCCGCCAACAGATGAAACAAACCTTTGGTCCTGCGCAAATGATACAGGAACAGCGTGCACTGGAAAAGTTACTGCTGTTGAATACCGGTCTGGATGTAGCCTATATTAGTACCGGACTTTACCTCCGGGAAAGGGGATTGCGGTTGAACAGTGATAGGAACAAGGGATTTGGCAATAGCCTGATTCTACAAGGCAGTTTCCTGCTGGTGCTCGATTTGGTGCAATATTTCACCCACCAGAAAAATGGCAAGGTTCTCCAAGACCAGGTCAATAAATTACAATGGAATGTGGGCATCAATGGGGCGGGGCTTACTTATCGATTCTAAAGCCTTTCCTTTGATTTTAGAGGCGATTTTTGCACAGGACAATGGATTTTCACCCTGTTTTGGTTAGTTTTGCACCCCGAATGCAGCAGCAACGCAGATTGTTACCCGCATTCTATTTGTAATTCAATCGTATATAAATATAATTTTTTTCTATGCCAGGCCAATTGAAGGAAGTCCGGAACAGGATCAAAAGTGTACAGAGTACGCAGCAGATTACCAAAGCCATGAAAATGGTGAGTGCTGCCAAATTGCGCCGGGCACAGGATGCGATCACACAGATGCGTCCCTACGCAGGTAAGTTGCAGGAAATGTTGACCAATATTGTGAGCAACATGGATGGAAGTGTTTCTATCAAGCTGGCAGAAGAGCGGCAGGTTGAGAAAGTATTGCTGATTGTGATCACGAGCGACAGAGGACTATGCGGTGGTTATAATTCTAACATCATCAAACTGGCCAAAGCTACAGTTGCTGAGAAATATGCTACGCAACAAAAAAAGGGTCAGGTCACTGTTTGGAGTATTGGAAAGAAAGGCTGGGAAGCCATGAATCGTGCGGGCTACCCTACTGATGCCCGTTTCAGAGACATCTACCTGAACCTGGGATTTGCTCCGGTACAGGAGGCTGCAGCTGCGGCCATCACAGCTTTTGAAAATAAGTTGTTTGACGCAGTTGAAGTTGTTTATAGTGAATTCAAAAATGCTGCTACGCAGAAATTTGTTTGCGAGCAGTTTTTGCCCATCAAGAAAGTGGTGAGAAAAGCTGGTGAGAAAAAATCTGATTTTATTTTCGAACCTGCCAAAGAACAATTGATTGCCGAATTAATGCCGAAAATTCTCAATACGCAACTGTACAAAGCAGTATTGGATGGGAATGCCAGCGAACATGGTGCAAGAATGACAGCCATGGACAAGGCCAGTGACAATGCCAACGAGTTGCTGAAATCGCTTAAGATCAGCTACAACAGAGCCAGACAAGCTGCCATTACTACGGAATTAACGGAGATTGTAAGTGGTGCTGCTGCCTTGCAAGGTTCCTAATTGAAATAAATACCTAACCGGTTACCTTTATCAACTACCATGGAGTTAAGTCAGATCATACCGCATATTGAAGTATTGATTTTCGCGAGTGAAAAACCACTCACTTCTTCGGATGTATTAGAGCTGATCAATAATGCTTTTGGCTTTATGGAAGAACGTGCCACCAAGGAGCAGGTGGAAGCAGCCCTGGAGGGAATTCGTGAAAAATACAGTGCTGAATTTTATCCGTTTGAAGTAAAACAGAGTGGCGGTGGCTGGCAATTCCTGACCAAGTCGATGTATCATCCGACGGTGGCCCAACTGAATGGTGAGAAATACCTGAAGCGTCTATCCAACGCTGCGCTGGAAACTTTATCCATCATTGCCTACAAGCAACCCATCACAAAAGGCGAAATCGAAGCCATCCGTGGGGTGAACAGCGATTACAGCATTCAAAAATTATTAGAAAAAGAATTGATCATCATCAGTGGCAGAAACGAAAATCTTCCCGGTCGCCCGCTGGTTTATGCCACTTCGCAAAACTTCATGGATTATTTCGGTATCAACTCATCGGATGACCTGCCACAAATAAAAGAAGTATTGGCCGATCAACTGGTAGAGCCTACTGCCATTCAGTCCCTCGATAATTCGAATGCAGCTGATACATTGGTCGTTCCGCATGAAGAACCCCCAGTAGCAGATGAAGCAACAACTGATTCTTCCGACAGCAGTGATGCTGGTTCCGGCGAATGATATAGCTGATCGCCTGCCATAACAATTCACAAGAATAGTATATTCGCAACATGCAGGCAATTTTCTCCGATTCAACCTTCCTGGAACTCGCAGCAAATTACGGCACACCCCTTTACGTGTATGCTGGCGAAAAGATTGAAGAACAATATCACCGCCTGCAAACTTCTTTTGATCTGCGAACAACCCGATTTTTTTATGCCTGCAAGGCGTTAACCAATCAGCACATTCTCCGCCTGGTTCAAAACTTGGGCTGTGGTGTAGATTGCAGTTCTATTCAGGAGGCTTATATGGCTGTAAAAGCCGGCTTCAGTCCCGACCGCATACTCTACACCAGTAATGGCATCTCCTTTGAAGAGATAGAGGCAGCCGCATCGCTGGGTATACATATCAACATAGATAGCCTGAGTAACCTGGAGAAGATGGGTGCCCGCTTTGGACATAACTATCCTGTTGGTATCCGATTAAGACCTAACATCATGGCGGGTGGTAACCTGAAAATTTCTACCGGTCACGAACAGAGCAAATTTGGCATACCGATAGAACAGTTGCCAGCCATTTTACAAATCGTAAAGCAGTACAATCTGCACATCCGTGGACTACATATACATACCGGCAGTGAAATCAAGGATGTGAAGATTTTTTTACAGGGTGCTCAACTGCTGATGGACCTGATAGATCAATTTCCGGAACTAACCTGTATTGATCTGGGCGGAGGATTTAAAGTGCCTTACCAACCGGGAGAGACAGGTACCGACATCCAGCAACTGGGCGAAGAAACAGCTGCTATTCAGCAGGCAATGAGCCGGAAGGCCGGAAGACCCATTGAGATCTGGTTTGAACCCGGAAAATATTTGGTAAGTGAATGTGGTTATCTGATAACGCGGGTAAATGTTCTCAAGCAAAATGGAGCTATTGAAATCGCCGGTATTGACAGCGGCTTCAATCACCTGATTCGACCCATGTTTTACGATGCTTATCATCATATCCGCAATGTGAGTCATCCCGATCGTCCGGAAAAAGCGTATACCATCACCGGAAATATCTGTGAAACCGATCAGTTTGCTGCCAACAGGGCATTGCCCACCATCAGCGAAGGCGATATACTGGTTTTTTTCAATGCGGGTGCGTATGGCTACGAAATGTCTAGCAGTTACAATGCACGCTCCAAACCTGCACAGGTATTGATTTATCGGGGCGAAACCCGCTTGATCAGCCGTCGTGAAACACTCGACGATCTGCTCCATTTGCAAATTTTATAGTAGTTTTAGTATTGCTTTCATCGGCGGGTATTTTTCATGATAGAGATTCAGCACATACATAAAAGTTTTGGGACCAAAGTCATCCTGGAAGACATCAGTGCAGTGATGGAAGCAGGAAAATGTAACCTCATTATAGGCAGCAGTGGTAGCGGAAAAACCGTTCTGACCAAATGTATGGTTGGGCTATTCCGACCCGATCAGGGAAAGATTCTTTTTAATGGCATAGACATGCTGGAGATGGAAGACGATGAGCGTAAAATGCTGCGTCAGCAGATTGGCATGTTATTTCAGGGAACAGCCCTCTTTGATTCTATGACGGTAGAAGAAAATGTACTGTTCCCATTGAACATGTTCACCAAATGGACCACCGGAGAAAAAAAGAAAAGGGTAGATGAGGTCTTAGATCGCGTTAATCTATTGGAAGCTCAAAGGAAGTATCCTGCGGAAATCAGCGGCGGTATGAAGAAAAGGGTGGGTATTGCCAGAGCAGTGGTGATGAATCCAAAATACTTGTTTTGTGATGAACCCAATTCCGGTTTAGATCCACAAACGTCGATGGTGATTGATAAATTGATTCTTGAGATTACACGCGAATTCAACATCACCACCATTGTTGTATCGCATGACATGAACAGTGTGATGGAGATTGGCGACCACATCATTTATCTACACCAGGGCCGGAAACAGTGGGAGGGCAGCAATAAAGATATCATCTTCAGCAAAGACCAACTGCTGAATAATTTCATATTTGCCTCCGAGTTCTTGCAGGATGCCAAAGAAATGAGAATGATGGAGCAAATGAATAAGCAGCAACCACAGTAATGAAAATCAATTCCTGCTTCTCTTTCTACCTGCTGCTGCTCCCCTGTCTTTTATTAAGTATGGCTGTCAGGTCGCAATCCCTTCCATCCACTGACAATAGCTTACCCGCCTTCCACCTCCAACTCATTGACAGCAGTTTTTATGTCAGCAATCAACCCAACGCCAGAAAATTCATAGCCATTATCCATTTCTCGCCCGATTGTGGACATTGTATAGAGATGACAGAAGCCTTGGTGCAAAAAGCGGATAGTTTGTCTAGTACCCTGGTACTGATGGCTGCTAATAAGCCCCTGCAAGAACTGCAACAGTTCAGCGATCAATTTCGCTTACGGCAATTTCCGGGCATCCTGCTGGGGCAAGATATTTCCTATGCAATAGTTCCATTTTACCGAATAGAATATACCCCATTTGTAGCGTTGTACGGCCCCAAGCGGGAGTTAGTTCGTACCTGGCGGTCGCCGGAACAGCCCTTCCGGTTGGATGAATTCCTGACCATTCTGCATACAAAATAACAAGGTTTTTGCATCGCACAGAATTTCCGAACCCCTACCTTTGCGGAGTAAAAATTATTCCCTCACTTATATTTCAAATCTTATGAAAATTACTGTAGTAGGTGCAGGCGCCGTTGGAGCCACCTGTGCTGATAATATTGCCCGTGCGGAACTGGCCGATGAACTGGTTTTACTTGATATCAAAGAAGGCCTGGCGGAAGGTAAAGCCCAGGATATGATGCAAACGGCCACCTTATTAGGCTTTGATACCCGGATTACCGGTAGTACCAATGACTATAGTAAGACAGCCGGCTCTGAAGTAGTAGTGATCACTTCCGGCATCCCGCGGAAACCGGGTATGACCCGTGAAGAACTGATTGGCACCAATGCAGGTATCGTAAAAGGGGTTACCCAGCAAATACTGGAACACTCTCCCGATGCAATCATTATAGTGGTGAGCAATCCGATGGATACCATGACCTACCTGACGCTGACCACTTCAGGCCTTCCCAAAAACCGTATCATCGGTATGGGTGGAACGCTTGACAGCGCTCGTTTTAAATATCAACTTAGCCAACACCTCGGTTGCAGTCCAGCCGATTTGAATGCCATCGTCATCGGAGGCCATGGTGATACTACCATGATACCTCTGATTGGTCATGCTACCTGGAACAGCATTCCTGTTACCAACTTCCTCTCAGCAGCACAACAACAACAAATCGTGGCTGATACGATGGTAGGTGGCGCCACCCTCACCAAACTGTTGGGTACTTCTGCCTGGTATGCACCGGGAGCTGCGGGAGCCGCCTTGGTAGAGAGTATCGTTCGTGATGAGAAAAAACTCTTCACCTGCTGTGTTTCTCTGAATGGAGAATATGATCAATCTGATATTTGCTTAGGCGTTCCGGTGGTTATCGGTAAATCGGGCTGGGAGAAAATTCTTCCTATGAACCTGACCGATGCTGAAAAGGACCTCTTCAACAAAAGCGCTGACGCAGTCAGAAGCATGAACGAAGTACTAAAAACTTTATAAGACTCCACCCCGCCTCTGCGGGGTGTTTTTTTATTCCCCAATCAGCTGACTTTCACGGCTAACAACTCATCGGTCCAGGACTGTATGCGGGAAAGATCCTGGTTCTCCATGCACTTGAAATGTTTTTTCGGACAACTGTCATATCCAATTTTACTGCAGGGCCGACAAGAAAGGGATACTTCTGACAAACGGTGATCGACATGGTGGTTGCCATAGTAAGGCGTCATACCAAATGCAGGTACAGTATTTCCCCAGATGCTGATGATTGGTTTTTTAAAGGCCGAGGCTATATGCATTAATCCGGTGTCAGGTGTTATAACCACCCGTGCTTTTTGCACCAGGTCTGCGCTTTCATGCAGCGAAAATTTACCACAGGCATTATAGACTTTTATAGGATCGGCGGCAGCTATCTGCTCACCACGGGCATGGTCTTCTTTCCCACCTAATAATATCAGCGGAAAAGACAATCTGCGACATAATTCAATACATCGATGTACAGGCAACTGCTTGGTAGCATGTGCAGCGCCAATGACCAATGCGATGTAGCCCATCTGATGCGAAAAAGGAATATCACTGGGTGAAATACGATGTTTTTCAGGAAGAAAGTAATCTAACCCTGCTCCATCATTCACCACCCCCAGCGAACGAACCGTAGCTAAGTACCTGTCTACAATATGGGTTTGAGGTAAGCGGTTGATTTTACAAGTGGTCAGTAACCATTTTTGAAAGTTGAGCTTATGAAAGGAATACGTAGGTATCTTCCCCAATGCACGCTTCACCTGCCAGGTACGCAGGTTATGATGCAGATCAATAATTGCATCGTATTGCTCTGTTTTTAACTGATGCAGCATCCATGTCTTACTCAACCCAAGTGTGATGATCTTGTCAACATAGGGATTGGCCTCCAAAATAGGTCGATAACTCTCTTTGGTCAGATAATGCAACTCAACATCCGGCAGCTGTTTTTTTAAACATCGGAGTACCGGTGTAGTGAGAACAATGTCACCGATGGAGGAAAAGCGGATGACGAGCAGTTTCATACCAGATAATTGATGTAAAAGTAACGGCTTCCCGGAAAAGACCAGCTGTTATTTATCTGCATGTAGCTACCTTTCATCTTATTCTTCCACGTAGTTGAGGTCTTTATGAAAGGTTTCCTCAGTATGATAAAAGGCGATCAGGGTAATCAGCATGACAATGGCCCCGGTCCACATACCACTTTCTAACAGACTCCAACCCCAGCTTTTTTGGAAAAGATCGAGAAACATCAGGTTAATCAAAGGCAGAGAGCCCCTGACCATATTGGGAATAGTCGTGGCAGCCGTGGCGCGCAGATTTGTACCAAACTGTTCAGCTCCCATCGTAACAAAAATGGCCCAGAAACCTGTGCTGAATCCCAGGTAACCACAAATTGCGTACATAGTTGAATCTGACGTATTGTATGGACTGAAGAAAAAAATCAACCCCAGTATTGACATGATATAAAAAGTCAGCAGGGCTTTTTTGCGGCTTCTGAAGTATTGACTGACCAGACCGATGACAATATCACCGCTGGCGATACCTACATAAGCAAACATAATGGCTCTACCGCTATCAATTTTATTAATGCCGTAAAATTCTCCCGCAAAGCGGTTACTCAGGTTGACCAGAATTCCGATTACGTACCAGGTGGGTAGGCCAATTAAGATAGCCAGGATATACTTTTTAAATCTACCTGCATCATTAAAGAACATGGTAAAATCTCCCCGGCTGACCTTTTTTTCCTTCACCTCCCGGAACATGCCGCTTTCCGCTACCGATATCCGTAACAGCAATAAGCCTACTCCGAGAACACCCCCAATTTTATAGCACAGACGCCAATCGTCATTTGTCAAATGATACATAAAATACGCAAATACGGCACCGAATAGACCGATACCCGCCACCAATGATGTTCCTACGCCACGTTTTTCTTTTGGCAATAACTCACTCACCAGGGTAACACCCGCACCCAGTTCTCCTGCCAGACCAATACCGGCAACAAATCGAAGCCAGGCATATTGATCAACTGTTTGCACATAGCCCGTGATGAAATTAGCAACTGAATAAAGCGCAATGGAGCCAAACAAAACACTGAGTCTTCCTTTTTTATCTCCCAGTGTACCCCATAAAACTCCACCTATTAGCAATCCGACCATTTGCCAGTTGATAATCTTCGTACTGGCAGCCAATATAGCTGCCTTATTGTTGAGGTCAAGTCCTATTCCCTGTAGACTGGGTTCGCGTACTATGGTGAACAACAGCAAGTCATATACATCAACAAAATAACCAAGGGCTGCTACCATGACCGGTATAGAAAAAATGGAAAGTGGTTTTTGATTCATCTTCACCTAATTTATAGTGCCGGAAATTGCTGCGAATTGCGCTGATATACACAACAGCCGGCTTGGGTTGCAGTTCTAAAGTTACGATTCAATAGCATACAAGCATGGGAGGATTGAAAGCCTTTTTGAACAGTGGGCTTTCTAGTTGATTTATCATCAAAACTGGGCATAATTTTTATCTAAAACACCGCCTTTCTTGATGAATACAAACTCACAAAGCCAGAGTACCTGATTATGAAAGGGGCGATTCAGATCGGTAATGTCGAAAAGCCGAAACCCAATACTGTCCATAAAACTCAGCACATGGAGGGCGCTGTTATTAAATTGTTTATTCATCACGCCCACTTCTACCAGAATGATTTCAACCTGATCGCGAATCAATTCCCGTGCTCCCTGTAATACCTCCATATCGAGCCCTTCCGCATCAATTTTCAGCATATCGGGTAAGGGCAGGTTGTTTTCTTTTACAAAACCATCTAAAGCGACAATGGGTAATTCGGTTTGCTTGTACCCCAACCTGGTTGCTTCCGCCGGATCCATATTGAAGGTACAGCTGTCATCGCGCTCGTGATAAGTAAAGAGCAGTTTGCCGGACTGATTTCCGACACCTACTGAAAATAGTTGCACATTCGGATGGTGTCCGAGATTTTTTTTGATATCCGACTGCAGGTTCAGCTGTGGCTCAAATAGAATATAGTTTGCATCCGGAAAAAATTGCAGGCAGTGCTTTGTCCAGGTACCCTTATTGGCACCTACGTCAAAAATGACCTTGGGTTGGTACTGTTGCTGCTGCAGGGTACTATAAAAATTGGAGAGCAATTCCTCTTTCTCTCCTTTTTTAGAGAAAGCATTTTTTAGTCGTACCAGGAGTGATTTATGTTTCAAGTGAAGGAGATATTATGGTTCAAAATAGGATAATTAATTGATTTTTTGGGTGATGCGGTTATTCTTTTGAAATCCCCTTTCGTTTACCTGTATTTGCAATTGGAAAAACGATAGCGCAAATACATATTGGTGAAATGATGCCAGTCGCTTATTTATGATTGTTGATTATAACGAAAGATGCCCCGTGTGATATCAAAGAGGAGATAAGTCAACAGGGATAGAAGTCTTCCAGAATCCCAGGGACCACTGCCCATATAGAAGGTGGTAGTAATTCGGTGGCGGGCTGGCCGGAAATCAGATTATTGGGGTTTCGAGTTGCCGGTATCGGGAGCTGACTTATGAAAAATCAGTTTATAGATCAGGGGAGCTGTGGTCACGAATACGATACCCAGAACGATTACTTCCAGGTGCAGGCGCAAATCGAAACCAAAGCGGGCGAGTATCCACTTTTGTAAAAAATGTCCGGCAAAGAGCATACTGAAAACCCAGGCAACACAGCCGACGATATTATAAAAGCTAAATTTCTTTTTGTCCATTCCGACAATGCCGGCCACGATGGGAGCAAAAGTGCGAACGATGGGAATAAAGCGCGCGATGACGATGGCGCCACCTCCATGCTTTTCATAAAAATCATGCGCCTGTGTCAGGTAGCGTTTTTTGAACAGCAGGTTATCTTTCCATTCATACATGGCATGGCCTACTTTATTGCCAAACCAGAAGCCAACAAAATTTCCGGCTATGCCTGCTGCGGAAATTAGGCTGCCAATGAGCAAGAGATCAGCCACTTCACTACCGGTACTAAAAAGAGAGCGTGCCAGATCACTGCTGTAAATGCCGGCTACAAACAAGAGACTATCACCGGGAAGAAAAAATCCGGCAAAGAGTCCGGTCTCAGCAAATACCACCAATATCACCAACCACAAGCCGCCATGCTCCACATAAAACTGGGGTTGGAGGAGTTGTGTCCAGTGAAATTCAGCGCCAAGCAATAAAGAAAACAGCATGCAAATATTTTTAAGGAAAGTTATCAGGTTTCAGCTACAGGCTGGGCCGGACCCAGCTCATTCTCCCATTTACTCACGACAGCGGTAGCGAGTGTATTGCCAAGCACATTGGTCGCCGTCCGGAACATGTCGCAAAAATGGTCGATGGGTAATATGAGGGCTATGCCTTCCGGGGGTATTTTAAACATGGTACAGGTAGCGGTGACCACGACCAGTGAGGCACGCGGCACGCCAGCAATCCCTTTACTGGTGAGCATAAGTACCAGCAACATGGTAAGTTGGGTACCGGTATCGAGGTGAATGTTGTTGGCCTGTGCGATGGCGATGCTGGCAAATGTCATATACATCATGCTCCCATCGAGGTTAAAGGAATAACCCAGGGGCAGAATGAAGGAGACGATTTTATTCTTGCAGCCAAATCTTTCCAGTTCTTCCGTCAATTTGGGAAATACGGCCTCGCTGCTGGTGGTGCTGAAAGCGATGATCAGGGGGGAGACAATATGACGGAGTAGTTCCGGCAGTCTTTTCCTCAAGATCAGATAACCAACGGAGAGCAATATCACCCACAGGGAAGCAATTCCTATCAGGAAATAAAGCAGGTATTTGCTGTAAAAAATAAATACGTCTAGTCCTTTAGCAGCTATGACTGCGGCGATGGCGCCGAATACACCCAGGGGAGCCACATTCATCACATAACCTACCATCTTCAGAATCACGTGGGCCACTGCATCCAATCCTTTAACAATCACTTTTGCTTTATCACCCAAGGCGGCTGTTGCCACACCAAAAAATATACTGAAAATTACCAGCTGCAGTATTTCATTGGTAGCCATCGCTTCCACTACACTGCGCGGAACGATGTGCTCTACAAATTGTTGCAGGTTGAATTGTTGGGTATTGCTCACCAATTTCCCTGCTTCAGCAGCATCCCCTTTCACCTCAGTAAATCCTGCTCCGGGCTGAAAGAAATTCACCAGCACCATGCCCAATAATAAGCTGACAAGGGAAGCGGCAATGAACCAAAGCATGGCTTTACCTCCCACCCTGCCCACAGACTTCAAATCGCCCAGTTTAGCGATACCCACTACCAGGGTGGAAAACACCAATGGAGCGATGATCATCTGAACCAGACGAATGAAAACAGTCGTCAGTAATTTGATGTTCTTGGAAAAAGTAGCAATGAATGCGGCATCGGCATTTTTATGCACTATGTAGCCCAAAATGGCACCCGCTATCATGGCAATCAGGATGTACAGCGTGAGCCGATTCGACTTTTTCATATGGGCGATGATTATCTTGCAAGATAATGATTCCCCTCTAATTGGTTGGGGGTAAAAAAAGGGCAGAGAAAGGAAAAACTTTTGCGCTAACAGCAAAGAATTACCTATTTTTCCAGATGAAATTATTTGAAAACCTAACATTTCTAACATGAGTTTATTCAGCAGAAAAAAATCCCTCGATCTGTTACTGGCACAGGCCGGAGACTCTGAAAAGGGATTGAAGCGAACCCTGGGGGCAGGTAATCTGGTGGCCCTGGGCATTGGAGCCATTATTGGCGCGGGGTTATTTGTAAGAACAGCTGCGGCTGCAGGACAAGCTGCCGGACCTGCTGTTACACTTTCTTTTATTATTGCTGCCGTCGGATGCGCATTTGCAGGACTCTGCTATGCAGAATTCGCTGCGATGATACCTATTTCCGGTAGTGCCTACGCTTATTCCTATGTCACAATGGGTGAAACAATCGCCTGGATCATCGGCTGGGCATTGATCATGGAATATGCATTGGGTGCGGCTACTGTATCCATTGCCTGGAGTGAATACCTCAACAAACTGCTGGGGGGGGCGGTCCCGTATGAATGGTGCCATTCGCCACTGGAAAGTTATACCGACAGTGCCGGTGTTTTACACCAGGGAATCATGAATGCACCTGCTTTAGTTATCTTATTGTTATTGACACTTTTATTGATCAAAGGAACTCAGGAAAGTGCCATGGTGAATGCCATCATTGTGTTCATCAAAGTAGCCATCGTAATCTTATTCATTGGCATTGGCTGGCAGTTCATCAAACCAGAAAACCATACTCCTTACATGATCCCCGAGGGCACCAAACCGGTATTAGATGCAGCAGGTGCTGAATTGGTAAATTATGATGGATTTTTCAAGCATGGACTGGGTGGAGTGCTGGGTGGTGCCGCCATCGTTTTCTTTGCCTTCATCGGATTTGATGCAGTGAGCACTGCTGCGCAGGAAGCCAAGAATCCAAAAAGAGATATGCCCATCGGTATTTTAGGATCACTGGTGGTTTGTACGATTCTCTACATCCTCTTCGGACATGTACTGACCGGTGTTGCCAACTGGCAGGATTTCGTAGATCCGGAAAAAGGCAGAGAGGCCTCTGTAGCTTATGCCATCTCTAATTATATGGTAGGATATGAATGGCTGGCTACTGCTGTAACCGTTGCGATTTTGGCCGGATTCTCTTCAGTAATACTGGTGATGTTGATGGGGCAGAGTCGGATTTTCTATTCTATGAGTAATGACGGACTGATTCCAAAAGCATTTGGAGAACTGCACCCGAAATATCAAACGCCCTATAAAGCCAATTTGATTCTTTTTGTCTTTGTAGGTGCCTTTGCAGCTTTTGTACCAGGCCATGTGGCAGGCGACCTCACTTCTTTCGGTACACTCTTCGCCTTTGTGTTGGTCAGCTTGGGTGTATGGATCATGCGGAGAGAAAATCCAGATATGCCCAGACCCTTTAAGACTCCGCTGGTGCCGGTGGTACCTATTCTGGGTGCAGTGATTTGTCTCGGAATGATTGCAGCGATCGACCTGCGCACACTCAAGTTCGCCATGATCTGGATGCTGATAGGGCTGGTTGTTTATTTCCTTTATAGTAAAAAGCGGAGTAAACTGAACAGTTAAAAAAATACTTTATCAATAAAAGAGCCGATGGAACAACAACCATCGGCTTTTTTGTTGATTTGCTTACCTTTGCACCTCTAATAAACCATGCATTATGGGTCGTATTTTTGAAGTTAGAAAAGCCACCATGTTTGCCCGTTGGGATCGCATGGCAAAGCAATTTACCCGCATCGGGAAAGAAATCGTAATTGCCGTTAAAGCCGGCGGTCCCGATCCAGCTACCAATCCAGCACTCCGTCGCTGTTTTCAAAATGCCCGCAGCGTGGGCATGCCAAAAGACCGCGTGGAAGCAGCCATCAAGCGGGCATCCGGAAAAGACACCACCAACTATGAGGAAATTTTATACGAGGGTTATGGTCCCCACGGTGTAGCCATATTGGTGGAGACTGCTACAGATAATCATGTGAGAACCGTAGCCAATGTGAAAAGTCATTTCAATAAAGGCAATGGTGCCATGGGTACCACCGGCAGTGTAAGCTTCCAATTCAATAAGATGGGCGTTTTCAAATTAAAGCCCGAAGGATTGAATACAGAAGAACTGGAACTGGAATTAATTGACGTAGGTCTCGATGAAATGGGAGAAAGCGTGGATGAGCAAAATAAGTCTATCCTGGTTTTACGCTGTCAGTTTGTTGACTTCGGTAAACTGCAAAAAGGACTGGAAGACCGAGGCATCAACCCCATCAGCGCAGAATTGGAGTGGATTCCGCAAAATACCGTACCCGTAACAGATGAACAGGCTGAAGAAGTCAGTAAATTAATTGAAAGACTGGAACAAGATGATGATGTGAACAAGGTGTTTCACAACATGGGCTAATCCAATCCGAAAAAAATACAGATTGCCAGCAAACAGAACTTCACATGTAACCATACCTGTAAGACGCATCGTCTTTTTTGATGGCGTATGCACACTCTGTCAGGCATCTGTACAATTCATTCTTCAACGCGATAAATCCGGCCAATTTCTTTTTGCTTCCTTGCAGGGAGAGCTGGCGCAGCAACTTTTACCCGATACTGCAGGAGCAAGCCAGCATACCGGTAGTATTATCTTATGGGAGGAGGGAAAAATATATGACCGGTCTACTGCCGTGTTGCGCATTGCTAAAAGATTATCCGGCCTGTGGCCGATGCTGTATGTCTTTATCCTCCTACCGGCATTCATCCGGGATGCCGTATATGGTTTTATAGCCCGTAACAGATATCGCTGGTGGGGCAAAACAGCTACTTGCCTGGTGCCCAAACCTGAATGGGCGTATCGATTTCCTACAACCTGGGAAGAATGAAAGTAGCACTGAAAACTATTCCTGCATCATTTGCCGAACAACAGCAACAACCTGCTCTGCATTAGGTTTACCAAAGTAATCGCCATCACTACCGTAGCCTGTGCGGTGCTCTTTGGCAGTTAAGGTTCTGGGTGCCACATCGAGGTAACGAAATGCCTGCTGTTCTTCCATGATCTTCGTTAACATATAACCGGTAGCACCACCGGGTACATCTTCATCTACCAACAAAAGTCTGCTGGTTTTTTTGAGAGAGTTGATGATAGCGTGGTTGGTATCAAACGGCAGGAGGGTTTGCACATCAATGATTTCTACAGATATATCCAACCGGGCTAATCTCTCCGCAGCTTCTTCAATGATGCGCAGGGTAGAACCATAGGAAACGATGGTTACATCTTCACCGGCTCTGACAACTTCCGGTATACCCAGTGCTACTCGATAGGACAAAGGATTATCCGGCATTTTTTCTTTCAATCGATAGCCATTCAGACATTCTACAATGATACCCGGATCGTTGCCTTGCAATAAGGTGTTGTACATACCCATGGCCTGCACCATGTTGCGGGGTACACAAAGATACATGCCCCTGAGGGAATGGATCATCATACCCATGGGTGAGCCGGTATGCCAGATGCCTTCCAGTCGATGACCGCGCGTGCGGATGATGAGGGGATAGCTTTGTTTTCCCACGGTGCGGAAATGAAGCGTTGCCACATCATCACTCAAAGTCTGTAAAGCATATAAAACATAATCCAGGTACTGAATTTCTGCAATGGGCCGGAGCCCGCGCAGGGCTAAACCAATGGCCTGTCCCACGATGGTAAGTTCACGAATTCCGGTATCTGATACCCTGTCTACGCCATGTTTTTCCTGCAACCCGGCGAAGCCTTGGTTCACATCTCCGATTTTGCCCACATCTTCACCAAACGCATAAACAAAAGGATTGTGGCTAAGCAACTGATCGAAATAGCGGTTAAGCACTTCATACCCATTGATCAGCGGCGTGTCGGTAGAATAGGTAGCTGGGACAGCTGAAACGGCTGCCGTACTCTTGGGACCGGAATTGTATAAATAGGAATTATAAAGGTCGCGGTGGATGGGTTGTAATTCGCTGATATAGGCCTGCAATTCTTCCAGACTGGGAGAATGGGGTGCAAGTTCCATGGTCATGTGAAGCGATCGCATCACATCACGACGCAGTAAGTCAGTAGCACCTGTAAGATTTGAAGCAAGTTGCTGCAACTGTTGGTATACCTCCATGTCATTGGTAACCGTAGATCGAATAATTGCTGCAGCACGGGTGGCCTGCTCCCGGATTGGTAATTGATATGCCTCCCAGGCCTGTCTTCTGCTTTCCTTCACATGTTCGCGGGCTTCGGCCTCAATGGTGGAGATTTCATCTGCTGTTGCCAGTTCGCACTGCAAGAGCCATTCTTTCATTTTCTTATTACAATCCCACTCTCTTTCCCACTCCAATCGTTCTGTCGGCTTGTACCGCTCATGGCTGCCGCTGGTGGAATGACCTTGTGGCTGCGTAACTTCTTGCACATGAAATAAGACGGGAACATGATCGATTCGAACTTGCTGAATGGCAGCTTCAAAAACTTCGCACATTCCGGCATAGTCCCAGGCTTTTACTTTGTGGATGCGAATGCCATTGGTTCCCTCTTCTTTTTCCATGCCGCGTAGCGCTTCCGAAACAGAACCTTTGGTCGTTTGAAAGCGGGTAGGAACCGAGATGCCATATCCATCATCCCAGACAAATACAGCCAAGGGTATCTGCAAAACGCCGGCAGCATTGATGGCTTCCCAAAAATGACCTTCAGATGTGCTGGCATCACCGATAGTACAAAAGCAAACTTCATTACCTGATCTGCTGAGGTGGGAAAAAAGTTCAGGACGCTCAGCATTGCGGAATAATTTAGAGGCGAGCGCTAATCCGACAGCCCTGGGCATCTGGGAGGCCGTTGGTGCCATGTCGGAGGAGCTGTTTTTTTGATTCACCAGATCGAGCCAGTTGCCTTCGTCATCTGTTACAGGTGTAGAAAAATGGGCATCCATTTGACGGCCAGCGCTGAACGGGTCGTTGTTAGGATCCGGATCACCATAGAGTTGGGCAAAAAATTGCTGCACATTGGTAATACCTGCTGCCAACATAAATGTTTGGTCGCGATAATAACCAGCCCGGAAATCACCTGGTTGAAAAAATTTGGCTGCCGCAATCTGGGCTACTTCCTTACCATCACCGAATATGCCGAATTTACCTTTACCTGTCAATACCTCTCGACGACCTAATAAACTCACTTCCCTGCTGATCACGGCCATCTTGTAATCGGCTAAAATAGCTTGACGAAAAGCCTCAAATGACATCCTGCTGTCCATCTGCTCGTCTGTTAAGGCTTGTTCCATGCGGCAAATTTAGTATTACAGGAGGAATAGCAACAGGAAAATGGCAATAAGGTGCAAAAAAAGAGCTTAACCCAGGCAGCAGGCATCACATGTATCGAATCTATAAATTGTTAAAATATGTCAAACGGCAGTCCTAGAGCGGCTGTTTTTTGCATAAACAAGTGTATTTAACTAATTTTATACTGAAAACACTCTACTTATGAAAAAACTACTCATCGCATCTTTTTGTCTGCTGTCTGCCCATTTTGTGCAGGCCCAGGATCAGACGACCGCTTCTGATAAATGGGATATTGGAAAGGTGCTGGAAATCACCAATACGAATTTCAATGCCGGCGAGCGACCCGTTGGTCAACCGGTTGACTTTGTTGTTGAGATTAAAAACATCGGCAAAGACTCGGTAACCCTTATCAATGCCAAAGCTGGCTGCGGATGTACCACGCCGAACTTCACCCCGAATCAGCGTTTTGGCCCCGGTCAAACCGTAAAAGTTGCTATCAGCTATAATGGTGGTCAGGCAGGATCTTATGGTAAAGTAACCACGATTTATTTCGACCATGAGATGTCGCAGACAATTATGCTGACAGGTGTGGGTGTTCCCCCCAAACAAGAAGCTGCACCCTCGCAGGCTGCATCGCCCGTAAAACACTAACCAACCAGCTCGCAGACCCATGAAAAATCTATTGACCCTCTTACTGTTTTTTGGTGTTGTAACCTTCGCACAGGCACAAACAGAAGTTACTTTTGCCGAAAACAGTCACTCTTTCGGTAAAATCAAACAGCATGTGCCGGTAACGCATGTCTTCAGGTTTACCAATACTTCTTCCCGACCGGTTGTGATAGAAAAGACCGACGTAGAATGTGGTTGTACTACACCTGAATACCCAAAGGGTGCTATTATGAAAGGCAAGACCAGTGAAATCAAAGTAACCTATAACGCTGAAAATGCGGGTAGCTTCATAAAGAATGTGAAAGTTAAATTCGCCGGCATATCATATTCCTATATCCTGACCATTGATGGGGAAGTGTTGCCGGAAAAGAAATAGGTCTTCTATAAAGTATCTAAAAAAGCGCTGTCAAACGATGGCGCTTTTTTGTTTTTGAACAGCCCATTAAGTCGGATTATCTTTGCGGCATGCCAAACATCAGCCAGCGGGGACAGCTAATGCCTCCTTCCCCCATTAGAAAACTAGTACCCTTTGCGGAAGCAGCCAAAAAGAAAGGTATCCGCGTATTTCATTTAAATATCGGACAACCAGATATTGCAACTCCGCCGGCGATGATGGATGCGGTAAGGAATATCGACTTCCGGGTACTTGAATACAGTCATAGTGCCGGTAATGAATCTTATCGCCAACGGCTCACCAGTTATTATGACAGTGTGGGCATTCATGTTACCGCTGGAGAAATTATCGTTACTACCGGCGGAAGTGAAGCGATTTTATTTGGCATGTTGGCTTGTCTGGATCCGGGGGATGAGGTTATTATTCCCGAGCCCTTCTATGCCAATTACAATGGTTTTGCGGTGGCAGCTGGCGTAACCGTTGTGCCTGTCACTTCTTTCATTGATAATGGCTTTGCTTTACCTCCCATCAGCGAGTTAGAGAAAAAGATTACTCCCCGCACGAAGGCAATTATCATTTGCAACCCCAACAATCCGACCGGCTATTTATATACTGCTGAAGAGATGGAGCAGTTGAGGGTGTTGTTGCAGCGTTACCAGCTGTTTCTTTTTTCAGATGAAGCTTACCGTGAATTTTGTTATGAGGGAAATCATATCAGTGCCATGCATTTGCAGGGTGTGGAAGATCAAGTAATCTTGATGGATACCATCAGTAAGCGATATAGTGCTTGTGGTGCCAGGTTGGGTGCACTGGTCACCAAGAATAAATCGGTGTTGGAGGCGGTGTTGAAATTGGCACAGGCCAGGTTGAGCCCCCCGTCGTTTGCCCAGGTGGCAGCGGAAGCCGCCATCGACCTTCCGGGTGACTATTTTGAAGAAACACGTCAGGAATACTGTGCCCGCAGAGATTTATTGGTGGCGCGACTCAATGCCATGCCGGGTGTTTATTGCCCCTGTCCGGGTGGTGCCTTTTATGCGATGGCGCGATTACCCATTGATGATTCAGACCTATTCTGTAAATGGCTGTTGGAGTCATTTAGCCATGATGGTTCCACTGTTATGCTGGCGCCGGCAACCGGGTTCTATGGTACGGCTGGCTTAGGTAAGCAGGAAGTGAGACTGGCCTATGTATTAAATAAAGATGATATCAATCGGGCCATGGATTGTCTGGAAAAAGCACTGGAGGTTTACCCCGGTAAAACCCAGAAATAATATTTATTTCATCTTCACATGAGTTTTTTAAGGAAATAATTAGTATTTTTGTGTATCAAGTACACAATATAATATTATTACATTTTTTTACTATTCGTATAGACATAATCCTATACCAATTGATTATCATATAATTAAGTCGTTTATTGGGTTTTAAAGCAAGCAATCGTAAAAATCCCCTGTTTCTACAGGGGATTTTTTATTTCTGCACAGAACGTACAAATTCGCCCTGCTCATTTTTCAGGGAATAACAAAGATTGGGGTTGACCAGTCCGAACATACGGCCATTCCTGACCTCAAAACTCATGTAAGTTTTTCCATTTTCGCGCCAACCCGTACCCCGCTTTTCTTCACCCTGCTCATACCAGATAGCTTTAAGGGGTTTTCCGGAGGGATACCATTCCCGAAACCAGCCTTGATAGTTTCCCGACTTGAAATGGTATTCGAATTGTAATTGTCCGTTGGGCCACCAGCCCAGGTGAACACTATCTTTTTCGCCGCGGTGATAAAAACGCCTGGCCAGCAGGCTTCCACTGGGATAAAACCATTCAGACCAACCCTCTTCCAATCCCTCCCAGTAGCTTAATGTAGCGCTTGTATTTCCTTGCGTATCTTTTTCAGTAATACGTCCACTGAAAGGCTGACCCTGGTAAAAATATTTTCCGTTTTTCCAGCTCAATCGCGGATCATCTTGCTGAATCATGAAATCAGGAACAACCGGAAAGGACGGTAACATCTGTTTTGCAGCGACCGGCGCCTCGATTCCTCCCTGGCAACTTACCAGGAGCCAACTACAGATAAAAATGAGCATTGGTTGGAACAGTGGCTTCATGGATGTAATAATTTTTCAATGTCTCTGATGAGCCAATCCACTTCAACTGGTGCTGTCCCCTTGTATATCCCTCTTATTTGACCATGCTGATCAATCAGCAATAGATTTTCAGTATGTAAAAAATCATTACTGCCCTTTTTCATCCCCAGGTCCTCATCGGCAAAAAAATCTTTTCTTGCCAACCGATAAATACTGTCCCGATTTCCGGTCAGCAACCACCACCTGGTGGCGTTGATGTCATGATCAGCCGCATATTGATGGAGCCGTTGCACATGATCATTTTCAGGTGTTACGCTAAAACAAATGAGTTGTAATCGATCCTCCATTAAAAACTTTGCTTGCACCCGCTTGAGTTGGCCAACGAGGTTTGGACAAATACCCGGACAGGCAGTAAAAAAGAAGCCTGCAACATAAACCCTGCCTTTTAATTGAGTTGAGCCAACGGTATCACCCAGTTGATTTACGAATTGAAAGGAAGAGATGGTGTGAATCTTACCAATACTTTCATCACCTTCGAACCAGTGGGGTGTAAATGATGGATCAGAATAATATGGAAGTGAGGTATCGGCAACTTTACTTCCTCTGTTATCAGAAGCATTACAAGATAACAGACAATAGGAAGAAATGAACACCAATAAAAATACTGAGAGAAGGTAGCTGAAATTATTTTCAGTCCGTGGCAGATTGATTGTTTGTCTTATCTTCCCGTGTAACGGCAGCGTGTAAGACTTTCTCCGTTTCCTTATATTTTTTATACTGTGCAGCATTCAATATCCGGCGAATTTGTTCGTCACGTTTCCCTAACTGATCATTACCCTTGACTGTTGGAACTACGACCGATCCTGTTTTTACCGACATTGAAAAAGCATTGACTTAAACTAGGGGTAAATGTATAGCCTTTCCCGATCATTAAAGTCATTTATGTCAACAAAATAATTCCGTTTATGTGATTTGTTAATAAACTGTGAGTGACAGGAAGCAATGCATAGGTACTTTTTTCCATATAAACTATTGGGTTACAGTGCCTTTGGTCCCATAAAATCCTGCTCCGTTGATATAGGGTGCATCCGCGGTAATATGGTAATGATAAATTCCGTTGGGGTAGTCTGCAGTAGGTGAGGTATGGCCATGGTAAGTATCAAGATCAGCACTTACCAAGGTTTTACCATTCTCTGCTGGTCCATAAATTGGAAATCCATCGAGCAGAAATCCGATCAGGGCTGATTTGGTTTTTTGCACGGTTATATACAACGGCTCCACATGATAATGATAGGTTGCTGTCGGGTCTGGATGTCCATTGTATTGATCAAAAGAATTGATCTCGTTCGTTAGGGGTTGATTGGGACCGGCATATTGGTTGTAAATGGCAACACCATTTACTGCAATGCCTATCGGACCGAGGGGTGTTGCTGCATGAGCGGGATCCACCATTGGGTTTGCCGGTATACGAAACACAAAATTCTTTGTACCAATCGTATTGGGGTTCTTTTGGAAGGCAGGATTTGTTCCGTTGTAAGCCTCAAATCGACTATCGCCAGCGGGGAAATAGCAACTTTTATGATCGGGTACACCATTACTTTTCAAAGTAATGAAGTTGCCATCGGAAGTGATGGTTACCGTAGATGAAAATTTACCAAAGACTGCAGGCACGGTTGCCGTCGTTGTGGT
>JBEIUM010000158.1:0-6198 GCA_040374385.1 Sediminibacterium sp. | reverse complement strand
CCGTAATGAATATCGGAGGCAACGGCAAAGCGCATAACGACATCATCTTGCAAATCAGCTACATCTTGTCCGGTCAGGTGTCGCAGCGGCGCCCCCCAGATCGCCAGGGTGGCGAGAGAAACCTGCTGAATGAACTTACGTCGGGAGTTGTTTGGGTCAGTTTTTTTGGGATGCATAGGGATATTTAGGAGATTGGATGGGTGAAGTTAGCAACTTTTCCCAATTTGCAAATTTCCGGAATGGAAGTGAATTAAACCCTTGAATTCAGTGGCTATGCCGTACTTTTGCCGCGAAATCAGCGCACAGTTATGATCAGTGTTAAAAATGTTACCCTGGCCTTTGGTAAGCGCGTCTTATTTGACGAGGTGAATATCAATTTTGTTAAGGGCAATTGTTATGGTGTTATTGGTGCCAATGGTGCCGGCAAATCAACTTTTCTCAAGATCCTGAGTGGAGAAATCGAACCCAATAAAGGTACGGTTGAGATCACACCGGGCGAGCGCATGGCTGTGCTGAAGCAGAATCATTTTGCCTTCGATGACGTAACCGTTTTGAATACAGTACTGATGGGGCACCAGCGTCTCTGGAAAGTGATGCACGAGAAAGATGCCATCTACGCAAAAGAAGATTTCACGGAAGAAGATGGCATGAAAGCGGGAGAACTGGAGGCGGAATTTGGGGAGATGGGAGGTTATGAAGCAGAAAGCAATGCCGGTAGTCTTTTGAGTAGTCTCGGGGTGGCCGAATCGCTTCACCAGAGCTTATTAAAAGACATCCCCTCTAACTTTAAGGTGCGGGTTTTGTTGGCACAGGCATTGTTTGGTAATCCAGACATCCTGCTGTTGGATGAGCCGACCAACGGACTAGATATCGAAACCATCGGCTGGCTCGAGAATTTTTTGGCTGACTATGAAAACATCGTGTTGGTGGTGAGTCACGACCGTCACTTCCTCGATACAGTTTGTACCCATGTGGCCGATGTTGACAGAAGTAAGATAAAAGTATTCACCGGTAACTATTCTTTCTGGTATGAGTCTTCTCAATTGATCAGTCGACAGATCAGCGATAAGAATAAAAAGAATGAAGACAAGCGGAAGGAATTGTTGGATTTCATTGCCCGTTTCTCTGCCAATGCCTCTAAGAGTAAACAAGCTACTTCGCGCAAGAAGGCTTTGGAGAAACTGGTCATTGAAGATATTCAGCCATCGAATCGGAAATATCCCGGCATTATTTTTCAGCCCTTGCGGGAAGTGGGTAACCAGATTCTGAATGTAGAGCAGTTGAGCAAGCGCACCAGCGACAGGGTATTATTTGATAAAGTCAATTTCAGTATCAATAAGGGGGATAAGATTGCTTTCCTCAGCCGTGATCCACTGGCTGTTACTCAATTCTTTGAGGTCATCAATGGTTTAACCAATGCCGATGCCGGAAATTTTGAGTGGGGAACAACCATCACCAAAGCCTATCTGCCGCTCGAAAACCAGGAATTTTTTCAGGAGCCGTTGAGTTTGATGGACTGGCTCCGGCAATATGTACCCCCTCATGTGACCGATGCCGACGAGCCATTTATACGTGGCTTTTTGGGGAAGATGTTGTTCAGTGGAGATGACGTACAGAAGAAAACGAATGTGCTGAGTGGGGGAGAGAAAGTGCGCTGTATGATCAGCCGGATGATGTTACAGAATCCCAACTTAGTAATACTCGACCAACCCACCAACCACCTCGATCTGGAAAGTATTCAGAGTTTCAACGAAGGATGCCAGACGTTTCCCGGGGTAGTTTTAATCACCTCACATGACCATACGTTCATTCAAACGGTGGCCAATCGTATTATTGAGTTAACTCCCAAGGGAATCATCGATCGCCTGACCACTTTCGATGAATACATGGAAGACAAGCGGGTGCAGGAGATCAGGATGGAGTATTATGGGTAGAATTGGTTGAGGAGGATGGAAAGCGGCAGAAAGTGGCCAATTCCCCTTCAATTTATCCCCGATACCCCGTTGAATGTCAATAACCCAGCAGAATTCAGGCCTTTTGAGGAAAATCCATTCTTTTTGACAAATAATTATTCAAAATTCCCTACCTTTGCCCTCCGAAAATTTCGGAATAAAAATCAAGTGTCATGGCCAGAGTATGTCAGGTAACCGGAAAAAAGCCCATCGTTGGTAATTCGGTTTCCCATTCAAACATCAAAACCAAGCGCCGCTTCCTGCCTAACCTGCAGAAAAAGCGCTTCTATTTCGCCGAGGAAGATCGCTGGGTAACCCTTAAATTGTCTGCCGATGCCCTCAGAACCATCAATAAAAAGGGCCTCGCTACCGTTATCAAGGATATGCGGGCAGAAGGCACCAAAATCTAATTAACCCCATCAATCTACATCAGCATGGCAAAGAAAGGAAACAGGGTTCAGGTGATTCTGGAATGTACCGAGCACAAAACAACCGGCCTCCCCGGCACCAGCCGTTACATTACCACCAAGAACAAAAAGAATACACCCGAGCGCATCGAACTGAAGAAGTATAACCCCACATTGAAAAAAGTTACTGTTCATAAGGAAATCAAATAACCATGGCAAAAGCAGCTAAAACGGCTATCAAAACCAAAGACCAGAAGGCAGCAGCCGAAGCAAAAAACTGGACTAAAGTGATTAAGTCTGTAAGAAGTCCCAAATCTGGCGCCTATACTTTCAAGGAAGCCATCGTACACAAAGACAAAATCAAAGATTTTCTGGCTGAAAAATAATCGCCGGAGTCACTCATCTTTTTACAAAAGCTTTCCTCATATTTGGAAGGCTTTTGATGTTTTATAACCAGATTATTCCAGCCATGAGCTTTTTCGGTAAACTCTTCGGGAAAAAAGAAAAAGAAACCCTGAACCAGGGCATGCAGGCTACCCGCGAAGGCTTCCTCGCCCGCATTGGTAAAGTACTGCTGGGAAAGGGAAAAGTGGATGAAGAAGTATTGAACCGACTGGAAGAAGCCCTGATTACCGCAGACGTGGGAGTCGATACTACCCTTGCCATCATGGAGGAAGTAGAGAAGCGCGTTCGCCGTGATAAATACACCGATACGAACGAACTAAATCAAATTCTCCAGGAATCCATTAGCTCCATGCTCGTGGATACACCCGGCCAGGCAGCTCCCGGCTTCACCCTGCCAGAAGATAAAAAGCCATACGTATTACTCGTTGTAGGGGTGAACGGTGTAGGAAAAACCACCACCATTGGAAAACTGTCACATCAATACAAACAAGCAGGCTACCAGGTTATGCTGGGTGCCGCCGATACCTTCCGCGCAGCGGCTGTTGATCAACTAACCATCTGGAGTGAAAGGGTAGGTGTTCCCATCGTGAAACAACCGACCGGTGCCGATCCCAGTGCCGTGGCTTATGATGCCGTTGCCAGCGGCCTCGCTAAAAAATCAGATATTGTCATCATCGATACGGCCGGTCGCTTACACAATAAGCAACACCTGATGGATGAGCTGACAAAAATCAAACGCTCCATAGGTAAAGTAATTCCCGGCGCCCCCCACGATGTATTACTGGTATTAGATGGCTCTATCGGACAAAATGCACTGGAACAAGCACGCCATTTTACGGCCGCTACTCAAGTCACTGCGCTGGCCATCACCAAACTCGATGGCACTGCCCGTGGTGGCGTCGTACTCGCCATCTCACATCAATTTAAAATTCCGGTGAAATACATCGGCGTAGGGGAGAAGATCGAAGACCTGCTGCCTTTCGACAAGCAGGCATTCGTGCAGAGTCTTTTCTCGTTGAATGAAAATGCGGAATAAGTATCAACGCAATACGTAGCGGATACCAATACCTCCCCAGCCTCCTTCAAAATACTGATAGCCGATAATATTAAACGAGGGCTGCCAGTCGATACTGATATTCAAAGGAGCGGTTTTCAACTTATAATCCAAACCGATGATTCCATCTATACCAATGGCAATCCCCGATTCCCGGGTGGGATACTTGTTTTTCCAGTTATCACTCCAGATACCCCAGTGGGCTCCCCCGCCAATGAACCAATTCAATCCCGGCACTTCCGGCGTAAGGGGAAAATATTTTTCATAAAGTCCGGTAAGGCGGAATCCTTCGGAAGACATATACAACAGGGCTTCCGCCTTGGAGGCCTGATCCCATTTCCATTTATAGGAAACAGCACCGGGGAATATTTTTAAACCAATCGAACGGTCATATTCATGGCCCGATACGGTATTGGAACCATTTGATGTCTGCGCCAGCACGCTGCCAGACAGCAATAAAGTCAATAAAACAATCCATACCTGTTTCATGGTAGTCAGGGGGTTGATTTGCATTAGCAAAATAAATAAATAGCAGCGGAAAGGAATCGTTAATTTCTCCTACCCGATTTGCTTTGTATATTTGATGTGTCATGCACAACTTTCAACAACTCGTTAAAGAATTCGGAGATTTTTTTGCAGTACGTCATTTTCCTGCATCTCCGGCAACCTTATACGAACCGGGTGAATACTTCCTCTCCTGGGGTGGTAAGCGCATACGCCCCGTTCTCTGCCTGATGGGCCAAGAACTTTTCAGCGATATTACCGACGATGCCTGGCAAGCCGCCACTGCGATAGAACTGTTCCATAATTTCACCCTGATCCATGACGATATGATGGATGCAGCTGCATTGCGCAGGGGTAATGAGACTGTTCACATGAAGTACGGCACCAATACGGCCTTACTGGCCGGTGATGTGATGCTGATTCAGGCTTATGATCACCTGAGCCGGGTACATGCCCGCCAACTGCCCGCATTGCTTACCCTTTTCAATCGTACCGCCCGCGAGGTTTGTGAAGGCCAGCAGCTCGACATCGATTTTGAACGTTCCACTGAAGTACAACTCGATGCCTATATACACATGATTACCCTGAAAACATCCGTGCTATTGGCAGCCAGCCTGCAAATGGGCGCTATGCTGGGTGGGGCCAGTGAAGGCAACTGTGAACACCTCTATGCTTTTGGGAAAAATCTCGGCATTGCCTTTCAAATTCAGGACGATTACCTCGACGCCTTCGGCGACCCGGAAAAATTTGGCAAGGAAGTGGGAGGCGATATCCGCCAAAATAAAAAGACCTTCCTGTTGCTGCATGCATTGGAGGTGGCAAGCCCTTCACAGAAAAAGGAATTGTTGGAACTCATGCAGCAGAATCCCTCAGATAAGGTAGCGCGCGTGCTTGATATATTCCGCTCTTGTGGCGTGGAGGCCTGGGCCAATGAGTTGAAAGAAAAATACTGGCAGTTGTCCCTGCAGCACCTGGAATCAATTGCCGTACTCTCCAATCGTAAACAGCCCCTGCTGGAATTAGCACGTTACTTGCTGCAGCGGGAGCATTGACAGTGAGTACAAATAATTCATTAACTTTCCATCTCACCCCACACTGTCCTACAGTACTGTAAAGTTATATCCCATGTTATCTTCTCTGTTTAGAAAAAAGTCCATCGAAAAAATGCAAGCCGATGCGGCTGCCGGATTCTCTGATGCGCATGGCCCTTCCCTAAAAAAGGAACTGGGTGTTCGCGACCTTACTTTCATGGGCATTGCTGCCGTGATCGGTGCCGGCATTTTTTCTACCATTGGTTCCGCAGCCTACAGCGGAGGCCCCGGTATTGTCTTCTTATTTTTAATTACGGCTGTTACCTGTGGGTTCAGCGCCCTCTGCTATGCCGAGTTTGCCAGTCGCGTTCCCGTAGCCGGCAGTGCCTATACGTATGCCTATGTGTCATTTGGTGAACTCATTGCCTGGATCATAGGCTGGGCATTGATTCTTGAGTATGCCATCGGTAATATCGTGGTCGCCATCAGTTGGAGCGGTTATTTTAATAACCTCCTCGAAGGATTTCATATACACCTGCCCCCTTGGCTGGCTACCAATGCTACAGCCGCACGTGAAGGATTTGAAGAAGCCACCCGTGCACTCGCAGCCGGAACACCCCTGGACGCATTGAGTAAAAATGTTCGCATGGGTTATGAAGCCATCAACCAGGCACCAGTCATCGCCGGCTGGAAATGTATTTTGAATATTCCCGCTTTTATGATTGTGGCAGTCATTACTTTTCTTGCCTATCTGGGTATACAGGAAAGTAAAAAGGGTACCAATGCCATGGTAATCTTTAAGATTGCAGTGATCGTGCTGGTCATAGTAATTGGCTTCTTCTATG
>JBEIUM010000189.1:0-5348 GCA_040374385.1 Sediminibacterium sp. | reverse complement strand
GCATTGACCAGTTTTCAGCCCGTGAGCGTAATAAGTTATTTCAGCCGGATGTACGCTATGGCAATGGCTTTGGGTCTCCGGGAAGCCAACCCAAATAATCTGATTCAATTCAGCCATTTTTATTTGTAAGTTTGTACCCTAAAAAATACACTATGAGCATGCAAGTAGGTCAAACAGCTCCCGATTTTACGCTGTACGATTCAGACAAAAATAAAGTAACCCTATCTGCCTTAGCAGGTACTCCCGTGGTTGTTCTCTTTTTCCCTTTGGCATTTACGGGTGTTTGCACCAAGGAAATGTGTAGTGTACGAGATAGTATGGCCGCGTATAACCAATCCAACGCCAAAGTACTGGGTATATCCGTAGATTCCCTATTCACCCTGGCAAAATTCAAAGAAGAGCAACAACTCAACTTCACCCTGCTCAGTGATTTTAATCGTTCAGTAGCAAGTGCTTTTGGTGTTTTGTACGATACCTTTCCAGCTTTTGAAATGCAAGGCGTGAGTAAAAGAGCGGCATTTGTAATCGATGGTCAAGGGGTAGTTCGCTACGCAGAAATTTGTGCTACACCTGGTGATTTACCTGATTTTGCAGCCATTCAGTCCACCCTCGCCGGACTCGCATAAGTTTCAGTGGTAAGGAAGAACGACTGTTAAATTTTTTAAGACTGTTCGATTTCAGCTATGAATTGGCTATTTTAGCAATACCATGTCCACCCTGAAAAGCCATATTTTGCTGTTCACCCTTCCACTTTTGCTGTGGAGCAAGAAGGATGTTCGGCCATATGTCTTTCCTACTACCTTCGAATGGCCCAGTGATAATAAGCTTGTCCAATTATTTCCCAATCCGGCTTCTACCGTAATCAATTTTACCTATCAGGGAAGCAGTACCCAACAACATATTCTCCAGATCTATAGTTTTATAGGCAAAAAAATGCTGGAAACCCGCATATTCGGAAATAACCGTTTGACGGTACAGCTGGATGAAAATTATTATAGAGGTATCTATATTTATCAACTGCGCGACCTGGATGGCAGAATGATTGAATCAGGAAAATTCCAAGTAGTCAAGTAAGTTTCAATCGGCACACCACCTTATCGACTGCTGATTTCAGCGATGAAGAATTTGAGGTAATGTGTGTTCTCTAAACCACGCACGATGGGGTGATCACCAGATTGGTGGCTAAGTAATACCTGCCGTACTTTCTTTTTGGCATCTTTGGCAGCTTCTTCAATGGTCTGAAGAAATTGCTCCTCCGACACCAGATTCGTACAGCTTGAGCTAACGAGAAATCCTCCGTCACGTATCAATTGAATTCCCCTCAAATTAATTTCTTTGTAGCCGGTCAAGGCTTTATTGATATGAATTCTGCTTTTGGTAAAAGCAGGTGGGTCGAGCATGACTACATCAAATTTTTTCCCCTCGCGCCCCCACTGCTTTAATGTATCAAAGGCATTACTTGCTTGAAAATTACATTTGCCTTCCAATCCATTGAGTGCAGCATTCACGCGGGCTCGCTCCACTGCCTGTTCTGATACATCCAGTCCAAGCACCGATCGGGCGCCATAGTGCGCCGCATGAATTTCAAATGTGCCGGTATAAGTAAAAACGCCTAACACATCTGCATCTTTCACAATCTGGGCAATAGCTCGTCTGTTATCTTGCTGGTCTAGAAAATGTCCGGTTTTTTGTCCGTTCGCCACATCCACCAGAAATTGTAATCCATTTTCAAGAATGGGTACATCTGTACCGAAATCTCCGTAAAGTGGTTCCTTTTGCTGTGGAAGTCCCTCCAGTTCCCGAACGGGTACATCATTTCTTTCATATATACCACGGGGCGAAAAAATTTGAATCAATGCGTCAACGATCGCCTGTTTCCATTTATCCATCCCAAGCGAGAGGGTTTGAAGAACGAATACATCGTTGAATTTATCAATGATCAAAGCCGGCAAGTCATCTGCTTCACCAAATACCAAACGGCAGTTTTCGGTATAGCCAAGCTTCTTTCTGTATTCCCATGCTTTCCGAATTCGGGCCTGAAAAAAAGCAGCATCAATCGGCTCTTGCTTTCGACTCAGCAAACGAACCTGAATCTGGGATAAGGGGTTGAAATATCCCCTTCCGGCGAGCTTTCCGTTGAAGTAGTAAACATCAACGATATCACCCCCCACTGCCGACCCTTTGACCTCCCCAATTTCATTTGCATAGATCCAGGGATGACCATTGGAAATGCGGGGGGCAATTTGTTTTTTTAGCCAGATTTCAGCCATTCGACAAATATAAGGCAATGCGTCAGGAACCTGCCAATCAGTTGCCGGGACGGTTGATTTTTCGCCAATGAGGGACTATTCTGCCATTTTTTCGCTTTTCTTTGCCTCGGCAACATTTTTGACAGGAGTTTAATTCATTAAAATAGGATATGAATCATCAAGAAAATACGCCCAACGAGCCCATTCATGACAATACGGATGCGGCAGATGTAAATGCTGACGAAAATGCAGCCGGCACTACTCACCTCAACGAGCCGGTGACCGGGGAGCCTGAACTGGAAAAATTACGGGCAGACCTGGAGGAGCAAAAAGATAAATACCTCCGATTAATGGCTGAATTTGATAATTTCCGTCGCAGGAGTGCCCGGGAGAGATTAGAGCTGATACAGACTGCCTCCCGTGATGTTTTGGTGTCACTGCTGGATGTGCTGGATGATTGTGACAGAGCTGAAAAGCAACTCGCCGGATCAGATAACCTGGCTGCCCAAAAGGAGGGTGTTCTCTTGGTATTCAATAAGCTTCGAAACATTCTCCAGCAAAAAGGGGTGAAGCAGATGGAAAGCCTTCACCAGGCATTTGATGTTGAAAAACATGAGGCCATCACAGAAATTCCTGCTCCTACAGATGAACTCAAGGGTAAGGTACTCGATGAGGTGATGAAAGGGTACTACCTGAACGATAAAATCATTCGCTTTGCTAAAGTGGTCGTAGGCAACTAAAAAGAATCCTCTATTCTGTTCTGTCGGAATAGATCAACATCAATATCATGGCTAATAAAAGAGATTACTACGAAATACTGGGCGTATCAAAATCTGCAGCAGCAGATGAGATCAAAAAGGCTTACCGAAAAGTAGCCATGCAATACCATCCGGACAGAAATCCGGGCAATAAGGAAGCAGAGGAAAAGTTCAAAGAGGCGGCAGAGGCCTATGAAGTGCTCAGTGATGCTGATAAAAAGGCGAAATACGATCGCTATGGACATGCCGCTTTTGGTCCGGGTACGCAGGGTGGTGGTTTTGGCAACATGAATACGGAGGATATCTTCAGTCATTTCGGCGATATTTTTGGCGGCGATGATGTATTCAGTAGTTTTTTTGGGGGCGGCGGCGGTGGCCGGCGCAGTTCGAGTGGCGGAAGGGCCAGGGGACAGCGAGGCAGTAATCTCCGCATCAAAATGAAATTGACCTATGAGGAGATAGCTAAAGGAGTGACAAAGAATGTTAAGGTTAAAAAATATGTTATTTGCTCTTCCTGCGGTGGCAATGGCGCAAAAGATAAAAACAGTCTGCAAAATTGTAGCACCTGCCAGGGTAGCGGTCAGGTTCGAAAAGTAACCAACACCTTCCTCGGCCAAATGCAAACAGTTACTACTTGTCCTGCTTGTAATGGCGAGGGATCTACGGTAACAACAAAATGTGGAGGCTGTAAGGGTGAAGGCCGCGTTTATGGAGAAGAGACCATATCGATAGATATACCGGCAGGCGTTCAGGAAAACATGCAGCTTAGTATGAGCGGAAAAGGAAATGCTGGCGAACGAGGTGGTGCACCGGGCGATCTGATCATTCAAATCGAGGAGGAAGCGCATCCGCAACTGCACCGCGATGGATTAAATGTTGCTTTCGATTTGTATATATCGATTCCAGATGCCGCATTTGGAACACAGGTGGAGGTTCCGACCATAGACGGAAGGGCTAAAATCAAAATTCCTGCCGGCACCCAAAGCGGAAAAATTTTCCGCCTGAAAGGGAAAGGCTTCCCCGAAGTACAAGGCTATGGTCGCGGTGACCAGTTGATACAGGTCAATGTTTGGACGCCACAACAGCTATCGGCAGAAGAAAAAGCCTTGCTTGAAAAACTGAACCAAAGCGAAAATTTCAAACCGAATCCGGGGAAGGGAGATAAAAACTTCTTCGACAGGGTACGGGAAGCTTTTCAGTAAGTAATTGCTATAATTTATCCAGCACCATTACTTGGAAAGTGGAAGGAATCCATTTCGTCAAAGCTGGAGATGTTTGTTTGACCGAAGTTTTTGGAACAGGCAGCTGGTCAGCTCCCGGAACAAACAAAGCGGAAGTCCCCTCATCAAATGCCAGACTATTTGACCCCTTTTTAGTTGGGATGTTCTCAACCAATGTGTAATCATCAGGACCGAGTTGACTTATAATAGATAAACTGCCATTGCCGTTTGCAACAAAAATCAGCTTATTGACCGGATCAAACACAATGCCATCCGGATTTTCACCAATTTGCATGGAGTCAACAATTTTTGCTGTATTTATATCATAGATGACCAGCAACTTATTACAAACAGAGAATAACCGATTATATTTTGTATCAATGGCCATGCCGGCGGGCGATTTGCCCGTACCCAGCGACCAATACATCTCAATATCATAAGTCGTCATTTTGATCCAAACAATTTCTCGTTTGTCTTCCAGGTGAACATACAAGTTACCATTTCCATCACTGACCATTCCGGTCACCCGGTTACCTCCCAACGGTATAGTCGTTTCTACTTTATCAAGTTTCGGATCAATAACCGATAGGCTGCCACCTTTGTAATTACCCACCACAATTTTACTGGAGAATACATCATATAGAATCCAGTCTGGGTGATTACCTACCTGAATATTTTTAATAAATCTATCACTGCGTAGATCAAATACAGTAACTGAATTAGTTTGACCATTGGCTGTAAAGCCTTTGCCAAATTTGGGTGCCAGCGCAACACCTTCCACCCCCGGTGTATTGGGAATAATTCCGATTGAATCACCCGTATTCTTATCTAAGATACTAACCTGGTTTCCGTGGGTAATATATAGTTTATTAGAAGAGGGATTTACAGTGGGATAGCGCCAATCACCTTTGAAAGGCGGATAAAAAATTGTATCGATGAAATAGGTCTGGCTTTTTAGTTGTGTAGCTGCAAAAAATAGAAAGATGAATAGCAAGAACAAGCGATGGAAGGAAGTCACTGCTTTCTTATCATAGAAAGCGAAGTCGGGGGCATATTTAAAAGTGCTTTCCAAGTTCTTTCTTGTAGAGAAATAAAATTACAAAAAAACAAACTGTTTCTGG
>JBEIUM010000013.1:0-26766 GCA_040374385.1 Sediminibacterium sp. | reverse complement strand
GATGATGCTGGGTGATGATATCTACAACAAAGCAGTGATGCAATAATTGAATATTGGGTAAAGTAGACATCTCTTGCAGCAACGCCCGCTCCATTTCACTGCCGGTTACATCTTTATAATGTAGAATGCGATGCACGCTGTGTCCGCCCTCTTTCCCGAGACTATAGTCGCCGGTAGCGTTTTTATCGAACTCAGCGCCATAGCTGATGATTTCCCGAATACGCTCAGGGCCTTCATGAATGACCAAGTTGACAATGGCTGGATTACACAATCCATCACCGGCAATCAATGTATCGTTCACATGTTTCTCAAAACTATCGGTTGCAGCATCCCATACGCCTGCTATCCCACCCTGGGCATATTTTGTATTGGTTTCATCAGCCTGTGTTTTGGTAATGACCGTTACTATTTTATCGGGAAACCGACGGGCGGCCTTAATGGCAAAAGTGAGACCGGCTATACCTGAACCGATTACCAGGAAATCAGTTTTAGTTGGATTGCTCATAGCTGCTGTTTTTGGTAGAAGCCCATGTCCGGTTAAACCCCGGCAGGCTCTATCCAGGCTCCATTTTCTTTCAATAGATTGATCAGCTCTTCGACAGCTATCTCACTGTCTATATTTCGCTTCATAATATCCTTGCCCTTGTAGAGTGTGATTTTTCCTGGACCACTTCCGACATAACCAAAATCGGCATCCGCCATTTCACCCGGACCATTAACAATACAACCCATGATCGCAATTTTCACGCCCTTGAGGTGATGCGTAACTTTACGAATGCGAGCGGTAGTCTCTTGTAAATCAAATAAAGTACGACCACAACTGGGACAACTAATATATTCTGTTTTAGAAATGCGGGTGCGGGTAGCTTGTAAGATGCCAAAGGCTGTGGCATTCATGAACTCTTCGGGACCTGTCAATTGCACATAATTTCTGCCGCTGGTAGCGGGCTGCTCCTTGCTGGCAATGGCATAGCTTTCAGGCGTCATACCTAAACAAATACCATCACCCATTCCATCCAATAACAGTGCCCCACATTCGGTTGCAAAATGAATCAGGTGTTCATCGGTTGTCAGATGACTACTATCGCAAAGCAACATAACGGGGTTCTTCACCTTTCTATTCATAAGTTCAATGAACATGCGGCGAACAGCCGGCATGGCATGCTTGGAACGACTGCTTAATGCGAGCACAACGGTGGTATCATTTGCCAATTCGTCGAGTCCGGTAAAATCATTGATGTCGACTGCATCACTGAAGCAATCGATCATCACCATATTCATGCGATCGCTCTTCTGTTCTGCCGATAAGTAACCGCTGGCACTAAAGAGTGGAACATAGGAAGGATCATGGGCAACCTGCTGCCAGGCAGCAGGATAAACCATCACCCGCAATGTACCCGGCAATTCAAAATGCAAGAGGTGATGGCCGGTAAAAATATAATCAGCAGCCGTATCGGATATATTCCATTTATCTGTAGCTGCATCATAGGTATAACCTACGCGCTGCAAGTCAGCAGGCTGTATTTGTTCCAGCCGGCTCAAATCACCTACTACGACAGGAACTTGTTGGCTGCCTATGTTACCGACTGCAAAAGTAGACCGACGGGAATAAGAAAAGGGGTCGTAAGGCATTTTTTCAATCGAAGGAATCAGTGGGGCATCCTGTGCAGGCAAAGCATATCGCTTCACCAAATCACGACATACCGGTATTTCAAATTCAGGATCTTCCGTCAGGCTGACACGAATGGTATCACCAATGCCGTCTTCCAACAAGGTACCAATGCCCGCTGCACTTTTTATTCTTCCATCTTCGCCATCACCCGCCTCTGTCACGCCCAGATGTAGAGGATAACATTCACCAAAAGAAGATAACATCTGCTGAACAAGCAAGCGATAAGCTTGCACCATTACCTGCGGATTACTGGCTTTCATACTAAGAACAATCTGATGAAAGTTTTCATCGCGGGCTATGCGTAAAAATTCCATAGCGCTTTCGACCATGCCGATCGGAGTGTCGCCATAGCGACTCATGATACGATCGCTCAGAGAGCCGTGGTTGGTTCCGATGCGCATGGCTGTTCCATATTCCTTACATATACGAACGAGTGGAGTGAATTTTTCCCGAATTCGATCAATTTCTTCCAGGTACTCTGCATCCGTATAATCGATCTGTTCAAATTTTTTCTTGTCAACATAGTTGCCGGGATTCACACGAACTTTTTCTACAATACGTGCGGCGATCTCAGCAGCATTCGGTGTGAAATGTATATCGGCGACCAAAGGGGTATTATAACCACGGCGTCTGAGTTCATTTTTGATGAGCAAAAGATTTTCTGCTTCTTTCTTACTGGGTGCCGTAATGCGAACCAACTCAGCCCCGGCCTCGATGCAACGAATGGACTGTTCCACCGTAGCAATGGTATCCATGGTATCGGTAGTAGTCATGGTTTGTACCCTAATGGGATGACCATTGCCCATCAGCAATCCACCAATGGAAACTTCTTTCGTTCGAAGACGACTGATGGCGGTTAAACTATTACAATACAATTGCATGTTGAATGGATTATGAATTAACACCTGAAAACAGCGTTGGTTCTGTTTCCCGGACCACTATTTCTTTCCAACCAGAAACCCTTGCTGTCGTAAAATATTTTTTAACAGGTCAATTTGCGTTTCCGGTGTTTCAACGCCTTTGGTTCGTTTTGTATGAATAACAAAAAAATAGGGGTGCTTGTTTTCTTCCACCCAACCCAACACCCAGCTATAAGTAATGCCATCGGCCTTGGTTACTCGCGATAAATGATAAGCCAATTGATAGGTCGCGTTATTTTCCTTTAGCAGTAATTTTTTTACGATCTCCTGACTTCTCTTCTGAAAAGGCAGCTGGTTGAAATATAATTTTTTAATGAGTCCGAGCTGTTCATCGGGCGTAACAGTCAGCGAATCGGCAGCCAGCTCAACTGCGCCGGTTATTTTTTTAGAACCATATTGAAGGGTGTCCAAAATAGACTGTAATTTTTCTTTGCCAATAGCGCGGGCTACTGTAGAAAAAAACATCGGATTGGATTGTACCAACGCCGTATCAGCAGAAAGGCGACTGCCTGCCATTGTATCGACCATGATCAAAGCCCGTTCATTCGGAATGACCCCTGTTTCCAATCCGGCAATAAATAGTACCGGCTCAAATGATTTATCAGGAGCAAAAGCGGCATCCCGATAGTGCTTTACATTGTAAAGCGTAAAAGTTCCGGCGCCATTATAAAACATTCCATAAGCGCCCTCAACTCCTGCAGCATCAAAAAAGCTGCCCAAGGATTTATCAATAGAAACATTGTTGGGAGAGCAGGCCATATTCCCGCTAAGGACCAGCAGGGAAAGACATGTCAGTGTAATTGTCAGCCGGCGAAGCATACCAGTCATCATGTAGCAAATATTTCCGCAAAGGTACGGCTAATAACGCTTGCGGCTATGTTCGAAACCGGCTATTTCAGTACGCCCAATTGCTTACCTACTTTAATAAAGGCAGCAATGGTCATATCCAGGTGTTCTTTGGTATGAGCTGCACTAAGTTGTACCCGAATCCGTGCCTGTCCCTTGGGCACAACCGGGAAGAAGAAACCGATGACGTATACGCCTTCTTCCAGCAAGGCGGCTGCAAATTGCTGGGAAAGAACGGCATCATAAAGCATGATGGGTACAATGGGGTGATCCCCGGGCTTGATATCAAATCCGGCTGCCGTCATCTGCGTTCTGAAATACTTCGTATTAGATTCCAGTTGATCGCGTAACTCCGTTGTCTCAGTTAGCATATCGAGCACCGCAATAGACCCCCCAACGATGCTGGGGGCCAGTGTATTGGAGAAAAGATAGGGGCGACTGCGCTGCCGCAGCATTTCAATGATGGCTTTTCGACCGGAGGTAAATCCGCCGCTGGCACCTCCCAGGGCTTTCCCCAGGGTACCGGTAATGATATCCACTCTACCCATCACATTTCTGTACTCATGGGTACCCCTGCCGGTTTTACCAATGAAACCGGAGGAATGACATTCGTCAATCATCACTACGGCATCGTATTGATCAGCCAGATCACAGATCTTATCGAGTTGGGCAATGGTACCATCCATACTAAAAGAACCATCGGTAACAATGATGCGGGTTCTGCAACCAGCTGCCTCTTTCAATTTTTCTTCCAGATCTGCCATATTATTATGTTCATATCGGAAGCGCTGGGCTTTGCATAATCTGACACCATCGATGATGGAGGCATGGTTCAGGGCGTCACTGATAATGGCATCCTGCTCTTGAAATAAGGGCTCGAATACACCTCCATTTGCATCAAATGCAGCAGCATATAAAATGGTATCTTCTGTTCCCAGAAAACGTGATAATTTCTCCTCTAGTTCCTTGTGTATGTCTTGTGTGCCACAAATGAAGCGAACGCTACTCATACCAAAGCCGCGGCTATCAATGGTTTTATGCGCTGCCTCAATAACACGGGGGTGCGAAGACAATCCGAGGTAATTATTGGCGCAAAAGTTCAATACCTTCTTTCCGTTCACCAGAATTTCCGCCCCCTGCTCACTAGCGATGATGCGCTCCTGCTTGAATAGTCCGGCCTGACGGATATCTTCTAATTCTTTTTCAATACGGTCTACAAAAGACTGATTCATGCTTTTTGATTTTTACTGCCGTAAAATTGTTTGAATGACTAGTTTTCAACGCCCAATAACTCTACCTCAAAAATCAATGTGGCGCCCGGACCAATCATGCCACCAGAACCGGCATCACCATACCCCAGATCGGAAGGAATGAAAAACTTCCATTTGCTTCCTACGGTCATCAATGGTAATCCTTCCTGCCAACCGCGAATCACATTGCGTAAGGGAAAAGTAATGGGCGCACCTCTATCTACGGAGCTGTCAAAAATTCTTCCATCAATCAAGGTTCCATGGTAATGACAACGCACCTTGCTGTCAATTGTAGGCTTGATGGTGTCCTTACCCTGGCGCATTACTTCATACTGCAAACCACTGGGCAGCGTTACAACGCCGGGGCGCTTGCTGTTGGCTGCCAGAAAGGCAAGACTCTCCTTCTTATTAGCCAAAATACGTTCTGCATTTTTCTGCTCCTGGTATTGACCCAGGCATTTATTGATCACCTCCTCCGACAAAACAGGTTTGGCACCATTCTTTACGTCGGTGAAAGCTTTTTTAATCATTTCAAAATTCAGGTCATCAAATCCCTGTGTTTTCAGGCTTTGTGCAATCTTTACGCCCACCGAATAGCTAACACTATCTGACATGGTTTTGAGTCCGGCCAGGGGCGTAACAACTGTGGGTTTGGGTTTTTGCACTGCCGCAACAGGCTTTTTCGCCTGAGCAAGCAGGAGAACAGGCATCGATAAAACAGAAACAAACAAAAGGCTTTTTTTCATGTACTGACCATTTTATGAGGCAAAGAAACAACTTTTGAAAGAAACCAGCGTCGGCAAAATGATGGCTACCCTGCTAACAATGATTTCAGGGCACGATGGACCCTTGCAAAGGGGAATCCGGCTATTACACTTTGCATTGCTTCCCGTATCTGGTCATTACATAAATTTCCGATAGAGCCTTCGTGGGTATGATGTATAGCGCTGGGAGGTATAAATTCACCCCGCTCAATGCTGTCGCCTACCTGCCGATACGCTTCCCTGAAAGGAATACCCTGCTGTACCAGTCGATTCACTTCCTCCACGCTGAACAGGTACTTATATTTTTCCTCTTCCAAAATATTTGCGCGAATGGTTACCTGAGCAAGCATATTTTCCATCATTTGCAGACAATCTTTTAGGTTTTGGAAAGCCGGAAAAAGATGTTCTTTGATCAACTGCCAATCGCGATGATATCCAGCCGGCAGATTGGTACTTATCATAGCCAGTTCATTAGGAAGGGCTTTTAACCGATTGCAATGTGCCCGGATCAACTCGAGCACATCAGGATTTTTTTTATGCGGCATGATGCTGGAGCCGGTAGTAAGTTCAGCCGGAAAGCTGATGAAGTTAAATTCCCGATTAAGAAAGAGACAAGCATCCATACTTAAGCGTGCCAGCGTATCGGCCAAACTGGCTAGGGCTGCAGCCATTATGCGCTCTGACTTTCCCCGACTCATTTGGGCATAGACTACATTATAATTCAGCGTATCAAATCCAAGCAGTGCTGTGGTAAGCGTTCTATTGACCGGAAAAGAAGAACCATAGCCGGCAGCAGAGCCCAGCGGATTTTTATTGATCACCTGATAGGCCGCCTGCAAAGCGATCATATCATCTACCAGACTTTCGGCATAAGCACCAAACCATAGTCCAAAAGAGGAAGGCATGGCCAACTGCAAGTGGGTATATCCGGGCATCAGGTGATGTTTATAGCGCTCACTCTGCTGTTGTAATAAGTCAAATAAAGAAGAAGTAGCCTGCACTATTTCCTCTACCTCTTGCCGCATGAAAAGACGGATATCAACCAGCACCTGGTCATTCCGACTGCGGGCAGCATGAATTTTTTTTCCGGCATCACCCAATGATTGCGTGAGCAGGATTTCCATATAGGAATGAATATCTTCTGCATCGGCAGGTAACTGAATTCCTTCCTCCAATATTTTATCATAGATGCGGCGCAGCTCATTTGTCAATAGCTCTCCCTCTTCAGCAGTAAGGAGTTGTATAGATGTGAGCATCTTAACATGTGCCAATGAACCCAGCACATCAAAGGGAGCAAGGTATTGGTCCATTTCCCTATCACGACCTGTTGTAAATGCCTCCACCAAAGCGGATGTTTTTGTCGCTTGTTTTTGCCATAGTTTCATAATACCTGATTGAGTAAGTTGATATAAGTATGAATCCCTTCTTGCAATTCTTCTAAAAAAATATATTCATCTGCCGTATGACTGCGCAAGGAATCGCCCGGCCCCATTTTCAAAACCGGAAATGGCATCAAGGCCTTGTCGGAGGTAGTCGGAGAACCATAACAAGTTTTTCCCAACTGCTGCCCGGCTTTTACGAGTGGATGATCCATTGCTATAAAAGTGGACTTTAAGCGGAGTGATCTTGGCTCAACCCTTCCCCGCAAGTTGGCACGGATTACTGCCAGCACTTCATCCAGCGTATAACATTCATTCACGCGAACGTCGACAACGAAATGGCACGACGCCGGCACTACATTGTGTGCCTGATTCTCTGTATGTATAACGGTTACCGACAGCTGTACCGGACCCAATAAATCAGATGTTTTCTCAAATTGGAATCGTTTACACCAATCTATATCTGGAAGTGCTTTATAGATAGCATTCTCTCCCTCATTACGGGCAGCATGCCCGGCCTTGCCTTCAACATATACATCCAGCACCATGAGTCCGCGCTCAGCCACCGCGAGTTGCATACCGGTTGGTTCACCCACAATACCACAATCGATGGCGGGGAATAACGGCAACAAAGATTCAATACCCCCTGCACCGGAGATCTCTTCCTCTGCAGTGGCTGCAAACAGCAAATTATACGCTAAATTTTTTTGCTCATAAAAATGAAGAAATGTATAGAGTAATGCTATAAGTGAAGCGCCTGCATCATTGCTGCCCAGTCCAAAAAGCTTTTCCCCTTCTACTTCTCCGCCAAAAGGGTTGCGGGTGTACGCGTCATTGGGCCGAACAGTATCATGATGTGAATTCAAGAGGATGGTAGGAACGGCGGGGTCATAATACCGATTGGTGGCCCAGACATTATGAAGGTGACGATGAGTCTCAACACCTTTCTGCTGCAAAAAAGTCATGAGCAAGTCAGCAGTAGCTGCTTCTTGCCGGCTGAAGGAGGGTATCTGAATCAGTGATTGCAGTAACTCAACTGCGCCAGCTGTTTTAATGACTGTCTCTTTGTTATTCATGGATCAAAGTTGTTCCTGCTTTCCCCGATAGCAGATCATATAATTGAACGGCATCCCCGATGATTACTTTTTCAACGCCTTGTGTAAGTGTGTTAAAAGCATTTTGAAGCTTGGGCATCATTCCGCCGGTGATTACCTGCTCTTTCAGCAACTGTTGATAAAGCGCATCATTCATTTGGGGTATGACCGAGTCCGGATCCTCCAAGTGACGGAGTACTCCTGGGTGTTCAAATGCATATACCAGCTGCACCTCAAATAATCTGCTAAGGGCTACAGCCAGCGCTGCTGCTATGGTGTCGGCATTGGTATTCAGCAATTGCCCATTGGTATCTGAAGTGATTGGAGCGATGATGGGTAGAAATCGACTGGCCAATAAAGTGGTGAGTAAATCAACATCGACGGTATCAATATCACCCACCCATCCAAAGTCAATGGTGGAATGTTTTCGGATATGTGCTTGTATGAGCTTACCATCTGCACCGCTAATTCCCACGGCATTACAACCCCGGGCATTGAGTGATGCTACCAGATTTTTATTGATGTATCCGGCGTATACCATGGTTACGATTTTGAGTGTGGCGGTATCTGTGATACGTCTGCCATCAACCATTTTCTGCGCTACCCCCATCTGTTGTGCCAGGTCAGTAGCCAACTTTCCACCGCCATGTATCAGCACTTTCTTGCCCGGCAGGGCAGCGACCTGATCGAGGAATGAATCGAGTCGCTGAGGATGATCGATGATCATACCGCCTATCTTAATGATTGTGAGTTTTTCTTTCATTGGATAGATGAATTATTTAAAATAGAAGCCAGTACAGCCTGTGCAGACCAAACACGATTAGCAGCCTGTTGGGTCACTAAGCTGTAAGGCGCATCTAAGATTTCATCACTGAGCTCCACATTTCTTCTTACGGGTAGGCAATGCATGATGCCTGCTTGTTTTGTAAGCGCCCACTTTTTTGCTGTTAACATCCAATCAGTATCTACCGGATACATTTTTCCGTAATCAGCATAGCCACTCCAATTTTTTACATAAACAAAGTCAGCGTCGCGCAGTGCTTCTTCCTGATGATATGTAATGGTTGCCCCGCTTGTAAACTGCTCATCCAATTCATAGTGTGGTGGATGGGTAATTACGAGGTCGGCCTGTTGCCAGGCGTTCACCCATTGTGCGAAACTATTAGCAACGCAGTGTGGGAGGGGTTTTATATGAGGTGCCCAGGTCAATACAACTTTGGGTTTCCTTTTCCCATACCAGCCTGCGGCCTGCATCGTTTCGGTCATCGTCATTAAATCGGCCAACGACTGCAGGGGATGTAAAGTGGCACTTTCCATACTGACCACTGGAATCCCGGCATATCGGATAAACTGTTTAAGTATCTGTTCGCTATAATCGAGTTCGCGGCTTACGAGTCCCGGGAAGGTTCGGATACAGAGTATATCAAGGTATTGACCAAGTACAGGTCCGGCATCTTTGATGTGTTCAACAGTGGTGCCATTCATCACAGCACCTTCTGCAAATTCAAGCGCCCAGCCCTCTTTATCCATATTCAATACGATGGTTTCCAGTCCCAAGTTATGCGCAGCTATTTGTGTACTGATGCGTGTGCGGAGGCTAGGATTGAGAAAAAGCAAACCAATTTTTTTTCCCTGACCCAATTGCTTACAAAGGGTGGGATGCAATTTGAATTGTTGCGCCTCTTTTATCAGTTCATCTATATTTTTTACGTCTGCAGCTGAAATAAATTGTTGCATGACTTTACATTATTGAGTGAATGAATCCGGATTATTTTCGATGGAATGATGAAGTCCGTGTAAGAACAAGTCAGCCTGTTCCCGTGAAAGTGACAGGGGTGGAAGCAATCGAATGGCTGCCGGTTTAGCTTCACCTGTGAACACATGAGCCTTTGTCAATAGAGTGTTTTTCAAGCTTTTGAAGGAGGGTGGCAGATCAAATCCGATCATCAATCCGCGGCCCCTTACATCCTGTAATACAGGTATTGCACTAAGCTGTTCCATTAAATAGGCCCCTATCCTGGCTGCATGCTCCAGAAGGTTTTCCTGCTGCATAACTTCCAGAACAGCCAGTGCAGCAGCACAGGCCAGCGGGTTGCCTCCAAAAGTAGTTCCGAGCATCCCATGGCGGGGTTTGATATGTGGAGCAATTAACACCCCGCCCACGGGGAATCCATTGCCCATGCCCTTTGCCATTGTATATATATCTGCTGATATACCGGCATGATCATGGGAAAAGAATTGTCCGGTTCTGCCGTAGCCACATTGTACAGCATCTGCAATCATTACTGCACCATGGCGGTGGCAATGATTACGGATGGATTGTAAAAATGTATCGCCTGCTACACGTATACCGGCAACTCCCTGAATACCTTCCACAATTACTGAAGCAATCGAATCGGCATGTTGCTTAAAACAATCTTCCAGTGCCTGCTCATCATTAAATGGTAAGAAGATCACGTGATCGATAGCATTAACCGGAGCGAGTATGGCAGGATTATCGGTTACAGCCACAGCAAGTGAAGTGCGACCATGAAAAGACTGCCGAAATGCAATGATTTTTTTTCTGCCGGTATGAAAAGATGCCAACTTCAAAGCATTTTCGTTGGCTTCTGCACCACTGTTGCAGAGAAAAAGCTGGTAGTCTTTTTTTTCCGTCACCCGGAGCAACAAGTCAGCCAGTTCTTCTTGTATGGGTAAATGAACGGAATTGGAATAAAATGCCAGCGTTTCAAGTTGCTGCTCAATGCGTTTTACCCAATGTGGATGGGTATGCCCGATACTGATGACAGCATGACCGCCATACATATCGAGGTAACGGGTTCCGTCATCACCCCAAACAAATGCACCATTGGCGCGAACAATTGTTACCGGCTGAAGAGGATATACATCAAATAATTTCATGCTCATTTTTTTAAAATGCCTGGGGTTTGAGTTTGAGACCAGCGGTTTCTTCGAGCCCAAGCATCAGGTTCATATTTTGAATAGCTTGTCCGCTGGCGCCTTTCAACAGGTTATCGATGGCAGCATGTATCACCAGTTTATTGCCTTGCTTTTCTACTTGTAGTAGACATTTATTGGTATTCACCACTTGCTTAAGATGAATAGGCTCATCACTGAGCTGTGTAAATGGATGATCCTGATAAAAGGAACGATAGAGTTGTTTCACTTCTTCCAATGGCAGACCGCCATCCAGGATTGAACTACAATATATCCCACGTGTAAAATCTCCGCGCCAGGGAACAAAATGAACATACATTCCGTCATTCCCTTGCAGCTGCTGTAAACTTTCGTGTATTTCTTGCAAGTGCTGGTGCTGTAATGCTTTGTAAGATTGAATATTGCCGGAGCGCCAGCTAAAATGAGTTGTCTGGCTGAGTGCCTGTCCGGCACCCGTCGAGCCGGTAATACCGGTCGTATAAACATCACCTAGAATGCCAGCATCAGCGAGGGGTAATAAAGTAAGTTGAATGGCCGTGGCAAAGCAGCCGGGGTTGGCAATATGACGTGCCTTAGTAATTACTTCTCGCTGTAATTCCGGGAGTCCATATACAAATGTTCTTTCACCCATTGCTGCGTTGGATTGGTGTCGAAAATCCTGTGAAAGATCAATGATGCTCGTAGAGGGAGTAACAGCGTTGTTTTGAAGCCATTGCCTGGCCTCACCATGAGCAAGACATAAAAAAAGTACGTCCACTCGTTCGGTAGCAACATCCGTAAAAAAAAGGTCTGTTTCTCCAATAAGGTCGGTATGAACGAGATGAATGGGTTTACCCGACTGGCTATTGCTTTGTACGAAACGAAGTGTAACAGCAGGATGTTGGAGTAGTAAACGGATTAACTCGCCACCGGTGTATCCGGCAGCACCGATGATACCGGCGCTGTATGTTGACTTACTGAGATTAGTTTCCATGGTGCAAATTTTTTAGGTCAGTTGTTACCTGAGCTGTATGAATATGATGATGAATCGCAGTTTGATTTCCGAAGATGCGCGTAAAGCCGCGTACATCTTCGCCCGTCCAGCCACTGTTCATCTCTCCATATTTCCCAAAGCGACTGCTCATGAGATCAAAATCTGATTCAATGCCGATCACCTGAAAATGATATGGGTTAAGTTGAATAAATACTTTTCCGGTTACGTATTGCTGGGAGTGCTCGAGGAAAGCTTCGATGTCGCGCATAACAGGATCAAGTATTTGTCCCTCATGTAACCAATTACCGTAAAATTGAGCCAGTTGATCTTTCCAGGAAAGCTGCCATTTAGTAAGTACGTGTTTTTCGAGTGCATGATGGGCTTTCAGTATTACCATAGGAGCAGCTGCTTCAAAGCCAACCCTGCCTTTAATTCCAATGATGGTATCGCCTACATGTATATCCCTTCCCACACCAAAAGGGGCGGCAATGGATTGCAAATACTGTATGGCTGCGGAGGGATGACCGAATGACCGATCATCAACACCCACGAGTTCACCCCGCACAAAAGAAAGCACGACTTCAAGGGGTTCGGTCGACGTAACTTGTGTAGGCCAAGCAGTTTCGGGAATCATCCCCTTACTTTGGAGGGTTTCTTTACCGCCGATACTGGTGCCCCAAAGTCCCTTATTGATTGAGTACGCTGCCTTTTCAAAATTCATGTTCACTCCCTTTTTTTTGAGATAGCTGATCTCTTCTTCTCTGCTCAACTGTAAATCACGAATGGGTGTAATGATTTGAATTCCGGGTAATAAGATCTGAAAGATCATATCAAACCGAACTTGGTCATTGCCGGCACCTGTGCTACCATGCACTACAGCAACAGCATTGAGTTGTTGTGCATACTCAGCAATATGAATCGCCTGACTGAGTCGTTCGGCACTTACACTTAGTGGGTAGGTATTGTTTTTCAATATATTTCCATAAATCAGGTAGCGCAGTATCTTATCGTAATAAGATGTAACTGCATCCACCGTTGTGTGGGAAGCTACTCCGAGGTTATAAGCATGTTGTTCAATTTGAAGAAGCTCGTCTGCAGAAAAACCACCGGTATTCACAACAACACTGTGTACTTCCAGGCACTTTTCATCCGTTAGATATTTTACACAAAATGAAGTGTCGAGTCCTCCACTGAATCCAAGTACTACTTTTGATCCGGCAGGAATATTTTCTAAGTAGGGAATGGTTGACATTTGTATGAATTAAATTGGTGATTACTTGCCGTTCAGGTGAAGAATGAATGGCATGATTGCTTTCATGAAACGGGAGATTGTCTGTTGCCGACTAGCCTCTTTTTTCCGAAAGGGTTGAAGTAATCGACTTTGTTTAATCTTCATAAAGCGCTCCCAGAGCTTTGATTTTTTTGTGAATGTTTTGGCGGCTTCTTCTGGTGCAGGATGATCTTTCGGATCATAGAGCATTGCTGTACATAAGCAGTTCTTCCTATCCTTGCTCATTAAAATATCGTAATTGACACAGCTTTTACACCCGGCCCAAAATTCTTCATCATCTGTAAGTTCACTGTAGGTTACTGGCAAATACCCAAGGTCGCTGTTGATCTTCATTACAGCGAGGCCGGTAGTTAAGCCAAATATGTTGGCTTCGGGATATTTTCTCCGTGAGAGGTCGAATATGCATTGTTTGATCTGCTTGGCAACGCCGGTTTTTCTAAATGCAGGAGCTACAATGAGTCCGCTGTTGGCAACAAATGCGTTGTGGCCCCAAACCTCAATATAACAAAAGCCCACCCAGGTGCCATCTGATAAAACGGCGATGACTGCTTTCCCTTCCTCCATTTTTTGAGCTATGTAATCAGGACTTCTTCTGGCAATACCGGTTCCCCTGGCTTTGGCTGAAGACTCCATTTCGGCGGTGATGATAGCAGCATACCGTATATCGGCGCCCTCGGCGATCCGAATAATGATGTTACTTTCCAACTTGAACTTTCTTTGATTGAGTAAAAAAAATAGTATTGCCGCTTAGGCAAGTTTGCTTTCCGGGAGAAGATTCACTGATAGGGGCAATTGCCAGTTGCTCGTCCTATCAGCATCCACGTCGGAGTCGGAGCAATGTGTAAGGAGCAGCAGCAGGCAGTCTGTCAGCGGGATGACCCATGACAGCTATTGGAGTAGAATATGCCTTTTTGTAGTTCACTGCTATTGAGCTTGATCTGTTGAGAGAGTAAAAATAAAGAAGATTTATAAAATGACAGGCATTTTTTTATAGGATGGAATGGGAAATGCTGTTGGGGGAGTATTTTTCTATTCAAAAACTTCCGTCAACTAAAATCCGCCGCGTCGGTTATTATTACCCCCTCCTGGCATCTGAAAACGCATGCCTTCTGCTCCGCGCATCATCATATTGCCGCCACGCATCATGGACTGTTGTCCGGCAAAGTTGCGGAGATTATACGTAAACGTGAGCATGAAGTATTGTGTCAGGTTATTGGTTCGGGTGTTGACAATCTGATTGGCACTGGCAGAACTGCTGATGGCCAGGTTTTGCTTCAACACGTCGAAGCAACTCAGCCGAAGCTCACCCGCTTTGTTTTTCAGGAATTGCTTGGCAATGGATGGAGTAATCAGGAATACCGATGTATTGAAACCTGCAGGCCGATTGCCATATTTCGTCAAATCGAAATCACTGGCGATGATCCAGCCTTTATCAGAGTATAGTGTAAAGTCTGCCGCCATGGACCAAGTAGTAAAGTTGGTGTTCTGATTGGGTGATAGTGTATTCCTTACCGGATTATAAGTATAGGAAGTACTAAGGTTCATGTCGAAATTTTTCTTCAGGTTGGTAGTCCACTTTACCGTCTGTGCAAGAATAGTATTTCGCGTATAGTTACTGATACCATTCAATAAGGACTGGCTTTGATTGTAAGATACTGTGGATTGCAGGTTCAGGTTGGATTTCGGCTTTTTGATGGGGAAGCCATAATTGAAATAGCCGGAAATATTATAGGTGCCGTTCAGATTGACATAAGTAGTTTTTCTTCCGCCGGTAGGCAGGGTTGTTACTGAATTTTGTATGTCGTGGTTAATCAAAACAGCATTCACAGTAGCAAAAATGATGCGCTGGGTAAATGGATCGAAGGAGGCATATAAAACGCGCAGGCTATTAGTGAACTGTGGTCGCAGGTTGGGATTACCAATCTGAAAATTCACCGAATCGGTGGTGGTGAGAACAGGTTGCAGTTGTGTATTAGAAGGCTGACCGGTGCGTCCATTATAAAACATCCGCAGACTGGATGTTTTGGTGAAGTTATAAGTGAAATTAGCTTGCGGAGTCAGGTTCACAAAACTGCGCGCCACCAGTACATTTTTAGTTGTATTCAGGCTGTTGATGTCCATAAATTGAACCCCACTACCAAAGTTAAAGTTGTACTTAGTTTGCTGAACACGATAATTCAGGTTGACTGTGTTGGCGACGGAAGTAAATTCAAAGGAGTTACTGAATAAGCTGTCAAACTGCGAGAACTTATTATTCGCTGCATTAAAGTTGTAGGTTGAATTCTTAGATTCATTATTCACATAGGAATAGCTATATCTAATTTCAATCATTTTATTGCCCTTTTTACCTACCGGCTCGGTGAAGGAAACAGAAGGGTTCAGAGATAGTGATTTGCTGGTGTCGCGGTAATATTGATTAATGGTATCTGAGCGCAGGAAGGGCTTGAAGAACGTATTGACGGAGTAGGTGTATCCATCGCCCTGATTTTGGCTGCCTGAGAAGCCCATTTCAAAAGAAAGGGTCCGACCTCTTTTTGCAAATCGATGGCGGAAGCTCAAGGATGAGCCCCCTACATTAAATCCACTGCGGAAACTTGAGTTCCTGGATTGAGACTGGTTGATTAGAACGCCTTTGGGACCGGCAGTCGTGATATTAGAAGAGACGCTGGTAGGCTGGCTATTTTGAAAAGCAATGTTGGGTCGGAAAATAAAAGTATTGTTGGTATCGATTCTGCTTTCAAGATTGAAGGTAAAGCGGTGGTTTTCATTCCGGGTATCAGATTCAGACTCTGAATTATTATAGATGGAAGAATCCGCATTGAAAATATTTTGGGAATTGCTATTCTGTGCAATAAAAGTAGAAGGGCGATTATAAAAATAGCTGCCATAGGCATCTGTTTTTTTACTCCACGCATCCCGATAGTTGATACCGCCGGCCAGAACAGAAGTGATACCGCTGCCGGTGCCTGAACCTCCTCCAAAACTTCCGCCACCGCCACCCATGGATACTACCATCCCACCACCCATGCCGCCACCACCACCACCGCGGCCACCGCCTAGGTTAACTTGACTGAAGTTCTGCTTATTGATGTTATTTGCCTGACCCAAAAAAGTGATCTGGCGATCTCCCTTCACGACACTCAGGTTAAAGCTCTCATCATAGCGCCCATCAGAACCAATTCCTGCTACCCCGCGCCCAAAGGATCCTTTACGCATGTCTTTCTTGGTAGTGATGTTAATAGTCTTCACACGGTTTCCATCGTCGAAGCCTGTAAATTTAGCCTGGTCACTTTGGTCATCGAATACCTGAATCTTGTCAATCACATCAGGCGGCAGGTTACGGGTAGCCATCTTCGGGTCATCGCCAAAGAATCTTTTACCATTTACCAACACACGTTGAACAGATTCCCCCTGTGACTTGATGTTACCATCTTTATCGACTTCCATGCCGGGAATTTTTTTCAAGAGGTCTTCTGCTACCGCGTTGGGCTTGGTTTTGAAAGCGCTTGCTGTAAATTCAACCGTATCTTTTTTCATCTGAACCGGTGGGGCCGTCACGGTTACCTCGCCCAAGGTGGTTGATCCTACTTTGAGGTAAATATTGCCAAGGTTCAAGACCGCATTTTCTTTGGAAAAATTCAATTTCTTTTCGAATGGCTCATATCCGGAAAATTTTACCTGCAGCAACATGGCACCAAAAGGTATGTTGGTGATGCTGAAACTACCATCAGCCGCTGCCAGGGCGAAAACTTCCAGTGTAGAGTCCCGCGCATCCAAAATGGCCACTGTAGCGTCTTTGAGCGATTGCTTATTAACGGAATCTACCAGCTTTCCTCTAACAGTACCCACCGTTTGAGCAGAAGCAGTCAGTTGAAAAGCAGCCAGTAAAATAAAAATGGATAATATGCGCATAATGTTTTTTTCAGCAGTCGCAAAGGTACGATGAGTAGCCCCGATATGGCTATTTTTTACATTCTAACGGAAAACTAGCCGGATAGTTGGTATTCGAAACCTTAAAATCGGTGAATCCAGCCTCTGGAAAGCCAAAGGGCGCCACTCTGCGGTAAAATACCACTGTCCGCCCCCTGAATCTTTTTTGGGGTACCTTTGAGGTAATAAAGCCTGTACACGACAATAACTCGCTAAAAATGATGCGTATGAAAAAGAATCCAAACACCCGTTTACTGTTCAGTTCGTTTGTGGTGCTAACTTTTTGCTGGTTGAGCGCTTGTCAAACTACTCCGGCCCCATCAGTAGTTACGAGCACGGATAGTACCATGCAAACCACGGACACTCCATCATTTGATGTAGCTATGGTGAACAATGGTAAAGATCCTGTATGCGGGATGCCGGTAACAGCTGGTATCTCAGACACCGCACACTACCAGGGTAACATATTGGGTTTTTGTTCTCCGGAATGTAAGGCTGAATTCGTAAAAGACCCTGCTGCCTTGCTGGCGGAGGCTGAGATAAAGAAGAAATAGATTTTGTTAGCTGAACAGGTACTCGACATCTTCTCTGGTGAGACTCTTCACAAATCCTTCATCATCGGTGATGAGGTCGCGCGCCAAACTCCGCTTTCGCTCTTGTAATTTGAGAATTTTATCTTCTACTGTATCATTACAGATCATTCGATAAGCGAAAATGTTTTTCGTTTGACCGATGCGATGTGTACGATCGATCGCCTGTTGCTCAACCGCCGGGTTCCACCAGGGATCAACGATATAAACATAATCGGCAGCTGTCAGGTTCAAGCCTACACCACCTGCTTTGAGCGAAATCAAAAATACGCGACAGGTATCGTCCTCCTGAAAGCGACGTATGGCCCGCTCACGCTCAGCTACAGTGCTACTTCCATCAAAATACTCATAAGATACACCCAGCTCCTTCATTTTCTCTTTGATGAGGGCCAGCATGCCCAGGAACTGAGAAAAAACAAGCGCCTTATGGTTGCTGATGTTCTCGGTGATCTCTCTTCCCAGTTCCTCCAGTTTAACAGAGTGATTAGGAAAACGCTCTTCTTCCTTAACGATGGCCGGACTATCACAGATCTGCCGCAATTTCATCAGACCCTGCAAAATGGTAAGTTGCGATTTCTGAATGCCTTGTTCATCAACGATACCAAGTATTCTATCGCGATAGTCGTTTCTATAAGCCTCATAAATCTTACGTTGCTCCTCACCCATTTCGCAAAAAAGTACCATCTCTTGCTTTTCAGGCAAATCGCGGGCCACCTGCTCTTTCGTTCGTCGCAGAATAAATGGATACAATAATTTTCTGAGATGATCTTTCTGTTCCTTTTCTCCAAACTTATCAATGGGTATGGAGAATTCTTGTTTGAACATTTCTACGGTACCCAGCATTCCGGGATTCAAAAAGTTCATCTGGGCAAAAATGTCAAAAGTATTATTCTGCAAGGGGGTACCACTTAGACAAAGTCTGTTGGCCGCTTTCAGCAGTCCGGCAGCCCGGGTAACTTTACTGCTGGGATTTTTGATCGCCTGACTTTCATCCAGCACTACATAGTCGAAAGATAACTCTACCAGTTGTCTGATATCGCTGCGGAGCGTACCATAAGTTGTGATAATGATATCAATATCATTCTTCCGCAGAAAATCCCTGGTACGGGTGCTGCCATGGTGAACATAATAGGTTAATCCGGGTGTAAACTTTACGATTTCATTTTGCCAGTTAAACAGCAGGGTGGTCGGACAAACCACGAGGGCGCGCAATGAGCCATTCACCTCTTTCAGGTGATGCAGGAAGCTAAGTGCCTGGATGGTTTTACCCAATCCCATGTCATCAGCCAGTATACCACCCCATTTTACTTCCCGCAAATAATTCAACCACTGAAATCCACTCTCCTGATAGGGTCGAAGAACTTCCCGCAGATGAGCCGGCGGTTCGATGGGTTCAATGGAATGATTCTCCCGCAGCCGCTCATACTTTTCCTCCAACTGGAAATATAACTCCTGCTCATCCCGTTGCATATATAACTCTTCGATAACGCTGAAGTGGTATTTACTCAACTTCATATTACCTGCCTTACCATCGCCGACACGGAAAAGCAGTGCATATTTTTTCAGCCATTCGTCAGGCAAAATGCCCAATGAGCCATCCTGCAACTGAACAAACTGTTGTTTGTTTGCCAGTGCTTTCTTTACATCATCGACGGTTATTTTTTGATGGCCAAAGCTGATCTCCACTTTTGCATCGAACCAATCGGTGTGACTACTGATGAAGATTTTAGTTGCCGGCTTAGCTGTATTGAAGCGGAAATTCTTTAATGTATCCAGTCCGTGAATGGGAATGTTTTGTTCCTGCACTGCATCTACAAATAAGAAGAACCAATTATTTTTTAATACCTCGCTTCCCTTCAATGCCAAAATACCGTCATCGGTTTTGAAGAAGCCTTGGTGCAGGGATGCAATCTTATCATAAAATGCACGCTCAGCTGCCAATTGACGCTTAATCACCAGTAGTCGATCGGCCAGCGGCAAGAAGATCTGTTCTTTATCACCCGGCTTCACCTCATATCCACGATAACTAAAGACAGGCTGGAAGAGTAGGTTCTCCTTTTTTTCGCGCAGTACCACTTTCATTTGTGGTTTTTCATCTTTTACTTCTTCGCGGGGCAGGTTACCAAAGTGCATGCGGTATTCACGGGAGAGCGGGATGATGGTTTCCGTCAGTGCTGCCGGCCATTCTGCTGCAGGTATCACCCATGTACCACTTGGCAAGAAACGAGCTACCTGTGTAATATCTTCTTTTTTCTGCCAGAGGTAGAACCGATCTGCTTTATTGAAAAAGAGCGAACTATTCCAGCCATTTTCTGCGACAGAAAATAAGCCTTCTGGAGTAGCTACCTTACAAGCGACTTCATACTGACCATTGGCATAATGTACCGTGAATTCGGGCACAACCGGATCGGGTAAGATCTCCATTCTTTTCAGTTGTGCCGTTGTGAAAGTTTTTCCTTTGGCGACGTGGAAGATAAAGGGGGATTCAGCCAGGTGGCGAAACAGTTGACGTAACCGGGGGAATAGATATTCCACCATCAGTTCAAAAGTTTCATCCGGCAATCCCTCTTGCTGCTGGTGCACGATGTTTTCCCAGATGCCGGCAAAAGGTGAATTTTTATCAATGAATTTGCTGACCTCCCCCGGTTGTAGCTTTCGCAGTAATTCAAGTGTTAGTTTATCGGTATCACTCAGCTGCTCGGCATTCACATATCGGGTAACATCCAGTCGGGTCACCTTTGAAATGTAACGGGTCTTTTCTTCATCTGTGTCGCCGGCAATGCCAATAAATTGTATCGGCTGAAATTGTTCTTTATCGAAAGCAATCACAACTCCCAATTGTTGTTGTTCTGCTGTAGCAGCAGCAATTGGGGAAGCAATTGCTGTCATGGCAGCCACCTTTCTATCAGCAGGTTGTGCGGTTGCGATCTCATCGGCTGCAACATTACCTGAGGGAACTTGTGCGATACGGCGTATCGTTGGATCCAATAATCGTAAAAAGGGTTTACCCTGGTTATAGGTGAACTCAAATTTTCCGGTAAGGTCGTCACTCAGTGAATAGCCATACAAGGCCAGTAGCTTGTTTTTTTCTTTATCCAGGTTTCGGATGGTATCAAAGTAGCCCACGCCGTAATTACGCAATAGTTGCAGAAATACGATGCTCTTGTGTAAACAAAGTGGATGAGCTTTTTCAGAGCGGCAGTTACAACTCGTATCGAAATTGCGCTCCTCATTTTTTTTGATGAGTACCTGATAGGAAACTCCTTCCCAATCTACCCTTGCTTTCACGCATTCATCCTTAGCTTCCAGTACCAGGGCTCTGCCTGTGCGAAGAAAATCTTCTGCTGCCTCAAAATTGGCGGGTGATGAGAAAAGTCGGATCATTTTCAGCTCCAGCTGTTTCATCTTCACTACCGTATGACGTTGATCATATTCCAGTTCCTGGTCACCCAACATATTTTTATCCAGCAGATCCTGTAGATAAAATAATGCGCCCGCCTTGTGGCGGCAGATTTCGGAGAGGTTGTAAGGACAAGTGCAGCGCAGGGTCAGCGAAGCAGGGTCTTTATACTTATAGATATGTATTTTATAATAGGTGGTGTAGCCGTCGTCTTTTACGCGCATGACGACGTGTCCGGAGAGATCATCGTATTCTACGAGCTCGATGTTGTTCAGGGCATGAATCCTCTTACCGCGGCGGATGACTTCATCTGTACCGTTGTTGTGGATGTGTTTGATCAGGTAGGGTAATGCCATAAATCACGGAGTATTTCACACTTTTCGGTACCACCGGAAACCCTTCGATTGTCCGGTTTTCTTCAAAAAAGGCAAGTTGCAAAAGTAACGAAAAGCAGTAGGCTTTCCCAACGTATTTCGGTCTTTTCAGCCATGCAAGGCGCTTATTTAACAATTTGTGGAAAAATACTGCTCCCCCTGCATCGGGGTAGTAAACAAAAGGCAAATAGGTAGTTACCCGGATGCAACGAATGATAAGTCTTAGTAAAAAGGATCAATGGTTTTAACCCTGAGCGGATGTAAATAAGCCGACTATGCTGGTGAAAAAGATCAGGCGCGCACCAGCAACTCACCATTTTGATAGCGCGGGAGTACATTTGCCACATCCGGAGTGATACAGTACAACAAATCTTTTTCGAGTCCATAGGCTGCGAGCCGATGCCAATGGGTTGTTTGGCGCACGAAATCGGGTAGCACATCACGTTGCTGCAAATAGAGGTTTTCAGCCATCAGACTGCTATCACAATGGATGGTAAACCGATGCTTGATGCGGTTGATAACAGCTCCGGCAAAAAGAGCATCTTCAATGTTTATCCTGTCTTTCCAGGCGGAACAGCCCAAGAATAGAGGCAAGTCTTGATGGAGCAGGTAATCGCAAACGGCTGAGAGGTTCGGAAACGAACCGGTGATAACATCTGCGGCTCCATTTTGCAACGATTTATGCAACAAGCGGGTACCATTGGTAGTGGTAAGCACCAGCGTTTTGTTTTCAATGAATGAGCGGGGATATTCTGCCGGTGAATTGCCATAGGAAAGTCCGGGAATCACCTTGCCATCGCGCTCACCGGCGGTAATACCGCCCGTATCATTCCCAATGCGGATGCATTGGTCTACCGAATCTACAGGTATCACCCGTGTTGCCCCATTGTATAAAGCTGTTGCAATGGTAGACGTAGCACGAAAAACATCAATGATAACCACCACTGCGCCTGAAATATCATACAGATCGAGCAGGCGGGGTGACAAAACCGTGTGAAGAGCAGGGGGTTGTGATGACATGCAGCAAAGATACTAACCATCCGATAAACAGCCTGGCAAGTCATTTTACTCTTCGGCAGCGCAGGCTGTTTCCTTGCTCCAACAGCCACGGCAATCACTGATTATTTTTTCGACAAGATCAGTAGTTCATTCGCCTGCACCTCGGTGACATAGCGCTTCACACCCTGTTTATCGGTGTACTGTTTGTTCACCAGCTTACCTTCTACCACCACTTCCGTGCCTTTGGATAAATACTTTTCGGCAATTTCTGCCAGCTTACCCCAGGCAACAACGGCGTGCCATTGCGTTTCAGTAACTTTTTCACCCTGGGCATTTTTATACTGCTCATTGGTGGCCAAACTCATGTTGGCAACTTTTCTGTCGGCACCGATGGTTTTGATGTCGGGATCCTGCCCGAGGTGGCCGATTAACTGGACCTTGTTTTTTACCTGATTCATATACATGTTTTTTTTAAAAATGGCAGCAGCTGCTGCACGAACAATACAAAAGTGATGTGGTGGAAGAGCGAAAAAAGAATAGTAACCACTAATAAAATGATGTAAGTGTTTAACAACCGCTTGAAGACATTGCAAAGCAGGCATGATTCACACGTATAAATACGGGTTGTAATGAAATCCCTCGCAGGTATTTTACAACCCGAACAGAAAATAATTTTTATGACAGCCGAAGAAAGAAAATGCGTCACCTGCCAGAAGCCACTGCGTGGCAGGTCAGATAAAAAATTCTGTAATGAGTATTGCAGGAATGTCTATAACAACCGTATGTATAGCGAGACCAACAGTTATGTACGCAACATCAATCAAAACCTGCGGAAGAACAGAAAGATACTGCAAGGCTTCCTGCGGGATAAACATTTCATGACAAGGGCACCACAGTATCGCCTGTTTAGTCAGGGATTCCGTTTCCAGTTCTTTACCCATACGTTTACCAACCGGCAGGGTAGACAATACTTTTTCTGCTACGAATACGGCTACATGCTGATCGACAAGGAAAAGGTACTGATCATAAAAAGAAAGTCGCTGGCCGATCAGCGGAACGACTGAGTAAATACTATGCCCGGAAGGGAGGCTTTACCACCATGGCTTTCACTGGCTGCTGTCGGATCAGCACATAAACTATACTTCCCTCGGCAGCATGTGAAGTGTTGACATATCCCATGCCGATAGCTTTACCCAGGGAGGGGGACTGTGTTCCGCTGGTGACTATGCCGATGGTATTGCCTGCTTCATCCTGGATGGGATAGTCGTGACGGGGTATGCCCCGATCAATCATTTCAAAGCCCACCAATTTTTTAGTTACCCCTGCCGCTTTTTGAGCAGCCAATATCTCATGTGCCGTAAAAGACTTAGTGAACTTAGTGATCCAACCAAGTCCTGCTTCCAAAGGGGTAGTGGTATCATTGATATCATTACCATATAAACAATACCCCATTTCGAGTCGCAAAGTATCGCGGGCACCCAAACCAATGGGTTGGAGTCCATGCGGCTTTCCGGCTTCCATCAAGGCTTGCCAAATGGTAACGGCGGCATCGCCGGCATCTTCAAAATAAATCTCGACGCCACCTGCACCCGTATAACCCGTTGCACTAATGATGACGTTCGAAACACCCGCTACAGTACCGCGAACGAATGTGTAATACTTCAAGTTCATGATGTCGGTATCGGTGAGTTGCTGTACGATTTTATTGGCTTCGGGGCCCTGGATAGCCAGCAAACAGGTTTTGTCACTGATGTTGTGCATCTCCACATCGCTGGTATTGTGCTGCACCAGCCATTGCCAGTCCTTATCAATATTAGAAGCATTTACCACCAGCATGTACGATTGATTCGGTATCAAACAATAAACGATCAGGTCATCAACGATGCCGCCCTGTTCATTGGTAAAACAACTGTATTGTGCCTGCCCTTCTGATAATTTAGCTGCATCATTGCTGGTGACACGTTGAATAAGATCAAGAGCGTTGGGACCTTTGAGGATGAATTCACCCATATGACTTACATCGAAAACGCCTGCCTGCTTGCGCACCGCGAGGTGCTCATCGTTGATACCACTATAGCTTATAGGCATATTGTATCCTGCAAAGGCGGCCATTTTTGCGCCCAGAGCGATGTGGAGGTGGGTGAACGGGGTATTTTTCATCGATTACATTTTTGATTGGCAAAAATACAGCATCGGAGGGGGGTATAAAAATAAAACGGACCTGCCCTTGCAGACAGGTCCTTATATGAATCATAACCCCAACTTAAATCATCTTATGATAGAAGAGCATCGCCATACTTGCCACTCTCTCCCCGGGTACCTGAATGTTTTGGCTCCAGGCTGCAGTCATGCGGCTGAAAAATCCCGATGATTGCTCAATCGAATGGGAGGGATAGTTGACGGACTTTTTTATTTCGGCAGAGCCTTGTTCTTTCTTCAACTCTTCTAATTCCCGGTTTTTTCGCTCCAGCTCGCGTTCCAACGCCCGCCGACTTTTTCTGGTATCAGGTGAATTGTATTCTTCATCACCATTTTCGTCCCAGCTTTTCTCACCAATGGAATTACCAGTTCTTTTGAGTCCGTCATTGGTCATGATATATTCAATCCCGCTTGACCAATTATAGTTACGCTCCTCTTCTTCCCATTCCGGCAATCCATCCTGGTTGGAAAGACTGAAGTAAAAATATTTGCGTTTCACGGAGCGATCGATGATTACTTTCTTTCCTACAGGTATCTGCAGTGTCAGGATAATCTGCTGGTTGCGGAATTTCGATCCGGGTGGCAGTATGATTCCCCGGTCGAGCAAAACTACAGAGTCCTGCTGCTGAAATCCGAATTGCATATCAGCCAAAGCGGCATTGGCTTTCTGATCATCTCTGCCACTGCTGATACGTGTACTATTGAGGTGGTACAGTGAATCATAACTTTTTTCTATCCGCAGATCGATGTTACTCATCTGAATGGTGTCTTTTTGTAACCGGGTGAGGCCAGTCATGTTGATGCCAGGTCCAAATGGACGCGTGATGTTGGCATCTACCAAACGCACGGTCATTTTACCTGTAGAAGGCTGAATCAATGTAGTGTTTTGCATCGAACGCACTTTCACATGAAAATCACGTTGAAGACTTGATATCAGCAGCATACCACAGAACAATCCCATCACCCACATGCCGGCAAAAGTATAGCCAATGTATTTATTGCCGGACTTCACACCCATCATTCGGCGTATCAGAGAGGTAACCAGTGCAATGATGGGCGTACCAAAGAAAAGCAGTAAAAATACCCATCCGAGAAACTGTTGATCAAATCCATCCAGCACAAAATTTTTCAGCGGGAATACGGCTGCACCGGCAATTAATATGGCAACCAGAATAATTAATAGAACCAATGCTATTACCCCGAATATGAACATGAAAAACGCTTTAAAGACAATGCCTATTGCAGTCCCGATTCGCCTTACCCCCGACTTAGCTACCGGTGTTACTGCACTGGTGGCAGTTTGTGCCGATGTTTTAACAGTTTGTGTAACATCCTTACCAAAGTCCTGCGCTTTTTCATTTACTTCCTTGCCCCATTTTTCAGCGCGGGATGCAAAAGCTTGTAAGTCTTCCTGTATAGTTGTTTTGATGCTATTCAGATCGACTTTCTCTCCCCGCATCTCCAATTTTTCTGTTGCCGTTTTTGCTTCAGGAATAATGGCCCAGAGTACCAGATAAATGATGAGCAATGTGCCGCCAAAAGATGAAAACACCGCACCTGAAACGGGTTCGTCACTCCAGTACCAAACATCAAATAACGTATTGATGAGGGAAGCACCCAGTCCGGTCACCAAGGGAAGGGCAAAAATCAAGCGGGGAATCCATACAGCTATATCGAAATAACTGGCGATACCGCTGGCCACACCCGCCACCACTTTTTCATCAGGGTTTCTGAAGAGTCGCTTGGTGCTTATGCCGGCTTGTGCTTTGGTGCTCGGCAAAACGGCCCACAAAACTATATATAACAATACCCCTGACCCCCATCCAATGGTAGCTAAAACAAATGCTACCCGAACGATGGCAGGATCTATATGCAGATAGTTGGCTATACCGCTGCAGACACCGCCTACAATCTTGTCGTTCTCATCGCGGAAAAGTTTGCCGCGGGGAGAGGAACTACGGGCATCACTATTTGCCTGTTGTGAATAGGATGTTTGAGCGCCCGCAGCGCTTTGGGCAGCCCCCTGTTCAAGGTCTTCCGGACGACCCATGTTGTCGATGATTGCATTCACCTGCTCGTCGGTGATGCAGACACTTCCTTTTTTCAGTGCCTCACCGAACAACTCGGCAATGCGACTCTCAATGTCAT
>JBEIUM010000107.1:0-8181 GCA_040374385.1 Sediminibacterium sp. | reverse complement strand
GAATTGCCCGGCGGGGGCATGGTGACAGGTGGTTTTCAGGACCTGATCAATTGGGCGCGTTCGAACTCATTGTGGCCATTGACGTTTGCCACCAGCTGTTGTGGTATAGAAATGATGTCTACCGCTGCCGCTAAATACGACTTTTCCCGCTTTGGTTTCGAAGTGGCCAGGGCCACACCCCGACAGGCAGATGTAATCATCATCGCCGGAACAATCGTAAATAAGATGGCACCTGTTTTGAAAAGACTGTATGATCAGATGGCAGATCCTAAATACGTTATCGCCATGGGCGCCTGCGCCATCAGTGGGGGACCATTCTTTTATAACACTTATTCTGTCGTTAAAGGTGCCGATCATATTATACCAGTCGATGTATACATCCCGGGCTGTCCGCCCCGTCCAGAAGCCCTGCTGCATGCCCTGATAACATTGCAGGAAAAAATAAAGAGCGGATTGACACGTGAGCAAATCAGAAATACAGCCCCCGATAAATCATAAACATGCCAGCAGAGGAATTAAAGACATGGATATTGGGTATTGAGCCAACAGCCACCCTGGATGAAACAGGGGTATGGCTGGTTGTTCAAATAACTTCCGATCAATGGGGTACCTTGGCTGCTGCCCTGCGAAAGGGCCCACCTGCCATGGACTTTTTATTTTGTGTTACATGTGTTGATTGGAAAACACACTTCTCTATGGTTTATCATTTACGCAGTAGCCGATCCGATGATACAGTAGTGGTAAAAGTACAATTAGACTATGCAAAACCTGAACTGGCAACTGTTAGTCATATCTGGCGAACCGCTGAATTTCATGAACGGGAAGCATTTGAAATGTTTGGTGTGAATTTTATCGGCCATCCTGATTTACGTAAACTTATTTTGCCGGACGATTTTGAAGGATTTCCCATGCGGAAAGCTTTTGATGATCCGGTTAACATGATAAAACTTTAGTAACGGCATGTATGCTGAAACACATATCGTATCGTCTCCTGAAACCAATCCCCAACTTCGGGAAGGGCAGTTGGTTATCAATGTCGGACCACAGCATCCTGCCACCCATGGAGTTCTTCACCTCGTAATTACTTTGGAAGGTGAAACCATCATTAAAATTGAACCACACCTTGGGTACATTCATCGTTCTATTGAGAAAATGTCGGAGAGTCTCTCTTATCGCCAATTTATTTATGTGACCAGCCGGATGGACTATCTGTCCGCACACATCAATAACCTGGCTTGCGCCCTATGTGTTGAGAAGGGTATGCAGATAGAAGTCCCCGCCCGTGCTCAGGTCATTCGCATCATCATGAGTGAATTGACCCGCATCGCCTCCCACGAACTATGGATCGGCGCCATGGCCATGGACCTCGGTGCCATGACTCCTTTCTTCTACACCTTTCGGGAAAGAGAAACCATCAATGACATCATGGAACAAACCTGCGGGGCAAGACTTACCATGAACTATATGGTTCCCGGTGGTGTGATGTATGATCTGCACCCGGAATTTGTTGCTCGGGTAAAATCTTTCATTACGCAATTCAAGGATAAGGTAAATGAACTCGAAGACCTAGTAACTAATAATGTAATCTTCCGCAGCAGAACCGAAGGCATAGGCATATTGAGCAAAGAAGATGCCATCTCATATGGTTGCACCGGTCCTGTTGCTCGAGCCAGCGGTGTAGATGGTGATGTGAGAAAACGTTTTCCGTATTCAGGCTATGAACAACTTGAATTTGATCAATGTCTGCATACCAACGGTGATTCTTTTGCACGATACATTGTTCGCATCAGAGAAATGCACCAGTCGATAAGAATGATTGAACAATTAATTGATGGCATACCTGAAGGTGACTTTCAGGCAAAAACGAAAGCGGTAATCAAATTACCCAAAGGCGAATTCTACACCCGCGTGGAAACGGCACGCGGAGAACTGGGGGTATATATCATCAGTGAAGGTGGTACAACTCCCTACCGGATAAAATATCGCTCGCCGGGCTTTTCAAATTTATCGGCATTAGATCACATGGCAAGAGGCAGTAAGATAGGTGACTTGATGGCTACCATGGGTACACTTGACCTCGTAATACCGGATATTGACAGATAATAAGAAACGAAGTAATCGATATGTTTAGTTTTCAAGAATGGGCAGGACAAATTCATGCGTTTCTTTTGAAACATACGGGTGACTTTACCCTGTTTATAGAGTGTGTCATTGTTGGACTCCTGGCGATTACTTTATTTGCCATACTCGGATTGGTATTGGTGTTGATGGAAAGAAAAGTAGCAGCACACATACAAATTCGTATTGGTCCCAATCGGGTGGGTCCGGGTGGTATGTTGCAAACTGTCGCCGACACCTTGAAGCTTTTAATGAAAGAAGGATTGGTACCCAATCTGGCAGATAAATTTCTCTTCAATTTGGCCCCCTTCGTTGTAATGATGGTTGCTATGCTTTTACTCGCACCCATTGCATTCGCCAAAGGCATTCAAATCTGGGATATCAATATTGGCGTACTCTATATTTCGGCTGTTTCCTCGGTGTCTGTTATCGGAATTATGATGGCAGGTTGGTCAAGTAACAACAAGTTCGCCATGCTGGGGGCCATGCGCAGCGGCGCTCAAATTGTAAGCTATGAACTTTCGGCCGGATTCTCGGTTTTATGCATTGTGGTACTCAGCGGTAGTTTGCAGGTTTCAGAAATTATTGCTTCTCAGGAAAATGGTTGGTGGCTATTTAAGGGGCATATACCTGCCTTGATAGCCTTTGTAATCTATATAATTGCCGTAACAGCAGAAACCAACCGGGCACCCTTTGATCTGGCTGAAGCCGAATCAGAACTGACTGCTGGTTTTCATACTGAATATTCAGGTATGCGTTTTGCCTTATTCTTTCTCGCAGAATACATAAATATTTTCATTGTTTGCGCTTTGGGTGCTACGCTCTTCCTGGGTGGCTGGATGCCCCTGCACATTGCTCATTGGGATGGGTTTAACCATATCATGGATTATATCCCTTCCTCTGTTTGGTTCATGGGTAAAACTTTCTTTTTAATTTTTCTGATTATGTGGTTTCGTTGGACGTTCCCTCGCCTGCGTGTAGATCAGCTTCTGAACCTGGAGTGGAAATATCTGTTGCCCATAGGTTTATTTAATTTATTATTGGTTACCTGGATAGCCATTAAAGGATGGCATTTTTAAATGAAGGCTATTATGTTTATAAATGACTATATAAAGGATGTTTACCAGGGTGTTCGATCACTGCTCAAGGGCATGCAGAAAACCGGTTATTATTTCTTTCACCCCTCAGAAATCATTACCCAGCAGTATCCAGATAACAGGCATGACCTGAAATTGCCGGAAAGGTTCAGGGGAGAAGTAGTGATGTCACATGATCAAAATAATGAACATGCTTGCACCGGCTGCACAGCCTGTGAATTGGCTTGTCCGAACGGCACCATAAAGATCATTACCAAAATGGATATAACGCCAGAGGGAAAAAAGAAGAAGGCATTGGACACATTTATCTATCACCTGGAGCTATGTACTATGTGTAACTTATGTATTGAAGCTTGTCCAACCAATGCCATTCAAATGGCACAAACATTTGAGCACAGTGTTTTTGATCGCAATAAATTGACAAAAAAATTGAATCAGCCCAATTCTAAAATTAGGGAGGGTGTAGAATGATGCCAGCGTCTGCCATAGCATTTTACGTGATTTCCGGCTTTCTGCTGGTGACTGCTCTTTTATCGGTCACCGGAAAGCAAATATTTCGTTCTGCCATCTGGCTCTTGTTTTCACTCCTGGGTGTAGCAGCCATTTATTTTTGGCTTGACCTGAATTTACTTGCAGCCATTCAAATTGTAGTTTACGTAGGTGGAATTGTAGTTCTTATCATTTTCTCGGTATTCCTAACCCGCGGAGCAGGTGAGGAACTGCCAATCATTAGAAGTAAACGGCGCTTTTTCTCGCTGTTGGCCGTTTTATTGGGTTTTCTTTTTTCTGCCTGGTGTCTATGGTCATACGGATTTACTAGCCTGGCTATAGATACACCAATGGCTGATATTAAAACCATCGGTCGGCAAATGCTGTCCATTGGACCCGGTGGTTATGCATTACCCTTCGAAATGGTCAGCATACTTCTCCTGGCAGCTATGGTGGCCTGTATTGCCATCGCTATGAAGCTTCCTGGTTCAGATCAAACACCACAAAAAAAGTAATATACGAACATGCAACATATACCTCTTTTACATGTCCTGATTGTTAGTGCCGCTTTGTTTTTTATCGGTATGTACGGCATGTTTACACGCAGAAACCTGATCACAGTATTGATGTCGCTCGAACTTATGTTGAACAGTGTAAACATTAACCTTGCAGCTTTCCAACGATATTTATATCCTCAGCAAACAGAAGGGATATTCCTGTCTCTTTTTATTATCATTATTGCTGCTGCTGAAGCCGCCATTGCCATTGCTATCATTATCCATTTATATCGAACCTATCATTCCGTTGATGTGGAAGATGCCACCGAAATGAAATACTGATCATGCTCAATCTTTCAACCATATCAGCCATTCTGCTGTCGCCACTGGCCAGCTTCATACTGCTAGGATTGGGAAGCAGAAAGATTCGTCAACCCTGGTCAGGCTACCTGGCAACCATTGTCATGGTGTGCTGCGCGGTTGCATCACTGTTGATCGGTTGGCAGTACTTTCATATGCAACCCGCTGCCGATCATTCCCATCAGTATGAGACCATATTTCGCTTTCCTTGGTTGGTGTTTAATGAAAAACTGTCGATAGATATTAGTCTGGTCATAGACCCGCTCACCATTATGATGTTGGTTGTTGTAACATTTGTATCTGCCATGGTACATATTTTTAGTTTGGCCTACATGAAGGGGGAGGAGCGTTACACAACTTATTTTGCATTTCTCGGACTATTTACTTTTTCCATGCTGGGTCTGATACTCGCCGGCAATCTTTTTCAAATCTACATCTGCTGGGAATTGGTGGGTGTTTCTTCCTTCCTGCTGATCGGGTATTATTTTAGCAAGCCTTCAGCTGTCGCTGCAGCCAAAAAAGCATTTATTGTTACCCGTTTTGCCGATCTTGGATTTCTGATTGGCATTTTGGTGCTATCTTATTATGGTGAATCGCTTGATATCGCAACGCTGATCGAAAGGCTGGGAAATCCTGCTGATAACAGATTACAATCTGCTCAGGCAGCCGGCTTCATGGGACTGAGTGCATTCACTTGGGGGTTGCTGCTGATTTTTGTTGGTGGAGCCGGTAAATCAGCCATGTTCCCTCTGCATATCTGGTTACCCGATGCAATGGAAGGTCCTACACCCGTTTCAGCACTCATTCATGCCGCAACAATGGTGGTGGCCGGTGTTTTTCTCGTCGCACGTATGTTCGGCATATTTATTTTAGCTGCCGATGTCATGCAGATCATTACCTATATCGGGGCATTTTCAGCACTGTTTGCAGCAGTGATTGCCTGTACCCAAACTGATATCAAAAGGATATTAGCTTACTCAACCATGTCACAAATTGGGTACATGATGTTCTCCTTGGGAATTGCCAGTGCGGGGGACCATTATTTAGGATATACGGCCTCTTTGTTTCATCTATTTACGCATGCTTTCTTTAAATCTTTGTTGTTCCTCGGTGCCGGGGCGGTGATTCATTTTGTGCACAGCAATGAATTGAGTCAGATGGGTGGATTACGCAGGCAACTTCCCTTAGTTCATCTTTCATTCCTCATTGCCTGCCTGGCCATTGCAGGCATCTTCCCTTTAGCAGGCTTTTATAGTAAGGAAGAGATCTTGCTGGCATCATACGGCTCTAATCAACTGATATTTTCTGTTGCACTATTGACTGCCGGACTTACTGCCTTTTATATGTTCCGACTTTATTTCTCTGTATTCTGGGGTAAATCTTCTGATAAGGATGAACAAGCGCATGGATCATTTTTCATGTCATTGGCTTTGATCTCACTCACCATCTGTACGATAGGCGCTGGATGGCTCCCCTTTGGTTCAAATATTTCGTTTGGAGGTGCAGGTCATAGCGCAACGATTAACTGGCTATTCTCATTAGCTCCTCTGTCAATATCAGCGACCGGCATTTTTATTGCCTATAAGCTGTATTGTCATCCACCCAAAGAGGAGACAAATTCGCAGCCCCCTGCAAACTGGCTATACCGCGCTGCTCTAAATAAATTTTATATAGATGAAGTATATCGCTGGATAACCAGCTCCATACTCTTTCCGCTGGTTGGGCGACCTTTTGCATGGTTCGATCGCACTGTTGTGGATGGAATTGTTCAGGGTGTTGCGAATACTGTCGGGAACTGTTACTATTTTATTCGTGGAATGCAATCTGGAAAAATTCAAGACTACCTGCTGTATTTTATGGGTGGTATTGTAGTGTGGATGATTTTCTTCATGTATATATGGAAATAAACTGATCGAATGAATTTACTACTATTACTGGCCGTTCCTTTGGTGACCGCACTCTTCATTGCGGGAACGCCTCAGGCTACCTATAACCGGCTTATTGCACTGGTCGGCGCCGCAGTACAACTACTGTTAGTAGGTATTTTACTGACAGCCTTCATTTCTGCCAGATCACTACAACCCGCCGACGTATATTTCCTGCAACAATACAGTTGGTTTCCAACCTGGGGAATACAGTTTCAACTGGGAATCGATGGCATTGCATTGTCAATGATGTTACTGACAGCATTGGTCGTTCCGTCGGGCGTGCTGGTGTCCTGGCGACAAGAAAAAATGAGCAGGGAATTTTTCTTTCTGCTGATTTTATTAAGTCTTGGTGCCTACGGATTCTTCATGTCCCGAGATCTTTTCACCCTCTTCTTTTTCCTTGAACTGGCTGTATTACCAAAATTTCTGTTGATTGGTATATGGGGCAGCGGTAGGAAGGAATATAGTGCCATGAAGCTGGCACTCATGTTGATGGCCGGTTCTGCCCTGGTATTTGTCGGCATGGCTGCCATCTTCAATGAAACACATAGCTTTGATTTTTCTGTATTGGCGAAGCATCCATTCCCTACTTCCTTTCAGTATTTGTTTTTTCCTTTTCTTTTTCTCGGATTCGGTTTTTTTGCTGCCCTATTTCCATTCCATACCTGGGTACCCGATGGACATGCTGCTGCACCGACAGCCGCCTCTATGTTCCTGGCCGGTATTTCCATGAAATTAGGTGGATACGGTTGTTTACGGGTTGCATCTTTTCTGATGCCGGAGGCGGCACACTATTATGCCCCGATTATTATAGCACTTTCTGCCATCGCTATTTTTTATGGTGCATTTGTTACATTAATGCAGACCGACTTGAAATACATGAATGCCTATTCATCGGTCAGCCACTGCGGATTCGTGATGTTGGGTATCGGCATTTTTAATGCTACTTCAGTTCATGGTGCTGTATTACAAATGATATCACATGGACTAATGACAGCCCTCTTCTTTGCTGCCATCGGAATGATTTACGATCGAACACATACCAGACAAGTAAATGAATTGGGGGGACTACTTAAAAATATGCCCGTCATTAGTACAGTATTTATTTTGGCCGGTCTTTGTTCATTGGGATTACCCGGTATGAGTGGGTTTGTTGCTGAAATGACTGTATTTACAGGTGCTTGGCAGAACACATCCGTTTGGGTCAGGTTAGCGACCATTTTGTCTTGTGCCTCCATCGTTGTTACTGCTGTATATATTTTACGTGCGGCAGGAAAGGCCGTGATGGGGCCCGCTGTAACGGCCTGGCAGGAATTAAAAGATGCCGCCTGGCAAGAACAAGCTGCCGCCGGTATCTTATTGATTGGAATTTTTATGATGGGTCTGGCACCTTTCTTAGTACAATATCTTACAGGTGAGGAGGCAGCTGCCCTCGTTCGCTCAGTATCAGGTAACCTGACCAACAAATGAAATTGATATGCAACTAAATGATTGGCTCATATTAAAACAAGAACTGCTGCTCTGTTGCATTATACTGGGCATACTGGTCGTATGGCTTTGGAAAGAACCATCCAATGAATCATGGATTACAGGTATGAACCTTGTTTTATTTTTTAATTTAGTTGCCGGTCTGCTTGACTTCAATTATGGCAGCCTTTTCGGCGATAGCTTCGTCGCGAGTCCGCTCATACT
>JBEIUM010000179.1:0-5702 GCA_040374385.1 Sediminibacterium sp. | reverse complement strand
GGCTGCACGTTCAGGACAATCACGAACGTGTTCAAGTAACCTGGTCCGCTCAAAAGTGGCATTGTACACTACAATGGTACCGGTGGTGCCCAACACTTCCAACAAATGATCAAATAACAGATGGCCCGGCTCACGAATATCGGGTGCCAGATAATGGTAGTATTCCAATGCCGATCCGGGGGCGCGCTGAACATATACTGCATATTGAAAGCAAATGGGGCGGAAGGGCCAATGCCCATCTTGTTGGGGAATGGGCGAGTTCCATGCCTCAAAATCGAGGAAGAAAATGGGATAGTGAATGGAGGCTATCCATTGCTGCAGTGGTGCCCTTTGTATTACCTTACTGCGCTGTGGGGAATCTGTGATGACTTCACTTGCATGACAGTGCGTATAAAAATCACAACGATAAGGTCGGTTACATTGTTGTCCGGGAAGTACTTCCACGGGCTCCTTCTTTTCCAGGAGCATTGTTTTCAAGGTCGCCGATTTCTCCCCAACAGGTGCTTGCCAGGATAGCAAGTCTTTGGTCAGTTCTTCGGTAGTAAATAATTCATTCAACTGCAACTGCCCCTTCCGTATATATTTATTGTTGACATAAATCAGGGAGAAAGCTGCCAGGTTGAGTCCGGCACCGGTGATCACATAATACTGAAAAGCAGCATCCAATTTATACACTTCCTTCACCTGGGTGGTGCTCTTTACTTCATAGGCATACCAGTGTCCATCTTTTTTTACGAGTATATCTACCGCGCACAGTAATCCCTCATATTGAAATGCTGCTTCGTAAATAACAGTAATTCCTGCTGCTAAAAACTCTGCAGTTTTTTTTACAGATAAAGCATATTGATAGGGTTCCGGTGGCGAAGCATCTTGTCCGCCCGGAAACAAGTCGCGTGCCAGCATACCAAGCCGGGTGCCTGCATCAAATAACTGCTGCTGCCCTTCGTCGATCGGATCTTTTAACTCGGGACGGAACTTATGCAGCCAAAGGCGTAGACTGCATTGCCAGCCATAGAGAAAAGTAGATTTGGAAAGAATATGCTTAGGCGGCAGGCTCATCGGCGGGGGGAAGTTCGAAAGAACCTTCGGGCGTTTGTTTGATTAATTTATCTGCAATGTGCTTGGTAGTCGTGGCACCCATTTTTTTCAATTCTTCCGCACGGGTAATAAGACTTCCTCTGCCGGTATAAAATTGCTTGTAGGCATCTTCAAAAGTGTCGTTGGCTTCCTTCAGCTTTTTCTTCACCCCATCCATGTTGTCTAGGAAGCCACAAAACTTATCGTAGAGAGCACCCGCCTTTTCCGCTATGGTAATGGCATGCTGGTTCTGTTTTTCAATACGCCAGAGATCAGCTACGATTTTCAGAACTGCCATCAGGTTGGTCGGGCACACCAGCATGATATTTTTATCGTATGCTTTTTTCCAAAGTGTTTCATCTTTTTTCATGGCTTCGAGAAAAGCGGGCTCGATAGGTACAAACATCAGTACATAGTCGAGTGCCTCAGCATAACGACCATATTTTTTCTTGGAGAGGCCATCCATGTGTCGGTACATGGAAGCCAGGTGCTCTTGCAGTGCCTTGTCTTTTTCGTCACTGTCGGTAGCATTTACATATCTGTCCCAGGCTATGAGCGAAACCTTAGCATCGATGATCACACGGCGCTGATCGGGATAAACAATCATTACATCGGGTTGCAGCATGTTCCCGTCCTCATCTTTTATCACCTTGCCCGAAGCATCTTTCAGATATTGCTGCAGAAAATAATTGCGATCCTTGATCAGTCCGCTGTGCTCCAGGAGGGTTTCCAAAACCATCTCCCCCCAGTCGCCCATCGTTTTTGAGTTACCCTTCAGGGCCGAAGCCAGGTTATTGGCTTCCTCACTCACGCGCACGGAGCTTTGCACGAGCTTCTCTATTTCTTTAGATAGACTGAATCTTTCGTTGGACTCTTTCTGGTAAGCATCCTGTACCGCTTTTTTAAACCCTGTCAGCTCCTGTTGCAAGGGCTGCAGTAGTTGTCCCAATTTCTCCTCATTCTTATCTACCAGCTGTTTGGTATTACCATGAATGAGGCGGGTCGCCAGTATTTCAATCTCATTCTTCATGGCATCGCTGATCTGCTGCTGTGCCTTTTTAGCTTCTTCTAATTGCTGACGGGTGGTATTCAATCTTTCATCTAATAAAAGGCCCTGCTTTTCAGCCCCTTCCATACGAATGCGTACCGCTGCATGCGCTTCTTTTTCTATCCGAAGCAATTCATCGAGTCGTAAGGTATTTTCTTCCAGTATTTTACGGGAAGACTTTTGTAACTGATGAGCAATCAGATAGCCGAGCAGCACGCCCACCAGGGCGATAATAACGTACATCAAAGCAGTAGGTTCCATAGAAAATGTTTAGAGCACAAAAGTAAGGGTTCACTCTGCCACCTATTGATAGACTGACTGCATCTTCTGAATTATTTCCTTGATTTTTTCTCTAAGCGATGCGGGCGACCTTACTTCCACGCCGTTTCCGTATCCCAGGAGGGTCATCAGCAATTCGGGCGTATCATATACCCTCAATTCAATAACTACGCCATCGGGGGTGTTTTCAATTACCTTTTGTGAATGGTGAAGTGGCTGTGCCATTATATAGGGTGACTGAACTTTATCGAAGGCAAGCACCATTTTTTCCGGCTGCGCCCCATGCACATGGGTGATACCAAACGAATAACGGAAATAATCGTCAGGTTGAAAACCGGGTGCTTCATAGAAAGCCTGTGTCGACTTTCGAACATCGGTGATACGGTCAAGCGAGAATATCAGCACATTTTTCGGTGTTGTTGAATACCCCACCACGTACCAACGATTTCGATAGGCTTTGATCAGGTAAGGTGATAAGGTATGCACTTTGGGTGTTGCGCCATAGCGGGCATAAGTAATTTCAAGGGCACGGCGGTGCACAATAGCTCGTAGCAGGGGTTCCAGCCATTCATTGCCCCCTGTTTTTACCGGCTCCTCCACCTGTATTAGTTGTTTTTCCGACTTCCCGAGCAGTTTACTGACCCGGTAGCCTTCAATCAGCCGGTTGATGGCAGACTCAAACTGCTCGAAGATGCGACTACCTTTTAATTGCTGCAGCAGGGCGGTGGAATAATCGAGGGCCGCGATCTGATCTTCCGACAAAGGCAACTTTTTAATTGAATACCCCTGTTGCTCATAGCAATACCCTCTTCGCACCTTGTCATATTTGATTGGTGCATCATATAAGTCGCGCATCTGTGCCATGTCTTTGTTGAGCATGGATATTGAAATATCAATTTCCAATTGCCGCATTACGTGTCGACGCAGCTGCTCCAGGTTGGGATAAGGCCGCATGCTGTTATTCAGACAGGCATCAATGGCATAATAGCGCAAAAGAGCATTTTTATTGACTGGCATAAAAAATTTTTGAGACTACCAATAGATTACAGACTGACCGTTCAGCTTTGCATCATGATCCGGCGGCAGGCAAGGAGCAGCTGGGGGGTGTAGCAAGTCGCCGGATCATTTTTCTGTTATTAAAAATAGCAAGATTTTAAGCACTTTCCTTTTCTACCATCAGAATACATCGCCATCCGCTCCGTTCACTACCTTACCCTGATATGTTTTTCTTATTTCTTCCAGCAAACTGTCAAAACTGCTGCCAAAAGTAAGCTGGTGGGTAAGCACCAATAGTCCGGGTTTCACTTGTTGTGCAATGGAAGCAAGTTGTTCAGTGGAAGTATGAAAGGTTGAATGGTATTTCTGCCAGCGCTCTTCTCTTTTTTGCAGTCCCGCCATCGAATACACTTCGTGTACGAGTATGTCACATCCTTTTGCCATGGCGATGAGCGATTCACTATAAGTACAATCGCCCGAAACAACAATCACTTTATCCTGTGTGGTAAAGCGATATCCTAATGCATGCTTCCAGCTACCATGCTGCACCTCAAAAGCCTCTACCCGCAGGTTGTCATCGCGATAGATTTCTCCTTGTGTGACTTCTTTTACTTCTACCCGATAACCGGCTGCATTCCCCATTTCCAACCCCTGAATGCGTACTTCCATATCTTCCGAATACGCTTTCAGTAAATGCTTTGTCATGCGACGGGTACCGGGTGGACCTACCACCTTTAAAGGCTGATTTCTGTCGAGTACGGCGGGCGTAAAAATAAAGTCACTATAGCCGGCAGTATGGTCGGAATGTAAATGGGTGAGGAAGAGTCTTGTTAACCGGTCGGGGCGAAGTGCCGGCAGGTTATTTTTTTTTGCTATGGCTGCTGCACGTCTCACCACACCCGGACCACAGTCCACCACATAAGCTGTCTCACCAACGACGATGGCGAGGGAGGGCCCGGAGCGATCGGGGTCGGCAAATGGGGTGCCGGTGCCAAGCAGCACAAGGCTGGTTCCGCTTGGTTTTTCCTGGGCTGATAAGAGCAAGGGAAAGAGTAGCAATCCCACCAGGATTTGCCGATAAACTATTGATTTCACACAGAAAAGGTAAGACTTTTTAAGAGGGCAGCAACGGTGGCAACACTTGCTCACAATGGAATGTATATCAGTACCTGCGTACCTTTTCCGGGTGCACTGTTCACCTTAGCCGTACCACCTACTAAGTTCACCCGGTTGAAGAGATTCATTAATCCAAGTCCGCCGGTAGCGGAGCCAAATTTTTCAGGATTGAATTCAAACCCCCTGCCATTATCCTGAATAGAGATATCCATGCCGCCGGGCTGGTAAGTGAAAAAGATATTTACTTCTGTTGCCTGGGCATGCTTGATGATATTTTGAAAACATTCCTGAATTACCCGGAAGATCACCAGCTGCTTTTGATGATTGGGTTCTTTTTTATCCCCACTGCAATTCACTTCGATCGTGAATGCCCCCACCTTACTGATGCGCTCAGCTTCCTGTGTTACTGAATCATATAAGCCCAGGACTTTGATCCTGTCGCTGCTCATGCCTTTCGCGAGGTCGCGCAGGTCTGACATGGCTTTGCTGATGTTCTCTTTGGTCTCCCGGATCAGGTTACCATCTTTTTCCGGAGCTTCTTCGATCAGGTTCAGTTGCATTTTAGCCAGGCTAAGCAATTGCCCCACGTTATCATGAATTTCCTGGCTAATATTGTTTAGGGTAAGCTGTTGAATTTCGTTGCGGGCATTATTGACTTCTTCTGCGATCCGAGCTTCGAGTTGTTGCCTTTCGGCCTGCATTCGATAAAGCTTCTTGAAATAAGTTATGATAATTATTAAAAAAGAAATAAAGAGGAGGCCCAACAAAATGATGCCAAAAAAAAGAATTATTGTTGCCTTCTCCTGTTCCATAACATTGAGATTGAAAATACAAAACTTTGGATAAATAAAGTGGTATTATGAGCAAAAGGCCAAATTGAACCAAATTGCCAGGAATTGTTAGACTTAGGTAAAAGCTCAAGATACTTAAAAAATGTCCATAGTAATGAGCAAACGCTCGCATAAAAAAATAATGACGCTATGAACCAAAACTCTATTTTTTTAAATGCGAAAATATCTTTTAGTTGAATTATCTCACCTATCAGATAGAATACAGAATTAATTAAAACAAATGATGCAAACAGCAAATAATATTCTGGATTAAATTCTCCATCTAAAAAATTTTTATACGTTATTAAGTAGCTAATAATTACCAGAACTGCCATTACTTTATTTACTCTTTTAGG
>JBEIUM010000255.1:0-3660 GCA_040374385.1 Sediminibacterium sp. | reverse complement strand
GTTTCCGTTTGGTCTTTTTGAAATCGGTTAATTCAGTTAATTCAGCGGTCAGCAGGTTGTAGTCAAAATAGAATACTTTCTTTTCAGGTGCTGCCGCCGGTCCATTGCCTCTGCGCTGGGTACTGTCTTTTTTCTCAACCTCTTTTGTGCTCTTCACTTCAAAACGAATGGTATTTTCATCTTTGATGAAGCGCATACTATCGAGTCCGAGGTGTTGCGCATCGAAAGGATCTTTTACAATGGCGGTAATCTTGGCTGCCAGATCTGCATTGTCGAATAAAGGCTTTTTCTCGCCTTTTACGGGATCAACGATGAACCACTTTTTTCCGGCGGTGGTCTCATACATGTACCAAAAGCGATTGCTTTTTTTCAGCCAATGGGCATCCACAGCTGTAGTAAAGATGAGTTTCTCCAGTTTCTTGGGAGAAAACCGAGCGGCCAAGGCATAATTGGCACGGGTGACCTGGTTGTTTTGAGCTGTAGTGGTTATTGGGGCAGACAAAACTGCGAAAAGAAAAATCCATATCAGTTGCTTCATGTGCGCATATGTTTTCCCAAATATAAGTGGAGTTAAATGACCGATGGGCATTTGTCGGTAAAATGAAAGGGGTATAGGGTAAAAACCTGTAGGATATTAAACAGTGGCGGGTGATAACAGTCCTGCATCCTACCAGAAAAGAGTAATTTTGACCCATGCAACCCTTCTCCACCGACTTAACTTTTGCCAGAACATGCGACCAACAGGATCCACTGGCAGCTTATCGCGATCGATTTCATTTTCCCCAAAAAGATGAAAAACCAGTCATCTATTTCTGTGGGAATTCATTGGGACTTCAAGGCAAGACTGTTCAGTCAGCAGTTCAAACCGAATTGGATAGCTGGCGTGAGTTGGCGATAGATGGCTTCCGCAAGGGACCCCATCCCTGGCTTTATTATCAGGAATACCTGACACCGGGTATGGCACGTATTGTGGGTGCGCAGCCGCATGAGGTAACAATCATGAATACCCTTACTGTGAACCTGCACCTGCTGCTGCTGAGTTTTTACCGCCCCTCTGCCACTCGTAACCTGATCTTGATGGAAAAGGGGGCTTTTCCCTCTGACCAATATGCGGTGGAAACCCTGGTGCGTCATTTCGGACTTTCACCCGATGAGGTAATCATTGAAATAGGACCTGCAGAAGGCGAATTTTGCATCCAACCCGATGCCCTGCTCAACCAGATCCATGAACTGGGTGATCGACTGGCAATGGTCATGATTGGGGGCATACAATATTATACCGGACAGTTCTTTCCCATCGCTTCCATCACCCGGGCAGCCCATGCAGTAGGAGCCATAGCCGGTTTTGATCTGGCACATGCTGTGGGGAATGTTCCCTTATCACTGCACGATTGGGACGTGGATTTTGCAGCCTGGTGCACCTATAAATACCTAAATGGCGGACCAGGAGCTGTAGGTGGTTTGTATGTTCATGAACGTTTTGCCCGCGATACCAAGCACCCCCGCTTGGGCGGCTGGTGGGGTAATGATGAGAAGACACGGTTTCGCATGGAGAAGGGATTTGTTCCCAAACCTACCGCGGGCGGATGGAATATTAGCACAGCACAAGTATTGAATATGTGTTCGTTAAAGAGTTCAATTGAAATTTTTGATGAGGTAGGCATGGAAGCTATACGAACAAAAAGTCAACTATTAACCGGCTATCTATCTTACTTATTACAGCAACCCGGAACCTGGGATGGTATCCAGATCACCCCCTATGATCCGGAACAACGGGGCGCACAATTGTCCCTTTATTTCAGGGAAAACGGTCCGGAAACCTTTGAGCAACTCACCAACCGGGGCGTCGTGGTAGACTACCGCGAACCGGGCGTGATACGAATTGCCCCCGCCCCCCTCTATTGCAGTTTTGAAGATGTTCATACCTTTTATACCATCGTAAAAAACAGTTGATACATGATTGTGCATCATCCTGCCACCTATTTAGCGCTTGGTGATTCTTATACCATCGGCGAAGGAGTACCCCTCCACGAGAGTTATCCCTACCAATTACTGCAGTTACTGCGGAAGCGTGGCCAACACATGCATGCACCGGAAATTATTGCCAAGACCGGATGGACGACCACAGAATTGGTAGAACACCTCATCCATACTCAGTTGGAGGAGCAATACGACTGGGTGACTTTGCTCATAGGTGTGAACAATCATTATCGCGGACTTTCTGTTGCAGAATTCAGTAACGATTTCAGTTTTCTTGTGCATAAATGCATTCAGCATTGTCGACATCAAGCGAAAGGCGTTTGGCTTTTATCTATACCGGACTGGACGGTAACACCTTTTGCCATTGCGCAAGCGGAGCAACGTGACCGATTTGCCCTGGCAGATTTCAATGAAGTAGTAAGGAATACAGCTACAAGCATGGGCATACACCACATTGACATAACTGAACATAGCCAAAAAGTGGCTTTGGAACCGGACGGACTTTGCCCCGATGGGTTGCACTATTCAGGAAAAACACATGGTTACTGGGCCAGCCTTTTAGAAGCTGGCATCTTAACTGCTGCTGAAATGTGATTGCAATAATGATTGCATCTCCTGATGGTATGCTGCGGCAGCTTCCCGGGCGCGTTCTGCAAAATCTTCGCCGGAAGAAGCAAATTGTATCGCACGACTAACATTTACCAATAATCCTATTTCATTATTCAACCCTGCTGCCGAAACGGCTTCCAGACTTCCCCCCTGGGCACCGACACCGGGAACCAGGAAAAAATGGTCGGGATATTGTTCCCGTATACCCCTTAATCCTTCAGGTGAAGTGGCTCCCACCACAAACATCAGGTTGCCGGGATTTCCCCACTGCGCCACTTTTTGCATTACCTGCTGGTAAAGCTTTCCGCCACCGGATGCTGCTGATAACTCCAGTTGTTGAAAATCATGGCTACCCTGATTAGATGTGAGACCGAGTACGATGGTCCATTTATCAGCATGCTCCAGGAAGGGTCGAAGACTATCTTCACCCATATAAGGCGCCACCGTTACAGCATCGAAAGGCAGCACTTCAAAAAATGTTTTAGCATACTGTGCGGAGGTATTACCAATATCGCCCCGCTTGGCATCCGCAATCGTAAAATGGGTGGTGGGAATAATGGACAATGTTTGTTCCATCGCTTCCCAACCCGCTTTACCCTGTGACTCATAAAAAGCAGTATTCAGTTTATACGCCACGCAATGGGCCGCAGTTGCTTCAACAATAGCTTTATTGAATCGATATACAGCATCGGGATAGCTGCGCAAATGCGCAGGAATCTTCTGTACATCTGTATCGAGTCCTACACAGAGGTAAGATTGCTTTTCCTTGATGTGTGCAATGAGTTCGGATCTGTTCATGTATGGTTTGCTATCAATGATTCAATTCGTATACGCGATATCCCCAGGCATCAAGTGAAAATTGTCCGTTGGCGGGAAGGTTTTCTTCTGTTGCAGTGAATACATTCCTTGCCATACCGGTTACTTGTTTATCCTTTACAGCAAAGTTTACTGCATTCGGTGACAGGTTCACCAAAACGAGTATATGGTGTTGCTCAAAACTGCGTATAAATGCCAATACTTGATCGGGCAGTTGGGTAGGTAATATTCTCGCTGCAGCATCCGGACGCAGGG
>JBEIUM010000011.1:0-28457 GCA_040374385.1 Sediminibacterium sp. | reverse complement strand
TGGTAGACTTTTTTTTCAAGTTGAAAAAACTGTTGTACGCAATTACTCCAATCTCTGTTCCAAGCAGGTAATATTTGAAAATGATTCAACAGCAACCGAAGTCTTTGTAATAATGTGGCAATACCCTGCTGAGTGAGCACAATATATTTCCAAACACCGGGGGCTAATAATAATAGCCGGTGCCTATTTTGTATGGCAGGAAAAAGGAGGGTCGTCTCTTTGAGGAATAAGTGCTTCATCTCGTCCTCCAGCTTCAAAAAAAGCAGCTGTACCATTTCAGATTTGGAATCGGTCAACTCGGTATCGGCATGTACCAAAAAATACCCTTCAATATGGTTACAGATGGCAAGCAACTCAGGGTGGCACTCGCGCTCAATTTGCATGCAAAGGAGGGAAGGAGGAATGGTATCTCCGAACTGTATATTCCAAAAGCTAGCTGACATACCGAATCAACGCATGCATTTTTGTGTTGCATTCGGGGGCAAATAAATAAGAAGAAGGCTGTCAACAAATGACATTTGTCATTTTTGCGAAGAACCAGCTGAAAACGAACAAAAAAAGAGATAATAGGAGCGGCTAATCCTGCAAATTAGCTGTAAGAAGCAGCTCACGGGGCTGCATGATTTTGATTTTTTTACCCTCCAACTCAATCATACCATCTTTTTTAAACTCACTCAAGAGACGAATAGCCGACTCAGTGGCAGTACCCACGAGATTAGCAATGTCTTCACGCGATAAACGCACATTCAACGTCACACCATCGGCCTCATAACCATAGGTTTCCTTGATGAATAACAGGGTTTCTGCCAGCCGCTCGCGAATGGGCTTCTGAGCCAAGTGCGTCAACTTGATCTCCGCTTTATGTAGTTCATCACTCAGCAACTTCATCATTTCAAATGCCAGGTTACTGTCTAATTTGAGTACTTTAATGAATAAATCACGCGGGATAAAGCACACCTGCGTGTCTTCCAGTGCCTCGGCACTGGCACTGTATCTTTCCCCACTGAGCAAAGCGCGGTACCCAAGAATATCGCCGGCCTTTACCAAACGAATGATCTGGTCTTTTCCATCATCCCCCAAATGAGAAAGCTTCACCTTACCATCACTCACACAAAATACACCCTGTGGCCGGGCCCCCTCACTAAACAAAACCTGTCCCTTTTTAAACGTGTTACAAGACTTTTGCTCATTAATTTGATTGATGTGGTCTTCATGTGCCTTACAGAAAACCGAATTGAACCGCTGGTTGCAGCTCTGACAGGTAGCATTATCTAAAGCACTGTTCATATACACAAGTTAGGATTTTTATGCATATTCCCTGAAGGGATTATATAACTAACATTTAAACCCATTGCTGCCATCCTTTTGAAATGATAATCTTAATTTTACGCCAATGGCATATGTAAACTGGAACGACAGTATCAACTGGCTGTCGAAGATGACTTTTCGGAGATTGTGGAATGCTGCCAAAGTATACGCTTCCTATTGCCTTTCCCAGATTTCAGGTAAGCCCATTCAATGGGGATTGCCCATCGCCATTTCCTTTGAGCCCACTACCTCCTGCAACCTGAGGTGCCCCGAATGTCCCAGCGGCTTAAGGGCCTTTACCCGACCCACCGGCATGCTGCAACAAGATTTCTTCCGGCAAACCATCGATGACATCCACCAGGAACTTTCATACCTGACCTTCTACTTCCAGGGGGAGCCCTACCTGAATCCTGATTTTCTGCAAATGGTTCGCTATGCCCGCGATAAAGGTATTTATACAGCCACGTCCACCAACGCACACTATCTGACCGATGAGAAAGCGAAAGAAACAGTGGAGAGCGGTCTCGACAGACTCATCATCTCCATCGACGGTACCACACAAGATGTATATGAACAATACAGGGTGGGCGGACAATTACATAAAGTGTTGGAAGGCGCTCGACGCATCGTTCACTGGAAACAACAACTGAATAGCAAAACCCCTTTTGTGTTTTTCCAGTTCCTCGTCGTAAAACCAAATGAGCATCAATTAGAAGAGGTACGACAATTGGGCAAAGAAATAGGCGTAGACCAAGTTCGATTTAAAACAGCACAGGTATATGATTACGAGAACGATCCGCACCAACTGATTCCGGAAAACAACAAATACAGCCGTTACAAAAAAGATAAACAGGGCATTACCCGTGTGAAAAGCGGTCTTCAAAATAAATGCTGGAAACTCTGGCATGCCAATGTAATCACCTGGGACGGATTGGTGGTACCCTGTTGTTTTGATAAAGATGCCATACATCGCCTGGGAGACCTGAAAAAACAACCCTTCAGGGAAGTATGGCACAGCGAACCTTATCGGCAATTTCGTCAACAACTCATGCAGGGCAGGAAAAATATAGATATCTGTTCCAACTGCAGTGAGGGACTACGCGTTTGGGAGAATTAATTTTATCATGAAATAAATATATATGCAACATCGGTCGTCTTATACAATGAACCTACTCGCTGCTATGCTGGGTATCGCTTGCTGTTTTTCTTCTCTGGCACAATCCATTTCCCCCAACTATGAATTCAGGGGTGTATGGGTGGCCACCGTTGAAAACATCGACTGGCCAAAAAGCAAACAGCTATCACCGGAAGAACAAAGGGCTTCATTCATTCGATTACTCGATATGCACCAAAAAAATGGCATGAATGCCATCGTGATGCAGGTACGACCCTCAGGTGATGCCTTCTACCCATCGACCCTGGAACCCTGGAGCGAATACCTCACCGGCAAGCAAGGACTGGCACCAGACCCCTACTATGATCCACTGGAATTTATGATCAAAGAAACACACCAGCGGGGAATGGAATTTCACGCCTGGCTGAACCCCTATCGGGCCGTATTCAATATCACCCGCTCCTCCATTGCACCTAATCACCCGACCCTACAACATCCGGACTGGTTTCTGGTGTATGGAGATAAAAAATATTTCAATCCCGGACTGCCTGAAGTACGAAAGTTTACTGTTGCCGTAGTGAAAGACCTCGTTAAACGATATGATATTGACGCAGTGCACATGGATGATTACTTTTATCCCTACCGTATTCCCAATAAGGAATTTCCAGATGAGAAAACCTTTCAACTGTTGGGAAAGGGTATGAACAAAGACGATTGGAGACGCAGCAACTGCGACAGCATCATCCTAAACCTGCACCTTGCAATTCGGGAGGTTAAGCCGGCAGTGAAATTCGGCATCAGTCCATTCGGTGTTTGGCGCAACCTAAGCCAAGATCCCATGGGAAGCAATACCAAAGCGGGACAAACCAATTACGACGACCTGTATGCAGATATTTTATTGTGGCTACAAAAAGGCTGGATCGATTATGTGGTGCCACAACTTTACTGGGAACGTGGACATGCACTGGCTGATTATTCCGTTTTATTGAAATGGTGGAACGACAACAGCTATGGACGCCAGTTGTACATCGGTCAGGGATTTTATCGCGCCGGCAGCAATGCCGGTTGGAAGAACCCCAACGAATTGCCCGCACAGATTAAAGAGTTGCGTAGCTACCGCAGCACGCAGGGAAGTGTTTATTTCAGCAGTAAATCATTTGATAATAATCCCAATGGATGGTGCGACAGTCTGAGAAATAACTATTATAAATATCCCGCACTGGTACCCGCCATGCCCTGGATCGATGATAGCAGTCCGGATGCCCCGCGGGTAACAAAAAAAGAAGGGCGCAGTTACGAAGTAGTATACAATGGTCAGGAAGTGATCAAAGGTATTGGACTGCTGGTTGTTGCTCCGGGAAAAGAAGCACGCTTCATCGATGCGCAACTAATTGAAGTATTTCCTCAGCGCAATCGCATTACCCTTCAATTGGATCAATATCCCGAAACCAATGGGAACCGTTCATTCGTAGTCAGCATCGACAAAGGAAACAATGTTAGTCCGTTGACCGAACTGAAATAAAAAGGGAACTTATTTCCCCTGCTCCACCCACTTTCCGAAAATAGCTTCTACGCGCTCAGTCCTGTAGGAAAAAATATGCTGTAACTGCTGCTTAACAAAAATGGCATGTGCAATATCCCCCAAAAAGCCAAGGGGAAGTCTGTAATGAACAATATCCGTCATTTCCACGCCACCCGCGATCTCACGAAAATGATGCTGGTGATGCCATAAGCTATATGGCCCCACCCGTTGCTCATCGATAAAATATTGCCGGTCGACTGCCTGGGTGATCTCGGTCATCCAATAAAGCGGTATGCCCAACAAAGGCTTTACCTTATACTCAATGATCTGACCGGCATACATTTTCTCACCATGGTGCTGCGAAACAATGCGAAAGCCAAGATGATCGGGCGTTATGGCTTGCAGGTTATCAGGTCGACTGAAAAAATCCCAAGCCTTCTCCATCGAAACTGGAATGCGAATGACGGTTTTTATAGAATAGGTAGCTGACATATATAAAGTTGTGTGACTAAATAACACCCTTAGAGGGGATATGTTCGAATTGGACACCCACCATCCAACTAATTTGTTTGAATATCCTGATATAGGCAGCTTGCGCTCACAATCTTTTTACTGCTACCTTTGTGGAGCATGAAAAAAATTCTGCCGGCTGGTGCCGGATGTTTCTTTTTACTGGTAATGCCCCTCCTGGCAAGCTGGCTCATGATGGGCTCCTGTGCCAACATCATACCGCCTGCAGGCGGACCCAGAGACTCACTCCCCCCTGTATTGGTGCAATCCCTGCCAAAAGACTCTGCCCTCAATGTTCGACCTAAACTGATAACGCTCACTTTTAATGAATACGTAAGCGTAAACGACATCTTCCAGCAACTGGTGGTGAACCCGGCCATGAACACCCAGCCGCAAGTAGATTATAAGTTGCGGAACGTAACCATAAAACTAAAAGACAGCCTCCTTAGTAACACTACTTATTCTTTTCAATTCGGAGAAGCTATTCGCGATGTCAACGAGAACAACATAGCCCGTAATTTCAGCTATACCTTTTCTACTGGTCCGCGCCTCGACACGGGTACTTACAGCGGTAAAGTATTGCTCGCCGCAAGCGGAAAAGTAGACTCAACATTATTGGTGGTACTGCACAAAGACCTATCGGATACAGCCATCTTCCAACTCAAACCACCCTATTATACCAAGTTGAATGGAAAAGGAGAGTTCAAGTTCTCTTTTTTACCAAAAGATAGTTTTCAGGTGTTCGTCGTAAAAAGCGCCTTCAATAAAAAATACGATGATAGCACACAGCTCTTTGCTTTTTTACCACGTACCATCCTGCCGGGTAAAGGCCAAACGGATACCCTCTATGCCTACAAGGCACTAGAGCCAGCCGCACCTGCCAGCAGCGCACAACCGGCAGCGAAAGCCGTTACAAACAAAGACGATAAACGACTACGCTATTCAACCAGCGTTGAAAATGGCCGGCAGGATTTACTAAAGCCCATTCAACTGCGCTTCCCAAGAAAAATCAGCAAACTGGATACAGCCGGCATTGTATTATGCGATACCCTCTCTCGACCTATTAGTGGCGTGACTTTGCTGACAGATACTTCCGGCAAAGTCATCACCCTTCAATATCCGCTGAAAGAAAAACAAAATTTCCTGCTGCTGCTCAAGAAAGAATCAATTGCAGATTCAACAGGTGCGACGCTGACAAAAAATGATACCCTGAAGATTGCCACCAAGAAACAGGAAGACTATGGTAGCATCCGCATCAAATTCATCAACCTAAACTTAAGCAAACGACCTGTGCTGCAGCTATACGAAGGAGATAAGTTCGTGGATGCTTTTCCGATCACCTCCAACGAATGGAGAAAGAATCTCTTTTATCCCGGCAACTTTGAAATGCGAATCTTATACGATACGAATGGCAATGGCAAATGGGATCCCGGACAATACCCCGGCAACAAGAAACTCCCCGAAATTGTTTTTCTTTTACCGAAAGAATTATCGGTAAGGTCAGGTTGGGATAATGAAATGACCATTCAACTCTAGTCGCTGAAAATATAATTGTACCTTTAACTACCCCATAGCAAGAGAATCTATTTCACCATGCCGCTCCCTTCCCAGTTATTGGAAAACGCTGTTGCCGCCTTCGCAAAACTGCCGGGTATTGGAAGAAAAACCGCCCTGCGCCTGGTGCTGCACCTGCTAAAACAAGAGGAAGAGATGGTTATTCACTTCTCCGATACTGTAGCCAAACTAAGACGTGAAATTCAGTTTTGTTCGCGCTGCCATAACATAAGCGATGGAGAACTCTGCACGATCTGTTCACAAAGCAGCAGAAACAAGCAGCTCATCTGTGTCGTGGAGAACATACGTGATGTGATCAGTATTGAAAATACCGGACAAATGAATGGCACCTATCATGTTTTGGGTGGCATTATATCACCACTCGATGGGGTTGGTCCCGAGCAATTGAATATTACCGGACTGGTAAAGCGAATTGAGGAGGAACAGGTAGATGAACTGATCTTTGCCCTGAATCCGAACATACAGGGAGATACCACCATCTACTATATTCAGAAAAAAATTGCCCACCTCCCCTGTAAGATTACCACTATTGCCCGAGGCATCTCCTTCGGAGGTGAATTGGAATTTGCCGACGAAATGACCCTCGCCAGGAGCATAGCCCACCGACTCCCCGTTCAGCAATATGTAAAATAATGTAATCCATAGGCGCTACCGCTCATACCGGTTTAACAATTTTTCTCCCATTCGTTTTGCGTAATTAAATAATTTGCAGCGCAATTAATTTGGCCATCACATGAAAAAATGGATAAAAGTATTATTGATAGCCGGCGGTATCGGACTCATTGCCGGATTGGGGCTTTTGTATTGGATCTTCAATAAGCCGCACCGGGATGTTGCCAAAGAGAAAGGAATACAACTCACGGCACAACAATTATTCGATGCTTTCCGCAATGATGAGGCTACTGCCAATAAATTATATCTGGACAAAGCCATTGAATTGTCAGGAACAGTGGCAGATGTCAGCACCAACCAGGAGGGACAAAAGGTGGTGAACTTTTCTACCAATGACCCCTTCTTCACCATCAACTGCACTTTTAAAACAGATCCCGGTAATTTGCAACCCGGCGACGCCATTGTTTTCAAAGGCATCTGTACCGGTTTCATCCCCGATGCGAGCGTCGTTATCAATGAAGGTGTCTTAGTAAAATAAACTTGTCTTTATGAAATATTGGATTTTTTCCTTCTTCACAGCACTGGCCATTTTTCAATACCAGCCAGCAACCGCACAAAAGGTTTTTGGCACCCGAAATGGCCAGGTGATTTTTCAATCTCCGACAGATGAAGATGTGAAAGCCATCAATAATGAAGTGAGCAGCCGCCTGAGCGATAATGGCACTCTTAGCTTCAGCCTGCTGGTAAAAAGCTTTCGCTTCAAAATGGCCGAGATGCAGGACCATTTTAACACGCAATACATGCAGAGCAGCCAATACCCCCGTGGTGACTTCAAAGGCAATATCACCAATATCAGTGCCGTCAATTTTTCTAAAGATGGCACTTACCCTGTGCAGGTCAAGGGCGACCTCACCCTGCATGGTGTCACCAAAAAAGTAAGTGCTACCGGCAGCATATTGGTGAAAAACGGCAAACCACTGGCCAAAGCCAGTTTCCCGGTGACCGTTAAAGATTTTGGCATACAGGCAGACGATGTTACAGAGAAAGTGATCATCACCGTCAATTGCCAGTACCAGTAAGCCCCGGGCTTTGAAAAACCATTGGTAAAACATACCTTTGCAGCTACATTCAGGTGGATTTGTTTATTGTTCAGCCTGTCGCTGCTTCCCCTCCCGGGAAATATCGAACTAATAAACGTTTGGGATTGTCTGATTTCCCTCTGCATTTTCAGCGTTATTAGTAATGGAATAAAATGGGAACATCCATTACATGACCATGGGTATAAGAGAACTGCTGTTACAAAAAATTCTAGTGATTGATGGTGCCATGGGTACCATGATCCAACGACATCGCCTGACGGAAGAAGATTATCGCGGTGAGCGCTTCCATGATTGGCATACCGATGTAAAAGGTAACAATGACTTGCTTTGCATCACCCAACCCGACATCATCAAAGGCATTCACCTACAATACCTGCAAGCCGGTGCCGATATCATCGAGACCAATACGTTCAGCAGCACCCGCATTGCTATGGCTGACTATGAAATGCAGGCACTCGCCTATGAACTCAATGTAGCAGCAGCCCGCTGTGCGCGGGAAGCGATTAAAGCATTTGCTGCAGAACAACCCGATGCAGGTCCGCGATTTGTTGCGGGCGCCATTGGTCCGCTGAATAAAACCCTGAGCCTCTCGCCCGATGTAAACAACCCAGGCTTCCGTGCCGTTACTTTCGAAGAAGTGGTAAGCGCCTATGAAGAACAGATCAGTGGCCTGATAGATGGCGGGGTTGACCTCTTACTGATTGAAACCATTTTCGATACCCTGAATGCCAAGGGAGCCATTGCTGCAGCCAATCGTTACTTTAGAAAAAAAGGCATGCCGCCATTACCCATCATGATCAGCGGAACAATCACTGATGCATCCGGCAGAACATTGAGCGGACAAACACTGGAAGCATTTTATATTTCCGTGATGCATGCAAGGCCACTGAGTGTGGGCCTGAACTGTGCCCTGGGGGCAGCAGAAATGCGCCCACATATCGAAGAACTATCACAAATAGCTACCTGCTTTACGTCCGCCTATCCCAATGCAGGCCTGCCCAATGCCATGGGCGAATATGATGAGCAACCCCACGAAACAGCTCATTTCATTGAAGATTGGGCAAAAGAAGGATTCGTCAACATCGTTGGCGGATGCTGTGGCACCACGCCCGATCATATCCGTCATATTGCCCAAGCTGTAAAAAATATGACACCTCGCCACTTACCAGAAGTACTGACCACCTGACCCTATCAACCATGAGCCGAAATCAAATACATCCTTACCTGCGTTTATCCGGATTGGAGCCGCTCGTTATTCGACCGGAAACCAATTTCGTAAACATTGGTGAGCGAACAAACGTGACCGGCTCTAAGAAGTTTGCAAGACTCATCCGCGAAAATCAACTCGAAGAAGCACTCTCTGTAGCCCGACAACAAGTAGAAAGTGGTGCACAAATTTTAGATGTGAACATGGACGACGCCATGCTCGACGGTGTCGCCGCCATGACACAATATATCAACCTGCTGCAAAGCGAACCCGATATCGCCCGCATCCCCATCATGATCGACAGCTCGAAATTCGAGATCATACAGGCCGGACTACAATGCATACAGGGCAAGTGCATCGTCAATTCCATCTCCCTCAAAGAAGGTGAAGAGAAATTTTTAGAGCAAGCGCACATCTGTCGCGACTTTGGCGCAGCCGTTGTTGTGATGGCCTTCGATGAACAAGGACAAGCAGATACCCTACAGCGAAAAGTAGACATCTGTTCCAGGGCCTATCACTTGCTGACGACCCAAGCAGACTTCCCCGCCGAAGACATCATATTCGATCCCAATATTTTTGCCATAGCAACCGGTATCGAAGAACATAATAATTATGCTGTTGACTTCATCGAAGCAACCCGCATCATCAAACAAAATCTTCCCCTGGCAAAAGTCAGCGGGGGCGTATCGAATGTTTCCTTCTCTTTCCGCGGAAACGAACCGGTGCGCGAAGCCATCCATGCTGTATTTCTTTATCATGCCATACGTGCCGGCATGGATATGGGCATCGTGAATGCCGGACAACTGGCTGTTTACGATGAGATTGAACCGGAACTGAAAAGGCTGTGCGAAGATGTGATCCTGAATCGCCATAACGACAGCAACCAGGCAACAGAGGCCCTGATACGCTATGCGGAAACTGTAAAGACCCAGGGCAAAGTACAGGTAAGAGATGAGGCCTGGCGAAATGAACCCATTCAAAAACGTTTGGCACATGCCTTGATCAATGGCATCACCGATTACATTGAGGCAGACACCGAAGAAGCCCGACAAGCTTATGCGACACCATTAGAAGTAATCGAAGGACCACTGATGGAGGGAATGGGAATCGTGGGCGATCTCTTTGGCGCTGGAAAAATGTTTCTGCCACAGGTTGTAAAAAGCGCCCGTGTAATGAAAAAAAGCGTGGCCGTGCTCACACCGTACATTGAAGCAGAAAAAGAACAAAAAAAGTTACGCCAGATGGCCGGAGACGAAGCCGTTGTAGAGTCTACTGCTGCCGCCAAAATATTATTGGCCACTGTAAAAGGCGACGTACACGATATTGGAAAGAACATCGTTGGCGTTGTTCTCGGATGTAATGGTTATGATATAATCGATATGGGCGTGATGGTACCTGCAGAAAAAATTCTGGAAACAGCCCAAAGAGAGAAAGTCGATATCATTGGATTAAGCGGGCTCATCACCCCTTCGTTAGATGAGATGGTTCATATTGCCCGGGAAATGAAAAGAAGGGGCATGAATCAGCCGCTGTTGATCGGCGGTGCCACTACATCGCGTATGCACACAGCCGTAAAAATCGCACCCGAATATCCCGGCAAGGTTGTGCATGTACTTGATGCTTCACGCAGCGTTACCGTTGCGGGTAGCCTGCTCAGCAAAGATCAACAAAGTCAATTTCTCGGCACCATAGAAAAAGAATACGAAGAACTAAAAGTTTCTTTCGACAATAAAAAGCCGGTAAAAGAATACCTGCCCTACACCGACGCCTTGCAGAATAAATGTAAAATCGATTGGAAAAAATTTCAGCCGGTTCAGCCTTCCTTCACCGGCATAAAAAGCTTTGATGCCTTCGACCTGAAAGAGCTTCGCACTTATATTGACTGGAAGCCATTTTTTATTGCCTGGGAACTACATGGCTCCTTCCCTGAAATTCTGAGTGATGGTGTTGTCGGAAAAGAAGCCACCCGCTTATATGAGGATGCCAATAAGATGTTGGATCAGATGCTGGAAGAAAAATGGCTAACTGCCCGCGGTGTCATTGGCTTTTGGGAAGCAAATAGTGAAGGGGATGATGTGTGGGTACATCCCAATCACCAAGCGCCTGTTCGTCTGTCATTCCTGCGACAGCAGATTAGAAAGGCCCCCGGTCAACCGAATTTATCACTGGCTGATTTTATTGCACCCACCACTACAGGTTACAAAGACTTTATCGGGGCTTTTGCCGTCACCATTCATGGAATTGAGCCACACATAAAAAAGATGGAAGCTGCCCATGACGACTACAGCAAAATCATGTTGCAGGCGCTGGCCGACCGCCTGGCAGAGGCCTTTGCAGAAGCATTGCACCATAAAACCAGAACCACCTGGTGGGGTTATAACCCGGATGAAAAACTCAGCAATGATGAATTGATTAAAGAAAAATATATGGGTATCCGCCCGGCACCCGGGTATCCTGCCTGCCCCGATCATACAGAAAAATATCAACTGTTCTCCCTTTTATCTGTAACCGAGCAAACAGGCATCGAACTGACAGAGAACCTCGCCATGTACCCCGCGTCATCGGTTTGCGGCTGGTATATTGCCCACCCGCAAAGCCAGTATTTCGGCATAGGAAAAATTCAACGCGACCAACTGGAAAACTATGCCGGTAGAAAACAAATGCCTTTGGAACTGGCAGAACGATGGTTGCGCCCTAACTTAGAGTAATAAAATCTACCCAATCGAAAGTGAAAAAATATTTGATTATTGCCTGTCTGCTACCAACGCTGGCAATTTCGCAGAAGAAAGAAGTTGAAAGAAAGGGTGAGTTCTATTTTTCCTGGGGCTATAACAAAGAATGGTATACCCGGTCGGATGTGAAGGTAAATCAACCATCGCTCGGCAATCAATATACACTGCATAAGGTTCAATCGCACGATAATCCGGGATGGGATAAAGGAATTTTCAAAATCCCCCTCAGCATACCCCAATATAGCTACCGGATAGGGTATTTTTTCAACAAAAAGAAAGGTTTGGCATTTGAGATCAACTTTGATCATACCAAACATATCATCCAGGATGGACAAACAGTTCGAATATCAGGCAGGTTAGGCAACAGAAATGTTGATAGTTCTATTCTTTTTAGTTCATCTAACGGATTTTATTATTTCCTAAACAACGGCGCTAATTTTCTGCTATTCAATCTGGTGAAGAGATGGCGTCTCTATGAATCACGCAATCAGCATTTTATTTTTGACGCAGTGGCAAAAGGCGGTGTGGGGCCGGTGATACCACACGTAGAAAATAGCTTGTTTGGCAACAAAAATAACGACGGCTTTCAACTGGGGGGGTGGAATATGGGTATCGAGACCGGAGTGAAAGCCACTTTCTACCACCACGTCTTTCTGGAATTCACCAATAAAGTTGATTATGCCCGCTATGCAGGCTTGAATGTATACCAGGGGACTGCTGCACAGGCTTTCGGCACCTATGAACTCATTTTAAGCCTTGGCTACACTTTTCAGGCCGGGAAAAAACGGAGCAAATAAGCATCAGCGCTTTTCAAATAACCACCAAAGTCGTTTGCGCGGCTGAACACTATAGTTCTTCCTGATATAGGATTGTATGAACTGCATGGCCTCATTCACATCATCGGTCACCAGAAAGAGCTTTTTGTCATCCGGACTAATGGTGCCTTTTTCAATCATGGTATCAATAGCCTCCAGCATCGGTTCATAGTAGGATTTACCAAAGAGCACCATAGGGAAATCATTGATGACTTTGGTTTGAACCAACGTCAGTGTTTCAAATAACTCGTCCATGGTACCAAAACCGCCGGGCATGATGATGAAAGCATATGAATACTTTACCAGCATTACCTTTCTAACGAAGAAGTAATTAAAAGTGATCCATTTATGCATATAAGGATTGGGATGCTGTTCAAAAGGTAATTCGATGTTACATCCCACCGAAGTGCCATTGTTCTCAAATGCACCCCTGTTGGCTGCTTCCATGATGCCGGGCCCTCCACCTGTCATGGTGGTAAAACCTAAGGCAGCAATCTCCTTACCAAATTCACGAGCGGCCTGATAATAGGGATGGTCCTCTCCAAAACGTGCCGAGCCAAAGACCGTTATACAGGGATCCAGAAAGTGAAGCGCTCTAAATCCTTTGATGAACTGTTTAAAAACATCCCAGGCAAAGAAAAACTCATTGATTCTGGGCTTGGGGCCCTCCAGAAAAACCCTTTTTTTAGCAGGAATAATGCGCTCAAGTTTGTCCATAGCTTTTGATTAGGGGAAAGAATTAATTTGAATATAAGGTGTAATATTACAACACATGTTTGCTATCATCCGCAAAATTAGTTTTTGTCTGATTGTCCAGCTTTTATCAGTCGGACTGCTACCCGCACAACAAGCAGTCAAACTGGAGGAACTAAGGTGCTACTCTGCAGTTGGTCCTATGCTGCGCTATTTTCAAGATCCGGCTCTCCAACAATCAATGGCAAAGGAATTACAACAAATATTGTACCATGAAAGGGGCTGGCGCCTTACCGACTCAATATCCTTACCGGTAACCTATCCAAATTTAGAGGAATTAAAAAAGAATAAATCACTCCTCGTAAAGGATACTAAAAACCAGTCGCTCCATTTGTGGATGGACTGGATCGAAGTTCAACCCATCAATTTTTTTGCTGCCGCCGATTATTTGAATGACTCTGTAAGAGCAGCACAATCGGCCTCTGTTGTTCGTATCGCCTACTACCTGTTGAATCCCCGCAATGAATTGATAGAAAAAAATGAGATAGACATTTCACTGACGCAATCAGAATCGCCTTCTATTGGCATCCCCTTCAAGGGAATGTTGGCCGACGGACTACCCTATCTCCTGACAACCACTGCCAGAGGCTTCCGCGAAGCGATGATCGAAAGTTTGAAAATGCTGTTTAAAAAAGATAGTACTACTTCCTTCATCGAAGTAAGGGTACCACCTGCTTATTTTTTTAACAATTTCATTGAGCAATCTCCCCATAATAAGCACTTAATCATTCGTCCGGAAGTAAAAAACAAATCACTCCGTTTTCTGACCGACCGCGGCACTCAAATTATACGTAACGGCGAAACGGAAGTCCGAGGCGTTCGGGTAGGTGGCAAAAAACAACCCGGATTTCCGGAATGGGTATTTGATTCTTTGCGTCTGATCAAAAGAGTGGTGGAGACTGACTTTATTTGTCTGCAACATGTAATGCGGGATGTGCTGAATGATAAAAGCTATGAGGTAAAGTTTTTCGGCATCTCGAATGAAAGTACCGTCAGTGAAGGAGCGTTTCCGTTGGTACAGAAACGCATGCACTTGATTCTCCACGAAAATGATACCATTGCCCGATTCTTAGTGCAAGCTAAACCCTAAATCAATCAAAACGACTATATCGCAATCAATCAATCATACAATGGCTCAGACACGGCCTCTGTATTTAACTTTGATCTGACAACCAATAAAATGAAATGGGAGACAAACCTGCAATTGACAGGTACCCTGTTTGGTCAGTCGTTCGCCATCCGCGTTCGCGGAAATTTTAATTACTGGAAAGATATTTGGTTAAATGACCAGCTGATCATGCGCCTGCAAGGAAGAAATTTACCTGAGCGCATTATGATAAAAGATCCTGCCGTAGACCCCATCATGATGAATCTATTGCTGCTGCTGGCTACATCACCGGTGATCGATCTGCTGTAAACAAAGACCCTGCATAACCGGAAGCCAGTAAAATTAATTTTTAAGCTAACTTGCCCCTCCAATATTTCACCCACCATGTCTACCATCCGTATCATCAGCTATAATGTGAATGGAATAAGAGCCGCCATCAATAAGGGCTTACTCGACTGGCTGGCAACCAACCCCGCCGATATCGTTTGTCTGCAGGAGATAAAAGCTGAAAAAGAAAACATAGATGTACCGGCAATTCATGCGCTGGGGTATGAAACGTATTGGTTTTCGGCACAGAAAAAAGGATACAGCGGGGTGGCCATCCTGACAAAGATCAAACCCTTGCGGGTGGTAAATGGCCATGGTGCAACCATCAGCGATGAAGAGGGCAGGGTGATCATGGCAGCATTCCCTTCATTCACCCTCATCAATGCCTACTTTCCCTCAGGTACCAGTGGCGATCATCGCCAAACTTACAAATATCAATGGCTGGAAGAGTTCAACGATTACGTGCAGCAATTGCGCAAAACCCACCCGCACCTGATTGTGGTGGGAGATTATAACATCGCACACTGCGAAATCGATATCCATGATCCCAAGGGTAATAAAAAGTCTTCCGGATTTTTACCGGAAGAAAGAGCCTGGATGGACAAATGGCTGGGGGAAGGCTGGGTGGATAGTTTCCGACATTGTCACCCCGAAAAAACCGGTGCCTATTCCTGGTGGAGCCAGCGTTTCCCCTCTGTTCGACTTCAAAATAAAGGGTGGAGGATCGATTATATATGTGTCACCAGTAACTTAGGGGGCAACTTAAAAGAAGCTGACATATTACCAGATATCAAGCACAGTGATCATTGTCCGATATCTGTCGCGCTTACCTTCCCGCATTAAAAAAAGGCCAGATGCAACATCTTTACAACATTACCACCCTCGTATCACTCCCCATTGCTGCCGATTGGCTGAACTGGATGCAAAACGAACATATCCCCGGTATCATGTCTTCCGGATGCTTTCTGGAGTTCAGGCTACTGCGATTGAAAGACCACGACGAAACAGAAGGTATTACCTACTCATTGCAGTTACTAGCCGAAAGCAGGGAGATATATGAAGCTTATCTGGAAAAATATGCCCCCGCCTTGCGCGAAGAAACGCGAAAGCACTGGGGTGAAAAAGCAATCAGTTTCCGAACACTTTTGGAAGTTGTGAATTGATTGTGGATACTTTCCTACCTAAAAAATGCTTGACAACAAACGATTTCATTCGTATTGGGATCTTTTGAAAATTTTTTGTCAAAAACAAAATTTGGCTGAAACCCTTTACTGTATTGACTTGTAGACAATTTTACCTGCAATTACTTGAATTATTTTTTAGTGCGTTGGCGCTCAAATCCATATTTGATAAGGCTTTCAGGCGAAACAAAAAAATATTAAAAATATTTTGCTGATTGATAAAAGCGAATAATTTTGTCTCGTTATTAAAACCATTAAATAAACTTCCATGAACAAAGCCGAATTAATCGCGCAGATCGCAGAAGCTGCTGGCGGATCTAAAACTCAGGCCAATGCTGCCCTGGATTCTTTTGTAGCCGCTGTTACAAAGACCCTGAAAAAAGGTGACAAAGTTACCCTGGTAGGTTTTGGAACATTCTCTGTTTCCAAGCGTGCTGCCCGTACCGGTCGCAATCCACAAACTGGTGCTACTATCAAGATCAAAGCTAAGAAAGTAGCCAAGTTCAAAGCCGGTAAAGAATTGAGCGCGAAGCTCTAATTTCTGCCCAAATTTTAAAAAACCCCGTTTGTCACGGGGTTTTTTTATTTTTGCAGTTCGAACTCACCAAAAACATAGTCATGGGAAAAGGAGACAAAAAAACAGCCAAAGGAAAGCGTTTCAAAGGTTCTTTTGGAAAATCAAGGCCTCATAAAGGCATTACTACTACCAAGAAGAAAGAAAAGGCATCCTAATTACAGGGGTGAATTGACTTCTGACGGAAGCGAATAGAGCAGCCCGATCTTCGGATCAGCTGCTTTTATTTTTCTTAGCTGCCAACACTTCCAGTGCCCCCACCAACTTATCGAGGTCCTGCAGACGCGTATACACATGTGGCGTCACTCTTACACAAGAGATATTCTCCCATACGATACCAACAGTATGTATCTTGAATTGACTCATCAATGCACTGTCTAATTCACCAGGTGTCATTCCCTGAATGCTGACACCGGCAATTGCACAAGCATAAGCGGGCTTGAAGGAAGTATGTATTTTAACACCAGGAATCTCTCTTGCTCGCTGTGCCCAATAATTTTTTAGATACCGAATGCGCTCTTCCTTTCGCTTGCTGCCGATAGCCTGATGAAAATTGATGGCTTCGCCAATGCCCTGTTCAATCGGAAAACTGCGCGTACCAAGGGTTTCAAACTTTCTTATATCACTACTGCGGGGTTTATCATTACAGGTAAGCGGCCAGATTTTTTCAATCTTGTCCTTCCGAACCCAAAGCATGCCACTGCCAATAGGAGCACTTAGAAACTTGTGCAGACTGGTTCCGAAATAATCACATTCCAAATCAGGAATTTTGAAGTCGAGCAAGCCAAAGGAATGGGCACCATCTACAATCACCTCAATACCTCTGGCATGTGCCATACGCGCAATCTTTGCCACCGGCAGAATTTGCCCCACCCAATTGATGACATGCGTAACATGTAGCACTTTTGTTTTAGGGGTAATCGCTTTTTCAAATGCAGCCACGATTGTATCGTCATCCTCTATCGGAAAATCAAAACTGATTTGTGTGTAAACAATCTTATCGCGCAAGGCGCGCTGCCGCCATGCCTGTATCATATTGGGATAATCCTGCAGCGTACCAATTACCTGATCACCCGGTTGTAGATCCATGCCATAGATGACCGTATTGAGCGCTTCCGTCGAGTTTCGGTTCACAGCGATTTCATCTTCCGGACACCCAGCCAGCAGCGCCAGCTTCTGTCGCAGCGGCTCCCTTCCCTGATCCAGTATCCGCCACATGTAATAGGAGGGGCCCTCATTCGATAAGCGATTGTATCGCTCCACCGCTTCCTGTACCACACGGGGAGAGGGACTAACACCACCATTGTTCAAATTGACCAGGTTGGAATTAACGGTATAGGCCTGCTGAATCGTCATCCAAAAATCTTCATCGGCAGCCACTGCTTCCGCACTGAGATGGCTGATCCTGCTGGTAGCTTTTTCCCACTCAGCAGCATGCACCTGCTCAAATAAACTACCGGCAGAAAAGGCGCCTGCCAGGGCCCCCACCTTTCTGAGGAATGATCGTCTGGGTTCCATAATAAAAAGTTGAACAGAAATATACAGAATATTGATCACATACAATGAAAAACGGGCTAATCCGCCTTTCTGACTACCTTTGCATTTCAATTGCTATCAATGAAGTTCCGGCTGTTCATCCTCACCATTTTTTTCCTGATTTTTTACTCGGGTACCATTACCGCGCAATGCTCGATTTGCACCAAAACTGCCTCACAACTTGGCGAGGGACCGGCTGCCGCACTCAACTCGGCAATCATCTATCTCGCACTCGCACCTTTTGTGATTGTGGGCTACCTCGGCTGGCGCTGGTGGAAGAATGAAAAGAAAGTAATCAGCGAAGAACAATCCTGATACGGATATTATGCTTGAAAACGAAAGCTGAGCAGCCAGCTGTTTTTTATGGCCGAAATAATTGGCCAACGCCTGATCTTATAGGCAAAAACCCATTTGCGATTGCGAACCAGCCAACCGAAGAGGCCGGGATTCAGCCGATGCGTTAATGATTGATGCCAGTAGTCAAACCCTTCCTGAAAAAATTGTCTCTCCTCCCCGGATAAAACTTTGATGTGCCGAAAAGCATCGAGGTGCCTGACAAGATTTTGCCGAAATCGGCGCCGATGCTGCTCCGCAGTAAAATTGCGTTGTAAAGTCATGTTGTTATCATGCTCGCGATGATATACCAATATTTCAGGAAGAAATTGTACCCGACCCTCCGCCATGGCAACCACAGACAACCACCAATCGGGATAAACGCCAGCCGGCAAGGGAAATGCAGACGTCAATAGTCGCTTCCGAAAAAGTATACTGTGCCCACTCACTGTATTGAAAATGCCAATATAACGTGGATCAGAACCCTCGACCCTGCGATTTTTATTGGATGCCACCGCACCCATCGGCGGCTTTACGGAAAACTTAACAGCATCGCAATAAATCAATACAGCATCCGACTCGAAGGCCTGTATCAACCGCGCCATTTTATCCGGATGCCATATGTCATCCTGATCGGCAACTGCTATCAAATCATGTTGTGCCGCAAGTACCGCTTGCTGAAAATTAGCCGTTATACCAATATTGGTCGTTAGAGAAATCAGCCGGATACGATTATCCTTTGCAGACAGCATTCGGGCAACTTCCAGGGTGTTATCCGTGGAAGCATCATCGGAAATAATCAATTCGGATACCGGACTACTTTGCTGCAAAATACTTTCTACCTGCTCTGCTAAAAAGCGGGCACCATTATATGTACAAAGCACGACAGAAACAGGCATGTAAAAAGTGATTAGCGCTATAAAGATACAGATACCCCCTTAAACGCTGCACCGGTCACTTTGATGCAAGAAATACTTCCTTTGATTATCTTTATAGCGGTTCAATTTATTCAACCCATTCTTTAATTGCTTTCATGCAGGCTGCAAATCAACCGCTCATATCGGTCGTCATGGCTACCTACAATGGCGAAAAATTTCTTGCCAAGCAGCTAGATAGTCTCTTATCGCAAACTTATCCTAACATAGAAATTGTAATCTGTGATGACGCCAGCACAGATGGCACCTCACTTCTGCTAGCATCTTATGGTGCTATTCACAACAATATCCGCATCTACCAAAACAAGGAGAACCTTGGATACATCCGCAATTTTGAAAGGGCCATCACACTTTCCTCCGGATCATTGGTGGCACTCTGTGACCAGGATGATTACTGGCATCCCGAAAAACTCACCCAGCAGTTTGCCTCATTGGGGGAAGCCGCATTGACTTACTGCGACTCTGATATCTGTGATGAAGATTTAAATCCAGGTGGACAAAGGGTTTCTAGCATCAGCAGGTGCCATAACTACAACAGCTGCCTAGAGCAGGCAGTATTTTGCAGAATCTATGGCAACACCATGCTATTCAAAAAAAGTATCCTGCAAAGTGCCCTGCCCTTTCCGACAGTTTTACCACATGACTGGTGGATCGCATTTCTGGCAGCACACCGGGGCGGTATTGTTTATGTTGATCAGGTGTTAGTGGAATACAGGCAACACGCCGGCAACCTGATTGGAGCTGCTACCGGCAGTAGCCGGAACACTGACAGAGAAGAACAGGCCGCAGCAAAAGAAAAAGAAATTTCGAATATCCGGGAAAGAATGGCTTTATTTTATGCCACCTGCCCTGCGGAACACAGTTTTGAGAAAAAAGCACTGGAACAACTCAACCGCTCGTACCGTGATTTCTCACTTTCTTCTAATTTTTTACGTCTCTTTTGTTTTTTCAGGTACAGTAAATGGTTGCTCGCAGTGAAACGACGTTCTGCCATTCGCAAATGGCTCTTTTGCCTGAAAATGTTTGTAAAAATAAAGTAAGGTCAACGTGCAAGGCGATGATAGATCTCGAGATATTTTCTGGCGGCGGTAATCCAGCTGAAACTACTTGCGTGTGCCCGAATATTAGCTGAGGGATGTACTTCAGCGAAATGGCTCAATCCTTTATCTAATACCGCCTGCATGTGCGCAGGATCAAACGATTCAAAATAATAGGCCAGGCTGCCTCCGATCTCAGGAAGGGAAGTGTGCGTAGATAAGAAAACAGGTTTCCCAAAATACATGGCTTCCAGCACGGGCATGCCAAAACCCTCTGCCAAAGAAGGAAATACAAAAGCCTTGCAATTGCTATAATACCACTGCTTTTCAGCTTCAGATACTGCACCAGTAAATACTATCCGGCTTTCTACCCCTAATCGGCGCGCTTCATTTTTAATTTTAGTGAGATAGCTTTCCTCTTGTATAACACCCGCTATGATCAGCCAATCATCATTGTTCTGTAGTAAAGCAGGTAACACATGAAAATTTTTTTTCGCAGCTACTGTTCCAATCGTAAAAATAAAAGAACGGTCGGGAACTGTTTGCGGCCTTGCCGGTTGAACCGTTGAAAAATTACAGCCATTGTAAATAACGGAAGTAGGTATATCTTTTAACTGGAGATGCACCTGAAGTTCGCGCAAAACAAATTCAGATATGGTCACTATATGTTGTGCCCGGTTTACACGTGTTTGTAATCGATTGACGGCACTTTTAATATCCGAACTGCTCTTGCCGGGTTGATGTAAAAAATTGAGGTCATGAACAGTCAATACTGTCGGCACAACACGGTGACGGGGAAAATAGTCACTGTCTTGTTGCATAGCATGCCAAACATCAATCTTTCCAAATGCGGGCAGCAACCATTTATGGTGAATCTGCTGGTGAACATAATGCACATCCTTCCCGAAATAACCATCCCATTTTAAAGGAAGATAGAATGTAAAATCTTCGGCTGCTGATTTTTCTGCCACCAATGCGGTGCCCAATTGCTGACAAAAATGAAACAGCCCCGTATGCGGATATTTCATCCGTTCGGCATCCAGCCAGATATGCAGCCGGGAATCATGCATCAGGAATGAAATTGTTGAGAAAGAAACTGAAATAAATTGAATCCGGGACGCCCCATTTCGGCGGAAATATTTTCAACGAGTTGCTGTTTGCTGATATCGCGCATCCGATGACGGCTGATCAACTGATACGCTTTTTCTGCCAGCAGCCATTTTTTCCGCTCGGGCGTCTTTTGTAATCGTTGATGCTGTAGTATAGCTTCCGATAAGGCGCCGATTCCCTCTTGTCGGGTTGCCACTGTTTTTAATATGGGAATCTCCCAAATGCCGGGAACAAAAGAGCCTGCCAACATACCCCGCAGATTTTTTACCAACTGATCTGCATCCGGTCGGTCACTCTTATTGACAACAAAAATATCAGCAATCTCCATGAGTCCTGATTTCATGGTCTGCACCTCATCGCCGGCTTCCGGTACGAGCACCACCACCGTTGTGTCTGCCAGTCCCGCAATCTCAATTTCACTTTGTCCGACACCTACTGTTTCTATCAACAGCTCATCAAACCCTGCTGCCTGCAGGATGGCGCTGATCTCAATGATCTGGGGATGCAATCCCCCCAGAGAACCTCTTGTTGCAAGCGAACGAATGTATACCTGTGGGTGATTGTACCAGGCGCTCATGCGAATCCGATCGCCCAGCAATGCCCCCAAATGAAAAGGTGATGAAGGATCTACGCAAATCACACCCACTTTTTTTCCTTGTCCCACCCATTGATGTATCAGCGCGTCGGAGAGGGTGCTCTTCCCTGCGCCCGGCGCTCCGGTAATTCCGGTGATCAATGCTTTGCCGGCAGGCAACTGCTGTAAAAACGACAAATATCCCTCCGACCGGTTCTCAACCAGCGAAATCGCCCTGGCCAATGATTTGTAAGAACCATTTGCCAAATCAGAAAGCAGAAATTGCCAGTCCATGCCGATCGTTTGACGTAAATTTAGGCGATACCTGTTAGTTATTAAAATCTGCTTGTCAAAGACATCTCTTCCCACCAGCTAGTTATGTTGAAACAACTGCGTGAAAAATATGCTTCCGAGCGCCTTCCAATGGTACTGCTGGTACTGATGATGGGCGGCTTACTCTTTAGCCGCGCACTCCTTTCACTCTCGCAATTGGCCTGGGCAGCTTGGATCATCATGAACTGGCGACGCCAAGCATACCACACTGATGCCATGCGCAACTGGAGTCTACTGGTGATCCCCCTTGCACTACTTGGCTGCTGGCAATCACCTTTTACCGGCCGCCACTTCGACTATCTGCTTACGCTGATCATGTATCCGATCGCCTTTTTTTCCATAGCAAACTTATCAGCTAAGCTGCTACGCTATTTTATTCGCATCTGCCAATGGGCAGCATTGACAGGCATTGTATATGCACTCGCTGCCTATTGCCTGGAACAAAGTTCCTGGTTCCATGCTTACGGTGCAGGTAAGTCGCTCCCCACATTTATGGACAAGGATCATGTTCGCTTCGGTATCTTTCTTTGTGGCACAGGCTTACTGACCTGGCAAGAGCAGCAGCTAACTAAACGAAGCAAGTACGCCCTCCTCTTCATTTTATTGTCGGCCATTATTTTTATGTCAGTAAGAACCGCGTGGGTGGGAGCAGCCATCATTGTACTTATCTGCAGTTGCATTGCACCTGCTAAAAACCATTGGCTTCGTATCCGACGACTAGTGGTCGCAATAACTGTCATTGCGAGTCTTGCCTTTATTAGCTACCTCCTATTCCCGACAGTTCAGCAAAAATGGGCCTATATGGTATATGACTGGCAACAATATTCGCAACAAGCCGATCGCTTGAAATATTCTGACGGTGCCCGCCGCCTGCTGAATGCTGTAGCCTGGGACGCCATCACAGAAAAAAATCAAAGTACCCTGGGTTGGGCCGGCATTGCACCTGCTTTGCAAACTGCCTTCTCGCAACAATATCCCGGCGAGATACTTCCATTTAAATGGCCCTTTCACCAATGGCTTTTCTGGTGGATGGGCGCCGGACTCATCGGCATGATCCTCTTTACAGCCTGGCTTTTTTTTCCTGTATTACAAGGGTTTCGAAAAAACAACAGCGGTGCCATTGCCTGGACACTCGTGATCATAGCTTCCTGTTGGGTAGAATCAACTTTGAGTTTTCAATATGGGGTATGGCTGCACGCATGGATAGGGGCTGCGGCCTGGTATATGCAGAAATGGGAAGGCAAGACCGAAAGCATCAGCGAATGATACGGTAATTGCGAAAATCAAAAGGTCGTATGCCGGTGATCTTTTCAAATGAATACAGCAGCCGATCTTTCAGCGAAAATTTTTTCTTGGATATATCCAGGTCAAGCTGCCAATTTTTTTGGTGGATGCGCTGTTGCATAACTGCAGGATGCGTGCCTGTAAATTTTTCCAGCGAATCAAACGATTCAAAGTCCCATACATCAGGATCTGCAAGCACCCGCTTCATTTCTTCATCGCCCAACCAATAAGGACTCACATTTTTTTGTTTTTTCATCATCTGTTCCGGACTCTTCACCCATCCATAGTGAAAAACAGCAGCATCTACCTGCTTCACCTTGAGGGGACGACCATTTTTTCTAAACCCCTGTGCATCTTTATACGCCTTGATTGCACGGTCATTGCGAATGATGCGCACTTCCTTGTGGTACCATTTTCTGCTATCGCCGATATAATCGTAGGTGCCGTAAAAATGTACATAATCGAAAAGTAATCCCTCAACGCGCTTATCACTGAGCTGCGCTGCACATGCCTGACGGATAGCAGTATGATATTGCTCATGAATCACCTCATCAGCTTGAATATAAAATGCCCAGTCACTATCAGGATGAATCAAGGCGGCAGCCTTATCGGTTTCTACTGCCAGCACCCTTCCGCCGCTGCGTAGCGACATATCCCAGACTGAATGGTGAATCTTAATCTTATCACTTCCGATGGCTCGTATCAGTTCTTCTGTTGCATCAGTAGAATCGCCCACCAACACAATCATCTCATCAACCAGGGGCAATATGCTGCGAATCGCTTCCACCACCGGATAGTCGTTGAGAACGGCATTTCGGATGATGGTGAAGCCTGAAATCAGCATAAACAAGAGAATTATTGCACAAAGAACCGAAAACTTTTGCATCTTGCCTATGCAACACAGAGGTTGAGCCGTAATTTATTTATCTGGTATGACCAATTTCATTCCGCTTTTTCCGCTGGGTATCGTCGTATTTCCGGGTGAATTGCTTAACCTGCATATTTTCGAGCCCCGCTACCGTCAACTCATACAGGAGTGTCATGAAGAAGGTCGGTCATTCGGCATCCCCGCTGTTATTGGTAATCGGGTGCAGGAAACCGGTACCCTCGTTCAGTTGGAAGAAGTGGTGAAAACCTATGAAGATGGCAGAATGGACATTCGAATCAAAGGTGACCGCCTCTTTCGGATGTTGGAAGTTGTTAAAACAGTGCCCGACAAACTTTATAGCGGAGCAATTGTTCATTACCCGGCTAACCGAATGAAATCCAACCCTGTGCTGCTGGCCACTGTGTTATCGGGTATTCGAGACCTGCATCGCCGGTTGAACGTTTCTAAAAAATTTCGCCTGCCGGATGAGCAACTATCGAGCTATGACCTGGCACACCATGCCGGACTTTCACTGGAACAGGAATATGAATTAGTGGAATTGCTCGACGAGTGGCAGCGACTGGAATATCTGAGGCGACATATTCAATCTACACTGCCCATGATGACAGAACTGGATAACCTGAAAGAAAGAATCAACCTCAACGGTCATTTCAGGGAGCTGAAGGGATGGGACCCTGAATAAATGAATAATATGGCAACAACCATTTGCTTTGATTTTGGCAATACCCGTCTGAAGGCGGGTATTTTCGCCGGCCGCGTTTTTCTGGAAGAAGTCGTGTTAGCCGGCCCCGGACCTGAACACCTGCGTGCGCTGCTCGAAAAAGTGCGGCCCGACAAAACCATTCTGTCTTCTGTAATCAACCATCCCCCCGAGATAAACGAACTCCTGGCAAGCTTTGGGCGCTTCCATCTGCTGAATCATGCCAGCCAACTTCCTATCACGACACCCGTTGGGAAACCCGAAACAATTGGAGCTGACCGCCTGGCTATTTGCGCCGCGGCTGTTGATTTATTTCCACATCGCCATTGTCTGGTCATTGGACTGGGCACTTGTATTACCTACAACTTCATCAATGCAGATCATCAATTTTTAGGTGGTAGCATCTCCCCAGGCATGAACATGCGCTTCCGTGCTATGCACGAACAAACCGCCTTGTTACCGATGGCATCTGCCGTGAAAAGATTTCCGCTGGTAGGGTACGATACGCTGACAAATCTGCAAAGTGGTGTCATACAAGGTATGGCTGCCGAAATCGATGGAATCATTCATGCTTACCGCGGCAGATACAATGAGCTGCATGTATTGATTACCGGCGGAGATCTGTTCTTTTTCGACTCACTGTTGCTGCATCCCATGCACCGCGATCCTTACCTACTGTTCCGCGGCCTGCAGGCCATCTGTGAAACCAATCTGCCCGGTTGAGGGCAAATCGGAAAAATTCACCGAATTTTGAAGTCATGAAAAAAAGAGGCTTTCGAATTGCGCTTATCTGTTCAATTATTTTCGGGGGAATGGGCTGTGAGAACGACCTGACCGAGATAAGAGAAATGGCCAGTAAGTCGACCAATGTTGAAGTTGGTACTTCCATCGACAGCTACCTGAGCCTCGAAGGAAAAGCAAAAGCACACCTAACAGCTCCAAAAATCATTCGCTACCAGGGAGAAGGTCCCCGCAAATCAGAGTTTCCCAATAGTTTGCATGTAGACTTTTTTAACGACAGCAATAAAATAGAAAGTCGCATCGATGCCCAGTACGGCATATATAATGAAAATGACAAAAAAATACTGCTGAAAAATAATGTGGTAGCCACCAATATTTATGGGGATACCGTTTTCACGGATGAACTTTGGTGGGACCAGCTTGCAGAAAAATTCTATACCGACAAAAAAGTCGCCATCAGCAAAAATTACCGCAATGATTACTTTGTGGGACTGAAAGGCATGATCTGTAATCAAAGCATGACTGATTTCAAGCTGTTTATGATCGAGGATAAAAGCTATACAACTTATAAAGACAGCTCAGCACAAGCGACACCCCCACCACCACCGCCTCCCCCGGCCCCGGTTTTAAAGGCACGCAGGCAATAATCCCTACCGGAACTGTGTTGTATATTTGTGAATAAGCACCAACCCTTTCATGACTGAACTGGCCATCATTTCTGGATTATTCATCTCCCTGTTGTTCATTGCATTCTTTGCAGGGTATGAGATCGCCTTTGTCACAGCGAACCGATTTGCCATTGAGCTTAAAAAGAAACAGGGCAGCAGAAGAGGCATCATACTGGCCGGCTTCATTGAAAACCAGGCAAAATTCATTGGTACCTGTCTTGTCGGACTGAACCTCTTTCTGGTGATTTATGGTCTCCTTTTCGGAGAACTCCTAAAACGCACCGTATGGCTTCCCTGGCATATTCAGAATGAATACCTAAAACTCATATTAGATACCCTACTATCAGCAATGGTCGTGCTCGTGTTAGGTGAATTTTTACCCAAAGCCATCTTTCGGGCAAAAAATGAATTGCTGCTTCCCGCCTTTGCGGTTATCGCCCACTTCTTCTACTCATTATTCGAGCCAATTACCAACCTGTTGGTAAATGTTGCCCAGTGGATACTCCGCTATATTTTCAATGTGCGTGTCAATGAACGCAATGAAGCCTTTACCAAAATAGACCTGGAGCATTTCTTCCAGCAAACAAAAGAGCAGAGCGAAGAAAACGCAGAGCTGAATAAGGAACTATTTGAAAATGCACTTAGCCTGCCGATGGTGAAGATCAGACAATGCCTTGTGCCCAGAACGGAGATAGAAGCCTGTGAACTGAAGGCCCCTATAGAAACACTGCAGCAGCAATTTGTAAGCACCCAGCTGAGTAAATTGGTCATTTATGATGACAACATCGACAATATAGTAGGCTATGTGCACCAACTGGACTTATTCAACAAACCAACCAGTATACAGTCCATTTTACATCCCATGATCGTTGTGCCTGAAGCCATGAGTGTTCCGGATCTGATGAATAAGTTCACCAAAGAAAGAAAAAGTATTGCCTGGGTTGTAGATGAATTCGGCGGAACCGCCGGCATCGTAACCATGGAGGACCTGCTGGAAGAAATCTTTGGCGAAATACAGGATGAATACGATGTGGAAGAAGCCAACGACAAGCTAGAGAACGATGAATATACTTTCAGCGGAAGACTGGAGCTGGATTACCTGAATGAAAAATATGGCCTTGCCTTCCCCCATGGCGGCTCTGAAACGCTGAGCGGATATATCATTCAGCGAAATGAAGCCATCCCCAGACAAAAAGAGCAGATCATCATAGACCGATATCGGTTTGAAATCTTGGAAGTAAGCGATACCCGTATAGAAAAAGTGAAAATGAAGGTTCTCTGATTTCTACCTTCGGGCATTTCATTACATCGGCGTACCTTTGTCCCCTGATTATCTAGCATATGGCGTTGTTTGGCAATAAGAAGCAGGAAGCAACTGCTGAAATGACTTTCATTGATCACCTCGAAGAGTTAAGGGTACGAGTGATTCGGGCTGCCCTGGCTATCGTGGTGATGGCAATCGTCATTTTCATTTACCGCGACTGGATATTTGATTATGTGGTAACCGGACCCATCAATCCTGATTTCATATCTTATCGTTTTCTGTGCCAGTTTAGTCATTGGGCACACCTGGGCGAAACACTTTGCATGCCCCCGGTAGAAGTGAACATGCAAAGCAACACTTTCGGTGGCCAGTTTTTGGGCAGCATATCTATGGCCCTGATCGGCGGTATCATTGTAGCTTTCCCATTTATTTTCTGGCAATTCTGGCTCTTTGTGAAACCAGCTTTAAAGGAAAACGAAAGCAAAAACACCCGTTATGTGATCTTCTGGGTGTCTTTCTTCTTTTTTCTGGGTGCCGCCTTTGGCTATTTCTTACTCGGGCCCTTCACCTTTAATTTCCTGGCAGGGTTTCAACTGGGCAGCCGGGGTACCATCC
>JBEIUM010000005.1:0-30525 GCA_040374385.1 Sediminibacterium sp. | reverse complement strand
CGCGCCCCTTTCTAGTCCTCAAAGTGCTAATGCGATCGCCTCTCTATTGCGTAATCAAGGAATTGCGGCTCAAGCAATTAGTGCTGACCTCATCGCTCCTCCAAGTTCTTCCGCAACTTCATTATAGCCACAGTCATTGGTCACTCCTGAGGATTCTTTATCTTTAACCACACAACTTTTATGCTATGCGATTAAAGATCTTGCTCGCCGCATTTATACTCTTATCATCTGCTTCTATCGCACAGGAGGCAACCACCTTGATAAGACGTGTAAGAATCATTGATGGTACCGGCATTCCCGCCTATACAGGGGCAGTTCGCATCAAGGGAAACCGGATTCTGGAAGTGGGTAACCTACAACCACTTCCCGGCGAAACAACGATAGATGGCAATAACAGCGTGCTGTGCCCGGGATTCATCGATGCGCACAGTCATCATTTCTCTTCATTGCAGAAATTTCCGGAGGCGGCAGCCACCAACAACCAGGGTATCACTACCATCGTCATAGGCCAGGATGGCAACGGCTCCTTCATGGACTCGTTGCAGCATTGGATGAAAATGAACAGAGTTGCTGTCAACGTAGCTTCCTATACCGGACATACCACCCTGCGTTATCAGGTATTGGGCGAAAAGCAATTACTGCGCGCGGCGGGTTCTACAGAGATCCTTGCCATGCAACAGCTGTTGGCAAGGGAAATGAAAAAAGGGTCACTGGGCTTATCTACCGGTCTTGAATATGAGCGGGCTTTTTATTCCTCGCAAGAAGAGGTGCTACAGCTGGCAAAGACGGCTGCTTCTTTTGGCGGTCGTTACATCAGCCATATCCGCAGTGAAGATGTTAACCTCACCTCTGCCCTCGAAGAAATCATTCAAATCGGCAGAGAAACGGGGATGCCTGTGCAGGTATCACACATCAAAATTGCCAAGCGCTCAGAGTGGAATACCTCACCTGCCATTATTGCCCGCCTGCAGCAGGCTAGACAGGAGGGCATTCAAATCACAGCAGATGTTTATCCTTATACCTTTTGGAATTCAACTTTGCGGGTATTGTTTCCCTCCCGCAATTATACCAGCCTCGAAGATGCCAACCTCGCTGTAACACAGTTGTGTGATCCGGCCGGCTCGGTGCTGGTTAACTATGCCCCGGTTCCCGCCTACGCAGGAAAAACATTATCGCAGGTAGCGGCTATCAGAAAGGAGACACCGGCGCAAACACTGATTAACTTAATCGCGATGGCTGACACTTTCCGGCGTTCTCACCCCAATCATGATGGTCCGGTAGAAATGATCATGGGCAAGTCAATGACAGAGTCAGACATCAGAAACTTTGTGGCCTGGCCATATTCTGTGATCTGTTCAGACGGCATGGATGGAGGCCACCCAAGAGGGTATGGTGCTTTCACCCGTGTTTTCAACCAATACGTTCGGCAGGAGCCCTTGCTCCCGCTGGAGACAGCCATTCATAAGATGACCGGACGCACAGCAGAGTTCTTGGGATTAAAGGAAAGGGGGGTGATTGCCCCGGGCTATTTTGCCGATCTGGTTTTACTACAACCCGATAAGGTAAGAGACCGCGCGGATATCCAAAACAGCAAAGCACTTTCCGAGGGAATTGAAAAAGTGTGGATTGGCGGCCAGCTCACCTGGCAAAACCAGCGCCCAACCGGAAATCGTCCGGGGGTATTGGTAACCTCATCTTCCAACCGATAGTATATGAACCAGGCGCTACTTCTTACCAATGGATTGTTCCTTCATGCTGATGCCAAAACCGCACATGGTCTGGTGCGGGGAAGTGAACGCTTTTTAGTGTGTGGGGTCATCGATCATGCAGCTACCGCAGGAAAAGACGCCGGTGAGTTGCTCGATGGTCAACACCGTAACATTCCAATCTTTACTTCACTTGCAGAAGCGTTGCAGCAGGTTCCCGCAGCGCGCCATCTGATCATTGGCGTAGCAACTGTGGGAGGTAAGTTACCGGAAAATATGCTGGAGCAGATCAAGGAAGCCATCGTTGCGGGCTTGTCTATAGTGAATGGGCTTCATGAATTTCTTACCGATAAGCCCGAACTAACAGCACTCGCAGCAGCAAAAAGCGTGAGCCTGACCGATGTACGCAAGCCCAGACCCAGAGCTGAATTACATTTCTGGACAGGCGCAATCTATCAAGTTACTGCACCTATCATTGCCGTGCTTGGAATGGATTGCGCGATGGGAAAAAGAACCACAGCACGGTTGCTCACACAAGCTATGCGCAATGCCGGCAAAAAGGCAGAGATGATCTATACCGGACAGACAGGCTGGTTGCAAGGTGGTAAGTATGGATTCATCTTCGACTCCACTGTAAATGATTTCGTTTCAGGTGAACTCGAGCATGCCATTGTTTCCTGCTGGAAAGCTGAAAGTCCGGACATGATTTTTTTAGAGGGACAATCATCCCTGCGCAATCCAAGTGGGCCCTGCGGTTCAGAGTTAATGATATCCGGCAATGCCAAAAAAGTTGTGTTGCTTTGCTCGCCGGTAAGAAAATATTTTGATGACGATGCCCATTGGGGTGAAATACCTTCTGTTGAATCAGAAATGGAAATCATTCGCCTCTTGGGTGCCGAAGTGATAGCACTTGCATTGCATACGGCTGGTTGTACACGGGAAGAAGCATTGCAATGGCAGGCTGACTATGCCAGCAGGCTTTCCATTCCGGTATTATTACCTGTTGAACAGGGTGTTGAATCATTGTTGCCTACTTTATTAGCTTTGATGCCATCCCGCGAATCATGAAAATAACTGCCATTCGATCTTCACTGCGAAACGTACCACTCAAGAAGCCGTACACCATTGCCTACAATACTTTTTCAGCTGTGACATTGGTATTGTTGGAAATTGAGTTAGCCAATGGGATGATCGGCTATGGATCTGCGAGTCCTGCCGAGGAAGTAGTAGGTGAAACTTCGGCACAAACAGCGGCTCATCTGCAAACAGAAATGATACAACAATTGGTGGGGCGCGATATTCGTCATTTTCAGCAATTGATATTTGAAGTGCGCTCGCAGTTTGCTTTGTATCCAGGTACACAGGCTGCCGTTGATATTGCCTTGCACGATGCATTTGGTAAGTTTCTGGGTATTCCGGTGGTTGATTTTTATGGTCAGAAAATAAAAGCACTGCTTACTTCGGTGACGGTTGGTATTAAGGAGGTGGCTGAAACACTTGAAGAGGCAGAGGCATATCAGCGCGCAGGATTTCGGGTATTAAAAATAAAAACAGGACGCGCAGTTGAGGAGGATATAGAACGGATTGCGAAATTATATGAGCGCTTTGGTCGCTCTATGCTTATCAGGGTGGATGCTAACCAGGGCTACACGCTTAGCGAGCTGCAGCAATTTTTAAGTGCCACGCAGGTATATGGTGTTGAATTGGTAGAGCAACCCTTACCGGTAGGCAGCGAGCCCGCCTTACTGGAGCTGGATAGCCTTATACGTGCTCGCTTAGCTGGCGATGAATCCGTCAAAGATGTTGCTGCAGCAGTCCGTTTTGCGGCGGATTCAAAGCCTTTCGGTATTTACAATATCAAGTTAATGAAATGCGGCGGGCTGATCGGTGCTTTTCAAATTGCCCAAATAGCTGCTGCTGCACAGATTAATCTTTTCTGGGGATGTAATGATGAGAGCATCATCAGCATCACAGCAGCCCTCCATGCTGCCTATGCCTGTGAGAATACCCGTTACCTTGATCTCGATGGCAGTTTTGATTTACAGGAAGACTTATTGGCCGGCGGATTCCGTGTGGAAGATGGCTACATGTATATCGGACAAGGTGCCGGCTTCGGATTATTACCCAATGCGTAGTCCGATGGATAAATATTTAATATTGTATTTATCAATATTTAGTTAGCCATTCCCTTTTTACCTTTGCCCCACTCCACAAGCGGGCTGTTGCCCACTTCAGCCGAGGTTATGCCAGATGTCAGCACCTATTACATATCGTCACTTGCATTATCCTGCTTTCTTTAGCGGGAAGGAGCTGCATATTGTTACTAAGCACCAAAAACATCTTTATTTGCAGCCGGCCTTATCGGCTAAGACAGGATTGATTTGTAAACCCTTCACTGAAATTGATACAGACTTGTTGGGAACATTCAGTGGAGAAGTTGACCGCACCTTGCCCCCTTTGGATTGCGCACGTGAAAAGTGCAGGCAAGCAGCAGCCTACATAACGGATGGATATTTATTAGCTTCCGAAGGATCATTTGGACCACATCCTGCGCTGGGATTTATCGCGGCAGGAGAAGAGTGGTTTGTTTTTTATGATGTAGCCGAAAAAAAAGAACTGGTGGTGCGTGATGTAACGCTTGACACCTGTTTTCGTGGTGAGAAAATTACGGATGAAGCAACCTGTATCGCTTTTTTGGAATCGATTGCTTTTCCGGAACAAAAAGTCATTTTGAAATCTACCCAGCAACAGCCGCAGCAAGTGTATAAAGATCTCACAAGTGTCTCCACGGTTGTGGAGAAAGTGAAAGAGCTGTTGCAGGCATTTGGCACCTGTTACATCGAGACAGATATGCGGGCCATGAATAATCCTGCCAGGCAACGTCACCTGGCGCAGCTGGGTGAAATGTTGGCCAGTCGTTTGTGCAGCATTTGCTCATATTGTGGGTGGTATGGCTTTGCTGTTACTCTGGTAGAGCGAGGGTTGCCCTGCAGTTGGTGTGGCAGCGCAACTGACTCGGTACAAAGTGAAGTATTATCTTGTGTAAACTGTGGGTTTGAGCAGGAGCATCTTTTTCCTGCCGGCAAGCAGCAGGAAGACCCACAATTTTGTAATCAATGTAACCCCTGATCATTACATGGATCTCTCCCCCTACATACAGTTGCTGAGAAATGAGGATGTGGTAGTTATACCCACTGAAACCGTGTATGGTTTAGCAGGGTCTATTCACGCTGACCGCGCGCTGATGAAAATTTTTGAGATTAAACAGCGTCCCTTAACCAATCCACTCATTGTTCATGTAACTGATCCGGCTGATTTCAGTGTTTATGCCACAGCTGTTCCTGACGAGGTGTATCAACTGGCAGAAAAGTTTTCTCCTGGTCCGATCAGTTTTGTGCTCCCCGCAGCGGCATCGATCTCGCCACTGATTCGCGGTGGACAGACAACAGTTGCTTTGCGTATTCCTAATCATCCGCTAACACTTCAGTTAATTCGTGAACTGGGTTCGCCTCTTGCGGCACCCAGTGCCAATCGCTATATGGGATTAAGCGCCACAAGTGCTGCGGTGGTGGAACTCGCCATGCCGGAATTAAAGGGGCATATTTTGGATGGGGGGCGTTGTTCTGCAGGTCTTGAATCTACCATTTTTGGGTTCGAGGCAGGTCAGCCTGTGCTGTATCGGATGGGGTGTATAACACAACAACAAATTGAAAAGGTGTTGGGGAAGCCCGTTTTATATGTGGGCGACACACACAGCGATGCGCCCAAGGCCCCGGGCATGCAACAGCGGCACTACGCTCCAAGAACCCCAATGGTGCTAACAAACAGGCTTCAGCAAACCATTGTTGATCTCTCTACTGTGCGGTTGGGCGTGCTGAGTTTTTGTCAACCTGTCGAGCATCCGGCTATCGTTGCACAGGAAGTACTCTCGACTGGTGCCGATATAAGTGAAGCAGCTCATCGGCTCTATGATGCCTTGCACCGGCTTGATCTGGCGCAAGCAGATGTTATTATTGCTGAGTGGGTACCCAATGATGGACTGGGTCAGGCCATCAATGATAAACTGCGGCGTGGTGCCGAATCCATTCTTTTATCTTAACTTGAAAATTTCCAGCCGTTTATGAATTATCAATTGCTCACCGATAATCTTTCGAATCCCGCCCTTCTCTTCTTTCTGTTGGGTATATTTTCGGTGTACATTAAGAGCGATCTGGAAATTCCCGCCAACACTTCTCGTTTCATTGCTTTATACCTTTTATTCTCGATTGGGTTCAAAGGCGGACAGGAACTGGCGCATGAAACTTTTACAGCAGAGGTGTGGCGCAGCATTGGACTAGGACTACTGATATCTTTTCTGGTACCTATCTATACTTACTTTATTCTACGCCGTTCTTTTTCAGTGTATGACTCGGCTGCCATCGCTGCCACTTACGGATCTGTGAGTGCGGTTACATTTGTTACCGCGGTAAGCTATCTGGAAATGCTGCGACAACAATCCAGCGGCCACATGGTCGCAGTGATGGCCTTGATGGAGTCGCCGGCTATCGTAGGAGCTTTGTTTTTAATGTCAAGGTACCGACCTGCCGAAGACAGAAAGGGAAATACGCGGGGAGCGCTGCACCATGCACTTACCAATGGTAGTGTTGTTATGATTATGGGCAGTCTGTTGATTGGCTGGCTGGCCAATGCCAAGCAGGCAGAGGGTATTAAGCCATTTACAACTGATATTTTCAAAGGGTTCCTGGCCATCTTTCTGTTAGATATGGGAATCACCAGTGGCAGACGACTGAACACTTTTTTAAAGAATGGCTGGGCTCCGGTTTTTTATGCCATTTTACTCCCACTGATCAATGGTTGTCTCACCGCTTGGATCAGTCATTGGGTTACGCACCAAATTGGCGATCGTTTTATGCTGTCGATATTAGCGGCCAGCGCCTCATATATTGCTGTTCCCGCAGCTATGAAGATCGCTGCTCCCAAGGCCAATGCCGGTTTGTATGTTCCCATGGCACTGGCTGTTACATTCCCGTTCAATGTTACCATTGGTATGCCACTGTATTACTGGATGGTTACACATACCTAAGTAGGCGATGATTTAGCTGTCAGCCAGGTGCGATGTGATGGTTTTTTGAAGGGCCGGCAGTGGAACGACGCCGCTTTGTCGCCAAAGTATTTTTCCCTGCTTATATAAGATAAGTGTTGGCACGCCACTGATTTGCATCTCTGCTGCCAATGCCGCATTTTTGTCGACATCGATTTTTATGATGCGCAGCGAACTTCCCATTTGCATGTGCAGCTGCTCAAGTATCGGCGCCATTGTTTTACAAGGGCCACACCAGGTAGCTGTGAAATCAACCAGAACAGGCCTATCTCCTTGTATGATGCTGCGAAAGGTTTCTTTTTCTGACATATTATAGCTATTAAAATTACTTATTTATTAAAAAATGAAAAAGCTTTTCCGCAAAATGGAAAGTAGGGCATTCGAATTTTGGCAATGCGTTTTGGTAGTATTTTTGTCGGTCTCAAGTAAGCATAGTTAAATGACCCGAACCATAGCTGAATTAATTCAATCCGGAGCGTATAGTTTACTGGACGTACGAACACCGGCAGAGTTTGCAAGTGGTCATTTGCCCGGCGCTCTCCATATTCCTATGGATCTGCTTCCATTGAACTTGGGTGTTATAACAGAATTACCCCGCCCCATCATTGTTTATTGCCACAGTGGTTATCGCAGCGGTATCGCAGTGGAATTTATGCAACAGCACAACATTGAAGGGGCCATCAATGGAGGCGGACTGTCACAGCTGATGCATTTATTCGATCAGGGATAGCAACCAACGCGCGCATTTTCTTTCATGCAACGGAATAAAAAAAGTCACTTAAAAAAGTGACTCAAGCATTTTTGGCAAGCATAGGAACAGTTATTCGAATTCCAGCTCATTCATGTTGTATTCCCAGCTGAAAATGTGGTTGGGAACCGACATATTTTTTTGGTTAGGCATATGTATATTTTTATTGTTTCTGTTAATTGAATGATTCATTCTTCTATCTGACATACCCTGCAAATAAGATGCCATTTCGGGCCTTTTTGCAGCCCTGGCTTCCGTATTTAGCAAGTTATTAGAAGACATTCAACATTGTTTAGCTTTATATAACAAAAAGTTAAACAAAATGTTGTGCAAAAAATGAAAAAATTGCAGGAAAAAAAGACTGAAAATACGTAAGTCGTTAATTATCAACGCTTAATTATGACAAATTCAACCCGACGGTTGGTAGTACGATCTTGTTCGGTTAATTCCTCCGCCACGATTTTTTGGCTTCCCCCCATACCCTTGTAAGCGAGTCGGTTGGCGGCAATACCATTGTTGATCAGGAATAGATATATCTCTTTGGCGCGGTTATGCGACAAGCGCTTTTCGCCGGTATCAATGTCTAGTCCGTCTTCATTCGCATCAGCACAACAGATATGTCCGCGGATTTCTACCTCCAGGGTTGGGTTATTCTTCATTACATCGAGCACCGCCTGCAAAGTAGGTGCTGCTGAAGGCAGCAGCACATGACGGCCCCCCTCGAAATTGAGGTTATTTAAAACGATGTTGGACCTTCCTCCCTGAATTTGTTCCTGTATTTGAACAGCGGTAGTTACCGGGGCAGCAGGCGGGTCGGCGGCGCGCTGGAGAGTGCCGGTTGGTTCTTTGCCAGGCCCTTTTGGTGTACCCCAAATTTCTACCACCCGATTCAGGTATCTTCTTTTGGAAAGATTGGCTTCTTCGGTGGCCAACGGACTTCTTTTTCCCAATGGCGATTGGGTGGAAACCTGCTCGGGCGTTATACCCATTGCATTTAAATAATTCGCTACGCTTTTGATGCGTCGTGCCGATAAGGTGTCATTGTAGGCTAAACTTCCTCTTTCATCAGCTCTACCGGTTAATCGGATGCTGCTGTATTGTACAAGTTGATTTTCTAAGGTGCGGAGGTAAATGGCAGCAGCATGACTGAGCTTGTGTTGATCAAAGTAAAAATATACTTTACCTAAAAGGCTATCGTTTTGTGCAATGACGGAGCCGGATAACAGGCAACCGAGCAAGACTGGAATAAAATATTTCATAGGAAGATGCGGAATGAATCTTAAAGATACATGCCTGCATGCATTATTCATCCCAGGGAGTAAGTCCTAACAATTTTTTACCTAAATCATTTAGTTCAGCGGTTGTGTACCGGGTTTGTTCCCAGTTGCGCGGGTCGCCGGGGAATGCATACCCTTCAGGGGCTATTCGATTTTGCCAGGATTGAATTCTCCATTGGCGCAGCGGCTCATTGTCTTGTTCTGCGGGCATCATGGAAATGTATTGGGCGATGCGTACTTTATTTTGACTGAGGTTGGGCCGAATGCCATGTGGCTCAAGGCTATTGAAAATAAGCAGGTCACCCGCTTCCAGCGGAACTTTTACCAGCTCAAGTCCGGTGATGTCGGGCATGAAATGATTCCTATCTTCCGGCTGTGTCAGTTTCCAGGTATGATAATTCCTGAATAGTTCCGGCACACACTGGAAACCACCCATATTTTCATCTGTTTGGTCGGCCAAAGCCAAAACGCCTTGAACATTTACAGGATTTGTTTCCGGATCATAATCCCAGTGAATGAATCCCTTGTATTCATGACCTGGCCGGATGGGAAAGTTCAGGTTGGCACGGTCAATGCTGACCCATAATTTTTCTGTTCCCCAGATATCAACGAAGGCATCATAGATTCGCTGCACTTGTCGGTTGTTCCAAAGTTGCTGGTGGTTATATACTTCCACCATCCCGGTATTCGCCAGCTCCTTCATTTTCATTTCAGCACGGGGTGCTGTATACCAGGTAGCAGGATTGTTGGGGTCTTTCTCTTCAAACTCCCATAAAAAAGCGGCGGTTGCTGCAGCCTGTTCTCTGGAGATGGCCTGCTTGATCACAATGTATCCATGGTGTTTCCAGAATGCCCAGTCGGCTTCGCTCAATACGCGCAAGGGTTTTCCATTGCTGCGGTCGTTGAGTTGCAGCTGGCTGCTTTTCGCCGTGGAAGGGTTGCCTGGAATATCTAAATGTGCGTTTTGAGGCGCCATAGTTGGCACCATCGTTCTCTGTTCCATAGACAAAGTTTATTTGATCAGGGTTTTGAGTGTTTCACTGATGATATCCATTGTTTGCGGTCCAATACTCATACTTGTCAGGTAGTTGCTGTGCGGTATTTTATTGCCGGCTTCAAAATAGCCCGGCTTAAGGATGTACCCCAATGCATCCATGGATAATCCCAGCACCATTTTTGGACCATTGTTTTTCATCATGGCACGGGTGCTGAAACTTAGGGCGGGGGAGGTTTCACCCGGATGTGTTGCCAGGGCAGCATTGCCGATGGCCGCATACACGATTTCTGACTCTACGCTGTCGCTGAACACCCGCTTGATAACACCTACTTGCGAGAGCTGGCGGAAGCCTTGATTTTGCAGGGGGAATTTTACCCGCTGCCGCCGGTATACCAGATCGTTGCTGTTGATGTTTTGTGGTTTTTTTAGTCGATTCAGCACATAGGTACCTAGCCGCTCGCCTTGTTTCATTGCCTGCTCGTATGTCTTCGGCACATCTTCGGGCTGCACCCAGCCCCCGATGGCACCCTGTAAAAACAGGTTGGTTCCTCCCTGAACAGAATCGAGCAGCTTATAAAATCCTCCTACATAGTCAGCGCTGGCGCCACGAGCCACATCATCTAAAATGGTAGGATGGCAGGCAAAGTTGACCAGGGTAGCGATGTTTTTATTCAAGGCATCCTTAAACTGAATGATGGTAACGGTTCGGTCCAGCAATCCGGGCTCAGAAATATTCTTCACCCAATCCTCACCAAAACTGCCTATGGCATAACGGGCAAAGCCAGATCTTCGGTTGTTCCATGCTTTTTGTAATGCCATGGCTGCCTGGTTCACTATTTTATTCAGGTGGGCTTCATTGATTCCGCTGTGCATGATGTCTTGACCCCAAATACCTACCACATCAGGACCAGAGTGGGTGTGGGTGGAAGAGAGAATGATTTGTTGTACAGGAAAGGCAGGAATAGATTTGGCTACTCTTTCCCGAATTTCCAGTAATTGTGGGTACATCAGCCCGATACAATCTACTGTTAGCAAGGCGATGCTCGTTTGCGCATTACTGATGACAACGGCTTTTACATACAGGTTATCAGCCACATCAATAAATTTTCGGTTGTTCTTGCCTCCGGCAAAAAACAGGCTATCCGCATCGGGATTGATGGTTTCCTGGGCCGCACCCACCCTGAAATTCTGTCCAGCCACCTGCAATACGATGAAAAGGGACAGGCAGCTCAACCAGGCAGTTTTAATCATCATCTATATTTTAATTCATCCAAAAATTACACAGATATTTCGAAGCAGTCAAGTAATTTTCCACTTCTTTCTTATCTTACCGCTAAATACATTCGCATGTCGGATACATCTAAATTACTGGAAGCCGTAAAGTCGGGCTATACATTCAAGGGGGAACATGTAAAAATCGGCAGGGCCATGCTCAATGGTGAGGTGGTTCCGGATGCCGATGTATTCCTGCCGCTTAAGACGCTCAATCGACATGGCCTTATTGCCGGGGCTACAGGAACTGGTAAGACGAAGACCCTGCAGATGATCAGTGAGTGTCTGAGTGATAACAGCATCCCTGTTTTGCTGATGGATATTAAAGGTGACCTTAGTGGCATTGCTGCTGCGGGGGCTGCTAACGAAAAGCTCAATACGCGCTACCAGCAGTTGGGCATGGAATACAAGCCAGCGGCTTACCCGGTAGACCTGATGACGCTCAGCAATGAAAAGGGTATTCGCATGCGGGCCACTGTAACAGAATTTGGTCCGGTACTATTGAGTAAAATTCTCGGATTGAATGATGTGCAGGGCGGACTGGTGGCATTGATATTCAAATACTGCGATGACAACCAGATGCCCTTGCTCGACCTGAAAGATTTTATCAAAGTATTGCAATACATCGGTGATGAGGGGAAGCAGGAGATAGAGAAAACATACGGCAAGATATCTACCACTTCTACCGGCACCATTTTACGTAAGGTCGTTGAGTTGCAACAGCAGGGTGCCGATCGGTTTTTCGGTGAGCGAAGTTTTGATGTTGAAGATTTACTCCGCATAAGCCCTGACGGACGTGGTATGGTGCATGTGTTGCGGGTAACCGATATGCAGGATAGGCCCAAATTGTTTTCAACTTTTATGTTGCAGTTGCTGGCAGAATTATATGCTACCTGTCCGGAAGAAGGCGATCTTGATAAACCTAAGCTGGTGATGTTTATTGACGAAGCGCATCTGATCTTCAATGAAGCCAGTCAGGCCTTGTTACAGCAACTGGAAACTGTAATCAAGCTGATTCGATCTAAGGGCATTGGTATTTTCTTCTGTACACAAAATCCGCAAGACATTCCTGCGGCGATCTTGAGTCAACTGGGTCTTAAGATCCAGCATGCATTACGCGCTTTTACTGCAGCGGATAGAAAAACCATCAAGCAGGCAGCAGAAAATTTTCCGGTCACGGAATTTTATAAGACCGATGAATTGCTCACGCAGTTGGGTATTGGTGAGGCATTGGTTACGTTGTTGAATGAAAAGGGAATTCCGACGCCCCTGGTACATACGCTTCTGTGCGCACCCCGCAGTCGGATGGATATTCTGATGGATGCAGAAATTGATCAATTGGTGGCAGGCAGTAAGCTGGCAGCCAAATATGCCAAAGAGATTGACAGCGATAGTGCCTATGAAATATTAACCCGTAAGCTGGAACAGGCGGCGGCTGCTGCGCCACCGGAAGAGGAAAAGCCTGCAGCGGGAGGTGGCAGAACAACACGCGAGCCCTCTTTCTTTGATAATCCGGTTGTAAAGCAGGTGGGAAGAACTGCCGCCAGTGTTATCACACGCAGTCTCTTGGGGGCATTGGGACTGACCGGGCGTTCCAGGAGAAGGTAAGCCACTGTTTTGCTCCGGCATTGAGGAGCTCCGGGCCATTTAGCAGGCATGCTTTTGACCTTCTGTCAATTGCAAGGTGTATGTCAATCGCTGATGCGATTACCACCAGTGTATCCTATTATAATTATTGGTTGTAATCGATTTAGGTAAATTTTGTGCAAATGCTATCGCTATTTGCCTAAAGTTTTCTGTTCTGATTTTTGACAATTCATGGGCACGTGCCGCATCCTCTCTGGCATATTGTATCAGTTGATTTTCCCGTGCGATTTGATCTTGGTATTGTTTGACTTTCAAGTCCCAGGCAGCACGTTCATCGGCCGCGATTTTTTCACTCATGGATTTCAAAAATGTGGACACCTCCTGCTGGCAGGAAGCGGCGGGATGTATACTCAGCAAGATATTGCCGGCAGATCTTGCCCCTTCATAAGAGGGATTACTGTTCCAGGCACTTTTTGCACGGGTAAGTTTTTGCGTACATTCTCCGTCTATCTTCTGCTGAAAATAGATTCCCATTTGCTTTTGACAAGTTGCATAACAATCGCTTGAAACATCGGGTATGGCAGCTAGTTCATAGATGGCCTCATCATATTTGCTTTGTGCAGCCAGCGCTGCAGCCTTTTTTTCGATTAGTGGACATTTCGCAACGTAGTAGTCCATGATTTTTTGTTTACCATCCTGCATAAATTTTTTGATGGCTTCCTGTTGAGTAGGAATGTTTTTAAATGCGTCTATAAAAGCCTTGTTTTCATTTGTTCCAACACCTTTTATATTCATCTGAATAGATGAAAAAGCTTTGTTATCAATCGCATCTCCGATGAAGAAACTGATCTGCATCGTTTGTGCAATCATGGCCGGTGGTCCGGCTACCACATCTTTAGTCAAAATGGAAACATATGCAGTAAGTACAAAGCGAGGTCTGTCTTCGCTTCCGGCCATGGCATATTGTGTCGCCATTGTGTTGAGTTTATTTAGAAGCATCGATTTTGCTTCAGTCGGGATATCTATATTATCGGAAACAAAAGCATTCAGGGCAATTCGTTGGCTATCGTCTTTTTGGCCCTGGGCAACCGATGACAGCAACACAAAAAGCGCAGCGTATAATTTTCTCATGGGGTTACTTTTTCTTATTTGGTTTTTCCAGTTCTCGCATGAAAATGAAAACTTTTTTATCTGTTTCTTTTTCGTCTATAAAAGTGGCAATCTGTTCTACGGCGTCAACATAGCCAATGGAGCTTTCTTTGATCAGCTCGTTGATGTCGCTTTTAGGGGCTTTACTGGCAGAGCCGTCTTCAGCAGGAAGGCTGATGACAGCATCGTAGGAAATGTGCGATCCATTTATGAACTGAGAGACCTGTGCCCTCGCCTTTACTTCAGCCACACGGTCCATCACTGATTCAGAAGAATAGCCGGCAGCCGGTAACTTGACGAGTGAGATCAGATAATGATGTTCATAATCCCTAAAAACCTTTACACCTGTAAAGGGAGCTGCTTTGTACATGCGAATGATGAATTGCGTAAGAGCAGTTTTTTCCTGGTTATACGACTGACTACTGGCGGCAAACTGGCAGACGATTAGCAGCAATGAAAGGCAGATATTTTTTCTCATCATTCAATCTATTTTTCTCCCAACACTAAAATGGCTTCTCCCAGACCGCGGGTCATTAATTTAGCAGTAATATTAAAGGGGGCCGACTTTAGATATTTCTGAAGTCCTTTTGCAAAGTCCCTCGCATCCATGGCGTCTCCGTTTTCGTTCATCAGTGGAATTCGGGCCTGTTCAAACAACATAAAACTTTCTGAGTTGTCTGTTACATTAAACATGCCTTTCACAGTATTATTTTTCATCCAACCGGTAATAAATTCATTCAGTTCTTTTCCCTCATATTCCGATTCCAGATCTTTATCCCAGTTTTTCCATGTTTTAATTCGAACCAGTACTTCCCGCCCGTTTTTCTTCATTTCACTAAAATGAGTTTCCAGCTGGGAATTAAAGAGAGAGAAATTATCTTTTACGGCTTTGAGCAGCAGGTCGGGGACCAATTTATCTGCGGCTTTGCTGTTGCCTGTGGATGAGGCAATTCTTTTGCTTGTGTAAGCATCGAAGGCGTCAAGGGTATAGCGAATCACATAGCCCGCATCTGTTTTATTTACTTCCCACCAGAGCTGCAGCAGTACGTCTGATTTGGCTCTTTTTTTGAGTTTGTCGAGGGGTGATTCATTTAATTCTGAACCGGAGCTGCTGCTGGCAGTTACATTGTCTTCCGCCGAAATTTGATCCAGTTTTTTTAATTCCTGTTCTGCATCCTTGAGGGTATAACCTTCATTCAGCATAAAGGCACCAAGTTTTGCTATGACTTGCGCTAATTCTGTATCTTCCTGAAAGGCTTGTTTATAATTAGGAATTTTTTTTATGGTTCCCTGATCATTGAATTGAGTCATAAAGTAGCGCTGGTTGCACCAATTATCGCTGGGCAGAATCATCAGCGTTGGTTTTTTAGATTGGGCCATCAACAGGGGCGCTGTTAGACAAAGCGTCAACAATAGGGCAAATGTTTTTCTTATCAAGGTCATGAGCAGGATTTAAAATGAGTGATATTGGTAGCTGGGGAGCTAAAAGGGTTCAAAAAAATAAAGCGATGGGAAACAGTTGGCATATATGCCAACAAGGGAGTCTTACAAAAAGATGCAATACCGGAAACAACCGGATGAGGGGGCTTTTGCATGGATACTGGATATGGGTCTCATGATACAAATCGCTGTGTATCATGAAGCAATAAAATTATTTCATTTTCCGGCAAAGAACTTTATTTTAACATTTCATATACGAAAATAAAAATTTGACCTTTTCCATCAGGGGGAAGGCTATCTCGTATATTCTGTAAAAACAATATGTTCTTGAGGCCTTCTGCTGAAAGTGCCACATCACTATTTGGCGGGGTCGTCTACCGGCTCTGATGGTTTGTAGTGGTTTTCTCAAGCATAACTGTAACGGTAGATAAAATGCCAAAGGCAACTTCTGCCATTCGGTTGCCTTTGTTGTCGAGCAAGGGATTGATTTCTGCGATTTCCAGACAATTGATTGGTAGAGTGGTCACCAGTTGCAGCAGGAGTTCAGTAGTCTCTTCCGGTGCGAACCCTTCCGCAACCGGGGTTCCTGTTCCCATGGATACGGTATCGCAATCCATGCTATCTACATCAAAAGAGATATACACCCCATCACAAGCTTGCAGCAAAGAGCGGGTCATTTCAACACAGGCGGCGATGCCTTTTTCGCGAACCTGCTGCACAGTAAAGATCGTTGTGTGGTTGCGTTCCAACAGGCTAGCTTCAGCGGATTCGAAATCGCGCAACCCAAAATATATTAGGTGTTGCGGTTCCAGCTTGGCTCCCGGAATTCCGATATTTTTCATTCGCTGCCATTGATCAACTGTATTTGGTTCAGGTTGATTGATTTGGCATTCCAGATTATCATCGGCGAGAGCTGCTGCCAGTGGCATGCCATGTATATTACCGGAAGGAGAGGTATGAGGTGAATGCATATCTGCATGCGCATCAATCCATATAACACCGAGTTTTTTTTGCGGGAAGGCAGCCTTGATACCGCTGATGGTACCAAGTGCGGACGAGTGATCGCCTGAAAGAATAACCGGGAAGTTTCCAGCCACCAATGACGCCTGCACGGCAGCTGCCACCCGCTCACATTGTTCAGCTACATGTTCAATTCTCTTTGCAAAAGTGTTGGTGTTTTTATGGTAGATGGTTTCATTGCTGGTTGGTACATCAACGAAACTATAGCGGTTGAAATAATCATTCCCCGTGTTGATAGCTGCAATTTCCAGGGCATCAATACCCAGATCGGCACCGCGCGTACCGGCACCAATGTCAGAGCGATTCTTTATCAATTTAATGGCCATGTGTAAAGGTACGCTGCAACGCTCAGCCAGCGAAATGTGCAGTCTCTATTTCAAAAAGAGCTATTCAGGGCGAGGCGTTACATCCACTTCAGCAAATAGTTTTTATAGGAAGCGCGTAGTTCGGCGATGACTTTCTCCAAGCCGGTAATTTCATCTCCGATGGCTTCATTTTCTGTCCGCAGGCGCTCGTCTACTTTGCCGACATGATTTTTCGCATGATCGGCTGTTTGTTGGTGATGTCGGTTGATGCGGGTTTCCAATTCTTCAATATTTTTCTTTTGTATGAAGAACTGGTTTTGAAAATGCTCGGCTTCGGTGAGCGCTTCCCGGGAGGTGTTCTTATTAACTACTTCGCTGAGCAGCTTCTCCAAAAACTGAAATTCTTGTTCATAGAACTTTAGTAGATGCAGCAGTTCTCTCGGATTGTTTTGCAGGTGGAGTACGGATGTGTAAGACATAAAAAAGGATTGAGTAGTTAATGAATGATACACCAAAGCTACCCGAGTAACACGGCTTGAAAAATGACAATTGTCATGTATAGGGCAGAGAACTCGTTTGTGGCATTGCCTCCAATTCGCTAAACACTTTTGCTAACCGGGGGGTCATAAATCATGGCTGTTGTAACAGCTGCTTATAAAACCAAATCATCCGGTCAAGGTCTTTGATGCCGATGCGCTCATCGATGCCGTGAAAGCCCTTCATATTTTGTATGGCAGAAAAATTGAGTACAGCTTCGCTGAAATCTCTGAAATACCTGGAATCAGAAGCGCCAATCATTAAAAACGGACTCACAATAACATTGGGAACAGAATTTTTTATGATGCGTTCCAACTGCAGGAAAGATGGATCTCTGAAGGGGGTAATGGATGACGGCTCCATGAGAGATTTTGTCTGCTTCTTTATGAGTACCCGCTCATCGTTGACAGCTTTCTTCACGAATGTCAGCACATCATCGCTGCTTTGGCCTTGTAAGATGCGGCTATTGAAAGTAGCTTTAGCAGTGGAAGGAATCACATTGTCTTTGATACCGCCTTGCACAATAGTTGGTACCAGCGTGGTATGAATCAGGGCATTGGTTTCCTTTGATTTTTCCATTTCCATCTTTACCAGCGGTTCTGTTAACCATAGATTGTGGGTGACCATTCTTTTCAGGAAGGGTCCGGGTGCTGTCGTGCGACGGATCATTTCTTCCACCACCGGTGTGATGCTTCCGGGTATTTGCTTTTCACGCACTGCGACAACTGCTTTATTTAAAATGTCAATAGCAGTTTCTTTGGCAGGCATAGATGAGTGCCCTCCCGGCAGTTCAACACTTAGGTCAATATTCGTGTACCCTTTTTCGCCTGTAGCAATGATCGCAACCGGCCGACCCAATTCTTTGAAATGTTCAGTATCGATTTGTCCACCTTCATCCAATACGAAAGCGGGCCTTATTTTTTGTTCGCGCATCCAGTCACTGATTACGCGTGCTCCTCTTCTTCCCGCTACTTCCTCATCATGCCCCAATGCGATATAGATCGTTCGTTCGGGTATAAAGCCCAGTTGTAATAAGTTCTCTATGGCCTCCATGATTGCAATCACAGACGACTTATCATCTACTGCCCCCCGCCCCCAAATGGTATCATTTTTTATGGCACCACTGAAACTGGGAACCGACCAGTTTTTTTCTACAGCCGCTTCTACCGGAACCACATCGGTATGCGCCATCAATACCCAGGGTGCCAGGCTGCTGTCTTTTCCCTTCCACCTATATAAATAGCTGAATTCATTGAAAATTTGTCGCTGCAGTTGTCGGTGTATAAGCGGATAACTGCTTTCCAGGAATTGTCTGAAGGCAACAAACTCGGCGGTATCTATGGGTAAAGTATCTCCCTTAGAAACAGTTTTTATTTGCAGCGCCCTGCTCAGGTGCCAGGCAGCAGAGTCGCCTGCAGCAGGAATCTGTTCTATACTATTTCCGTTAGCAGGTTGGCTTTGTTTCGGCGTATTAAAAACAAGTATACCAATCAATACTAAAAAAGCAGCCAGCAAAAAAAGTCGTAAGATTTTCCCCATGTCGTAGTCTTTGCTCAAATATAACCAATTCAAAGCTAAGCAATGGTGACGGGCAAGCTTAAAAATCAGTATTTTCAATGATGCGAAAATCCCTCAGCTTACTGTTGTCAATGCTGCTGGTTGTTCAGCTTTTCGGACAACCGCATCACCCTACGCCACTCATAGATTCTATGATGAAAACAAAACCGGTGGTCGGACTATCGGTGGCGGTAGTGAAGCATAACCGAATCATTTATACCCAATCATTTGGCTACAAAAACTTAGAGCGTAGCATCCCGCTTACAAATGATGGCATGTTTCGCATCGCTTCCATTTCAAAATCTTTCTCCGCAACAGCAATCATGCAATTGCAAGAACAGGGAAAGCTTTCCATCGATCAGGATGTGAGTGAGTTAATCGGTTTCCCGGTGCGCAATCCCCGCTATCCGGATAGTATCATCACCCTGCGACTGATGATGTCACATCTGTCCTCAATCAATGACAGCCAGGGATATTTCACACTCGATGCCATTCATCCTGAAAAAAATACAAAGTGGATGGATGCCTATAGCAATTATCCTCCCGGAACAAAGTTCAGCTATTGCAATATGAACTACAACATGATTGGGGCAATCATTGAGCGCGTATCGGGGGAAAGATTTGATCAATATGTATATAACCATGTGCTTACTCCACTAAAGCTTTCCGGCGGCTATAATTTAGATGAGCTTGATACTTCGAGGCTGGCCTCTATTTATGAATACCGGTCAGATTCCGGGAAGTTTCTTCTGTCGCCGGGGGCTTACGCTTCACGAACAAAGGAGATAGCCAATTATCAGCTGGGTTATTCTGCCCCTTTGTTTTCCCCCACCGGTGGCATGAAGATCAGCGCTTCAGACCTGGCTCGCTATATGATCATGCACAGTCGCCAGGGAAAGAGTGCGGGCAAGAGAATCATTTCACGCAAGAGTGCACGGCTCATGCAAACACCTCAAAAGCCAGAGACACATTATGCATTTGCTATTGAGAATTCTGATAAAATAATTCCAGGCCAAATGCTGTGGGGACATACCGGTTCGGCGTACGGACTACACAGTGCTATGTTTTTTCAGCCCGACAAGAAATTTGGATTTGTTCTGATCAGCAACGGCGTTGTTCCCGGTAATACAGCGGGCGTGAATACCTTCTTGCGACAAGTCATGTTGTTGTTGTATGAGCAACTGATAGCAGAAAAGAAGTAGTAATCTTGATGAAGCTACTTGCATGCGGTCAGGCAATCGACCGTATGAAGTTTTCGCAATAGCTGCGGATTTCATTTCGTGTAGAGCGAAATGCAGCCATGATCTCCTCTTCGCTACCGGTGGCTTTCGCCGGATCAGGAAAATTGTAGTGCAATCGGGTGGCTTTTCCCGGAAATACCGGACATCTCTCCTGGGCATTATCGCATACAGTAATGATGTAGTCAAAATGCAGGGTAATATACTCCGAGAGATTGTTGGAAGTGTGGTGCGATATATCTATGCCGTCTTCGCGCATCGAAGCAATGGCTCTTGGGTTCACGCCATGTGTTTCTACTCCGGCACTGTAAACTTCTACCTCTTCTCCGCCAAAATGTTCGAGATAGCCATGTGCCATCTGACTGCGGCAACTGTTGCCAGTGCAAAGGATGAGGACTTTCTTTTTTTCAGACATGTGAGCTGGTTTTCTATTTTTTCAGTCGACACCATAGAAGTTGCCAGACCAATCATGCATTTCTTCGGTTGCAAAGGTAAAAGATAATAAAACCAGGTTAGATTAATAAATTATGTCCTTTTGAATCTTTTGAAGAAATTCCATATCACTTCACAGCCATTCATGTCCTGCGAGGTGATGCCAACAATAGAAACAGGCAGGTATTGATTTCCTTGTGGCCAGGTATGTCCGCCATTGTTTATTACGTAACTGACCACTTCGCTGCCTGCAGAGCCATTAGCATAAATTCGCTGACGGATGGTTGTACCATCGTTACTAATATCTGGTAAGTCAGTTGTTACGGGTATGACTGAGCAGTTATTTAATGCAACCCATTTAGCAACTACTTGAAAGTGTGAAGAGACAGTTCCTCCCGCTGTTGCATTTCCCATCACAGTTCCCCCCACAAATGGAACCAAAGGATCGGCGGTACCATGAATATACATGGCCGGAACAGGTCTGCCCGGATTACAGCCAGGCTCTATGGTCGTTGTTTCCATAGTTGCAGCCACTACGGCAATTGCCGCTATGCGACTGCTGAGCTCACAGCCCAACCTCGATGACATAAATCCCCCATTGGAGATGCCGGTGGCATAGATGCGACTTCCATCAACCGGATAATTGACAATCATATAATCACACAGGCGATTAAAGAAGCTTACATCATTAATACCCAATTGGTTGGGCGTTGTAGGCCTGCCATCGTTCCAGTTTTTTTCTATTCCGGCGGGATAGACCAATACCACTTTATCTTTTTCTGCAATCGGCTTAAAATTCGCAATGGCTATCATACCTTCCGGGGTTCCGCTTCCCCCATGAATGGCCAGGATCATCGGCATCTTTCCGGCATTATTATATCCTGTCGGCAGATAAACAATAAAACTTCTAAGTATCCCATCAATGGTTTGAGTCACAGTGATTTGTTGGCTGGGCTTATCAGCCTCAGGCATGTTACTCGTACCACTACTTTTTTGACAGGCTGCAAGTGTGAGCGCCAGTATAAAGCAAACAATGGATGATCTCATGTAATTTGTAGTTGTTTAGTTAGACACAGCAAAAGTATACCGGTTTAATCAGCTCGCTGTTTCTGTTGGTGTAAAGTATCTATTCCTCCTTATCAAATGGATAAAATGAGTTAATTTAATTTTCAAATTAGGGCCATGCAAAAAGTTTATTATGTAGGTGACTGGGCCGTATTAACGGGCCCCGTCTTTGCTGAAACACCTTTCCACCACAGTCCGAAGGGACTGGAGATATTCAATTACGGCATCTGGCTGAAAGAAGCCCTCGAGAAAGATCCCGCCTATGCAGTGAACTCTGTTTCGGCATGGGATTTCTACAACAACCTCGGACCGGGCGACTATGAGAAAATTCTACAGGATTACCAGCTCATTGTTTTCAGCGATGTAGACGCCAAGCTTTTTCAGCTGTCACCCAAATTTTTTGATCGCACTAAATTCGGTAAGGAGATATTGACTTTCCCCGATCGTATTCGCCTCTCGGTAGAGCATGCCCATGCGGGCGGTCGATATATGTTCCTGGGGGGATGGTATTCATTTACCGGCGAGCTTGGAAAAGGTGGTTGGGGAAGAACGCGCCTGGCTGAAATGTTGCCGGTACGGTGTATGGACATAGAAGACCTAGTGGAAACAACGGAGGGATTTACTATGGAACTAACACCTGAAGGGAAGCAGCTTTGTCCCTCCCTTGACCTGGGCAGTTGTCCGCCCATTTTAGGCTATAATAAAACTTTTCCGAAAGAGGATGCCATCGTGATTGCGCGGTTCAAGGAAACCGGTGACCCGGCCATTGTTATTGGTAACAAAGGCAAGGGAAAAGTATTGGTATATACCTCTGATCCTGCGCCGCACTGGGGTTGTAATTTTGTTTACTGGGATGGTTATGCTGCTTTCTGGCAATCACTCGCACAACTCGTGTTGGCATGATGCGCTCTTTTTTCATTGCTATCCTTCTCATCATTTGCACAGCCGCCATTGCGCAGCCGCCCCCATTGATGCCCCTGCCCGCGCGCTACACGATGGGCGCACCTGCCTTCAGACTAACTGCTTCTTTCCATATTGAAATACAGGGTAATTCCGATGAGCGGATCTATCAAGCAGCTACACGTTTTTTTCAGCGACTCTCAGAACGAACCGGCATTTTTTTTCCTACCTGGCAGGTGACAGCTACCAGCCGATTGAAGGATGAAGGACTCCTCATCAGGGTAAAGCGAAAGGGTGAGCTCGTGTTAGGAGAAGACGAATCATATCATTTGCAGGTAAATGCTGCCGGTGTCGTTATAGATGCTGTCACTGACATCGGCGCCATCCGTGCATTGGAAACATTGTTGCAGTTGATCGCCTCCGACAATAAGGGATATTATTTTTCCGGAATAACCATTGAAGATGCTCCCCGCTTTCCCTGGCGCGGACTGCTCATCGCGATGCCCTATCATTTCATGCCCATGGATGTAATCAAGCGTACGCTGGATGCCATGGCTGCTGTAAAAATGAATGTGCTGCATTTTTATATCAGCGATGACCAGGGCTACCGCATCGAATCAAAAATTTTTCCGCGGCTGCATGAAATAGCTTCCGATGGCATGTACTTTTCACAGGAGCAGGTACGAGAAATGATCACTTACGCACACCAGCGTGGTATACGCGTAGTACCGGAGATCGATCTGCCGGGACACTCAACTGCCATCCTTACGGCGTATCCTCATCTGGCGTCTATTCAACGGAACTACGAATTACAAGATCACTTTGGCGTTTTTGATCCAACCATTGATCCAACCCGCCCCACTACCTATACGTTCCTCGACTCCCTGCTCACAGAAGTGGCTGCACTTTTTCCGGACCAATATTTTCATATTGGGGGTGATGAAAATACTGGTCGCGACTGGCAAAAAAATCCCGCCATATGGCAGTTCATGAAAGATAGCGGACTAACCACTACGCTGGCGCTGCAGAATTATTTTAATCAGCGCATTCGAAACATACTGGCACGCAAAGGAAAAATTGCTATTGGTTGGGATGAAGTGCTGATGAAAGAAATGGATGATGCCACAGCAAAAAAACATTTTAATGAGGGCAGGTACGATTTACTGATAGAAAAAAATGTACCGAAGGATATGGTGATTCAATCCTGGCGCGGGATGGAAGCACTGTTGGCATCAGCCAAGAATGGATACCGCAGTATTCTTTCAAAGGGGTATTATATTGACCTGGTACAACCGGCTTCCTATCATTATCTGAATGATCCCTTTCCTTTTCGCAATGAAGTGATTGTGCCAGACAGCGAAGCCAACCTGAATCGATTTGAATCTGATATAATCAATAAAATACAGAAAGGGGAGAAACTGCTCACACCAGCAGAAGAGCAACTCATTTTAGGTGGCGAAGCAACCATGTGGACAGAGCACGTAACAGCTGAAACCATTGATTCCCGCATCTGGCCCCGAACGGCTGCCATTGCCGAGCGGTTGTGGTCACCGGCCGACTTACGTGATGTAGATGATATGTACAGGCGAATGGATATAATTTCAATACAGTTAGAGGCATTGGGCTGTACGCATCTAAAGAACAGTGAAATGCTGTTACGTCGACTGGCAGGTCGCCACGATGTTGCATGTCTTAAGGCGGTCACCCAGTATCTCGAACCCGTTCAGGGCTACCAGCGTAATAAGTTGGACAACTTCACGCGCTTTTCGCCCTATACACTGGCTGCCGATATCGCCGTGCCCGACCAAAAAGCTGTTCGTGATCTTCGTCGAAAGCTGCTGGACTTTTCACGTTCTGCTGATACAACTTGGAAAAAACAGGCGATAATCCTTTTTCAATCCTGGATCGACAATGATGTATGTGTGCAGGAAACAGCGAAACAGATTCCCGCATTAGCGGATATTGCAGCACATGCTACCCATCTTCGACAGCTCGCCACCTTGTCGATACAATTGCTGCAATCCCGTCAAAAAGACAAGGCTTTGAAAAGCGTATGGGAAAAAGCCCTGAGCCGCGCAAGTCAGCCCCTTGGTCATTGTGAACTAAAAGTGATAGAACCCGTTAAAATGCTTTTGCAAGGTTTATAAAAGCTACCGGGCAGACTTATTTTTTCCGTCGCGGTCGCACGAGTTCATACGAATGATCAATAAGTTCACGCGCAAGTTGGGGTGGCACGCTGCCATCTAGTATGACGGTGTTCCAGTGCTTTTTATTCATGTGATAACCGGGTATGATCCCCTCATAAGATTCCCGAAGCACCAGGGCCCTCTCCGGATCACATTTGGCATTGAACTGGATTGGAGTGCTATTCAGTGGAATCAACAGAAAAACTTTTCCATTTGTTTTCAATACCAATACATCCGGACCGAAAGGCAGCGTTTCTTCCGTTTCAGGTTTCGCCAATGCATAGTCTATCAGGTCGCCCAGTATCATACTAAAAGGTACTCATTTTTTTGAATTATGCTGCTAATGTGTATCAGATACAATATCATTCATAAAGATAAAATGATTGCTGACATAGATTTTATTTATAGGAATTTTGTGTTGGTGGAAGTTTTCCGGATTTATGATTTTCTATACAGTAAGCTGCTGCTTCTTTTATATTTTTACATCGTTAAATAATTTTATCAACTGGTGGCTGACTTCTACGATTTTAATAACCCGCAGGTAGCACAGCTACCGCTTCACTTGCGGAAGTATATTGTTGATCAGGGCTATGAGCGCTATACGCTGGTCAATCACGCTGTTTGGCGTTACGTAATGCGCCAGAACTATAGTTACCTGAAAGATGTGGCTTATTATCCCTACATACCCGGATTGAAAAAAGCCGGATTGACGATTGAGAAAATACCGAGTCTCCAGGAGATCAATGATGCGCTTGCAGAAATTGGCTGGGGAGCTGTGACGGTTGACGGCTTCATCCCTCCCGCAGCTTTCATGGAATACCAGGCATGCCGCGTATTGGTGATTGCTGCTGATATCCGTCAGCTGGAACACATTGAATATACATCTGCGCCTGATATCATCCACGAATCTGCCGGACACGCACCCATCATCAGCGATGTGAAATACAACCAGTACCTGAGTTATCTGGGTTCTATCGGCACCAAAGCTTTATTTTCTTCAAAAGATTATGCCCTTTATGAGTCTATTCGTGAGTTATCGATTTTAAAAGAGGCACCCAATGTTGATCCGGCAAAAATTACAGCAGCAGAAGAGCTGGTACTATTCAACCAGAAAAACCTGGGTGAACCGTCTGAAATGGCTCTGCTGAGCCGCTTGCAGTGGTGGACGGTTGAATATGGATTGATTGGTGATTTAGACGACCCCAAAATATATGGTGCCGGTTTGTTGTCATCAATAGGCGAAAGCTCCTCCTGTATGCGCCCCTCGGTAAAAAAAATTATTTACACCATTGATGCCCTCAATTATTCTTACGACATCACACAGCCCCAACCTCAGTTGTTTGTAACACCCACTTTCCAAAACCTGATAGATGTATTGCAACAATTCGAGCGTCGCATGGCTTTCAGGGTGGGTGGATATGAAAGCATGATGAAAGCGATTGAATGTAAAAATATTTGTACGGCGGTATATTCTTCCGGCCTTCAGGTGTCAGGAATTTTTGTCGCTGCCTCAGTTGATCACTCCGGACAATTGAAATACATTCAGGCACAGGGTCCGACAGAACTTGCTTATAGTGATGTACAGTTGCCAGGACATGATACCAGCTATCACCGTGATGGTTTTGGCTCACCGGTTGGAAAATTAAGATCACATGCTCAGCCATTGGAAAATTGGGATGATGCGACTTGTTTGGCACAAGGTCTTATTGCGGGAAAAGCGGTTGAGTTGAATTTTGAAAGCGGTATATGTGTGCAAGGAAAGTTGGAACAAGTATTGCGCAAAGCGGGAAAAATTATTCTGCTGACTTTTACAGATTGCACAGTAAAAGATCAAGATGGAAAAGTTTACTTCGATCCGGCCTGGGGAAATTATGATATGGCAGTGGGAGAGAACATCGTTTCCGTCTTCAATGGTGTTGCAGATAAGAACCACCTGGTTGATCAATTATACGTCTCGTCTAATCTGACTTCTCAACCCAACTACACTGAATCAGATAAGACCTATCATGCACTCTTTCAACAGATACGTACGATTCGCGAGCAAGATTCTTCGAAAAAAGCACTGGTTGATATTCGAAAGCAGCTGGCAAATGATTTCAATGAGGATTGGCTGGCATCCATGGAGATACTGGAGTTAGTTGCAGAAGACCCTGATTATAGTGATCTGGCGGAAGAGGTTAGGAATTATCTCTTGCAACAAAAGGAAAAATTCCCGCAGTATAAAAAGTTGATTGAAGACGGACTGCGCATCATTGATGCAAAACTGCGGTTTGAATAACCGCCCAGGCAGTGGCAACGTCATTTCTTTGTAAAGCTTCTTTCACTGAAGAGATACCGGTATCAGATAGACTTACCAAAGTTGCTGAGTTAATTCCATCCGGCAGCTTTGAAACATTCGCCAACTGCGCTTTTTCATTTCCTGAGAAAGAAGGATGATTTCTGATGGAAGCCGGAAGCTGGTCAAATCCGATTCCCAGTTGAGTATTGGGTTTTTCTACCTGAAACAAAGATTCCGGCGTTACCCTGGCATACCAATCATCTCCTAATCTCGCCACCAGGTCTAGCTTGGCAGGGTCTATCTTGTTTTTTTCATTCAGCACCTGTTCGCCAATATGAATCACTTTGATCTCTGCAATCACCAGATTACCTGCACCCGGCTGATCACCCAGTGAAATGATATCCCTTACCGTGCATTCAAGTTGTATGGGCGATTCAGCTACACGGGGCGGACGAACAAGCGTTGAGGGGAGTTCCGTAAAGCCGGCTTTGATGAACTCATTGGTGTCTTTGGAATAATCACAACTTGACAAAGACATCTGTTGTACCATATCGTAATTAACGATATTGATCACACACTCAGGAACTTCTTTCAGATTTTCCAGGGTATGTTTGGTGCTGTTGTCGCGCACCCTTCTGCTCGGAGAAAAAACACAAACCGGCGGGTTCATGCTGAAGAGATTGAAGAAACTGAACGGACTTAAATTTACTTGTCCCTGCTTATCAATGGTGGATGCAAAGCAGATGGGTCGTGGAGCAATCGCTGCCTGCAGGTATTGCTGCAGTTGCTGCAACGGAATTTTTTCTGTCTCGAGGGTTAACATGCGGCAGTTTAGCTATTCTTTTTTCTTTGCAGAATGGACCAGTCCGTTGCTTCTGCACGAATGATATTTTCCAGTGCTCCCAGTCCATCAATTTGCATGGTAACCTTATCATTGGGTTGCAGCCATTGTGGCTGGTGTTGCGGATCATTCAGTTTCGCAGTTCCATTGAGTTCCAGGAAACATCCGGTACCAACGGTGCCAGAACCGATTACGTCTCCCGGATAAAGTGTAACACCATAGGAACAGCGTTCGATGATTTCAGCAAAGGTCCAATCCATATCGGCCATGTTCCCTTCCGAAACCAATACATCGTTCACCCAGCATTTCATCGACAGATCATAGTTATTGCCTACATGTCCTTGCTTCGCAGGTACTTTCTTGGCTTGCAGTTCATCGGGTGTAACCAGCCAGGGACCAATGATGGTGGAAAAGTCTTTCCCCTTGGCAGGTCCCAGGTTCAACAACATTTCTTCCATCTGCAGCTTGCGGGCACTCATGTCATTCATGATGGTAAACCCTGCAATGTACTGATCAGCATCTTCCGCACGAATGTTGCGGCCCTTCTTTCCTATTACGATTGCCACTTCCAGTTCAAAATCCAGTTGCTGAAAATGATCGGGCATACAATAGATTTCACCGGGGCCCTGAACAGCCAAGTGATTGGTAAAATAAAAAATGGGGTATTGGTCAAATTCTTTGATCATTTCTACGCCCCGGTTTCTTCTCGCAGCAGCCACATGTTGGCGAAAGGCATAACCATCGCGACAGGAAGTAGGTCGGGGCACCGGTGCCAGCAGCTGATAATCTGTAATGGGATCTGCGTTCAGTTTGCCTGCTTTCAGCGATGCAAGCGCAGTTGTAAGTGCCTGCTTCGCTTTATCGCCCATGGTCAACCAGGTGATCATGTCATCGGGCAGCGATTGATCCAGTTGGGAAACAGAAAAAACATTGTGTCCTTCCAACACACCAAGATGAACGGTTCCATTGGCGGAATAGCTGACTAGTTTCATTCGTTATCAATCGTTTACTGAATAAAGAAATATCTTATTGATAAAGGCTTTTTATCAAGTTATTGGCACGAAGTTAATAGGAATAAATTTAATTTTGCGGCGCGTCTAGATTCATCCACTCACCTAACTGTTGCCATTATGCCTATCTATCATACACTGGGATCTATTCCTGCGAAGCGACATACGGCATTCAGAAAGCCGGACGGTACGCTGTATGCGGAAGAGCTGGTTTCAACCGAAGGCTTTTCCAGTATGTATTCCCTGGTATATCATACGCATCCGCCTACCATTGTCAAATCCATTGGTGAGCCCTATTCGGTGGAACCGGTGATCGCCAGAGAAAAACACCTCCGCCATACCAGTCTTTTAGGATTCAATGTTCAACCGGAAGATGATTATCTAAAAAGCAGAAAGCCGGTATTGGTGAATACCGATCTGCAGATATCGTTGGCTGCGCCTAAAAAATCAATGACGGACTATTTTTATAAGAATAGTCAGGCAGATGAAATTATTTTCATCCACAAAGGTTCAGGCACATTGCATACCGGGTTTGGAAAAATTCATTTTGAATATGGAGATTATGTAGTCGTTCCCCGCGGCACGATTTATCAGATCCATTTCAATGATGAGAACAATCGCTTATTCATCATAGAGAGTTATAGTCCGATTCGTTTCCCCAAGCGCTATCTCAATCAATACGGACAACTGATGGAGCATGCTCCATTTTGTGAAAGAGATATCAAGCGGCCTGTAGATCTCGCTACGCATGATGAAGAGGGTGACTTTACAATACTCATTAAGAAGCAGGGGCTGATCTATCCTTACACCTATGGTACCCACCCATTTGATTTCATTGGTTGGGATGGGTATCATTATCCCTGGGCTTTTTCCATCCATAATTTTGAGCCCATTACCGGCAGGGTTCACCAGCCACCGCCCGTGCATCAAACATTTGAGGCCCACAATTTTGTCGTGTGTTCCTTTGTGCCCAGAAAGTATGACTACCATCCGCAGGCCATACCTGCACCATATAACCACAGCAATGTTGACAGTGACGAAGTGTTGTATTATGTGGATGGTGACTTTATGAGCCGCAAGACTGTAGTACAGGGACAGATCACTTTACATCCGGGAGGCATTCCTCATGGTCCGCATCCGGGTAGCGTAGAGAAATCAATTGGTAAGGAAAAGACAGATGAGCTGGCAGTGATGATCGATCCCTTCAAGCCACTGATGATAACGGAGGAGGCCCTTAAGATTGAAGACGAGAATTATCACAAGAGCTGGCAATTTAATATCGAATAAAAAAGCAACATGAATCAGAACGATGCAACAAATGATTTTCTGCCACTGGCAGGTACCGACTACATTGAATTATATGTAGGCAATGCCAAGCAGGCGGCACATTACTATAAAACAGCTTTTGGTTACCAGGAACTTGCCTATAGCGGTCCGGAGACAGGTGAAAAAGAGAAGGTGTCTTATGTTTTACGGCAGAATAAAGTAACCATGGTGCTCACCACGCCGCTGCGTCCTACTTCTGCTATCGCTGAACATGTTCATCTGCACGGTGATGGCGTAAAAGCGATTGCGCTAACTGTACCCGATGCCCGATCTGCATTTGATCAAACTGTTGCCAGAGGAGCAAAGCCCTATCTGAGTCCGATCACGCTCAAAGATGAGCAGGGTGAGCTGGTGATGAGTGGCATTCATCTCTATGGCGATACGGTACACCTCTTCATAGAGCGCCACCAGTACAATGGTATTTTTCTGCCAGGATTCAGAAAATGGGAAACCAATTACAGACCTGAATCTGTCGGATTATTACATGTAGATCACTGCGTAGGTAATGTTGGCTGGAACCGCATGAATACCTGGGTGAAGTTTTATGAAGATG
>JBEIUM010000063.1:0-13131 GCA_040374385.1 Sediminibacterium sp. | reverse complement strand
CATGCTGATAGCAGCCAAACCCATCAGTGAATTCATTCGTAAGCACCCTTCCTTCAAAATATTGGCATTATGCTTCCTGATGATGATTGGTGTCGCCCTGCTGGCAGAAGGTTTCCGTTTTGAGATTCCAAAGGGATATATTTATTTCTCGATGGCATTCGCCTTCCTCGTAGATATTATTCAGATGAAAACGGTGAAGCAGAAAGAAGCATAGATTTGCTATATATTTTCGATGTACAGACATTCCTGCTGCACTTGCCTACTTAATCGTTGTTCCATGAAAAAATATTCACTCACTGCTGTTTGCAGTCTTCTTTTTTTCTCTATTGCATTTGCCCAACTTACAGATAAGGCCAAACTGGATGCGTATTTTGATGTGCTGGAGAAGAACAATAAGTTCATGGGTTCGGTGGCCGTATCTAAAAATGGAATCACCCTCTATCAGCGATCGACAGGCTTTTCGGATGTCGAGGGCAATAAAAAAGCCAACGAGACATCAAAATACCGTATAGGTTCCATCACAAAAACCTTCACTACCGTTCTGGTGATGAAAGCGATAGAGAAGAACCTGATCCGCCTGGACCAAACGATTGAAAGCTTTTTCCCCTCCATAAAAAACGCTTCAACTATAACAATCAGACACTTGTTGAGTCATCGAAGTGGCATACACAATATCACGGATGAAAAAGATTACCTGACCTGGAATACACTGCCACAATCAGAACAAATGATGATGGAGAGGCTAAATCGCCTCAACAGCGATTTTGCTCCGGATAGCAAATTCAGTTATAGCAATTCCAATTTTATATTACTGACATTTTTACTCGAAAATGTTTTCAAAGAACCATTTCCTACACTGGTAAAAAAACATATCACTGATCCCATCGGACTGAAAAACACTTATTATGGTGCTGCTATACAAGTGAGTAAGAATGAATGTCAATCCTATACCTACAAAACTGGCTGGGAAAAAGTAGCGGAGACTGATATGTCGATACCACTGGGTGCAGGTGCCCTGGTAGCCAGCGCACCTGATCTGAACCAATTCAGCGAAGCATTATTCAACGGAAAATTACTGCAACCACAAAGCATAGCTGCGATGACACAGTGGAATGATGCGGTAGGATTGGGACTATTCATCATTCCCTTCTACGATAAACAAGGGTATGGACATACGGGTGGCATAGACGGATTTAGTTCCGTTTTCTCCTATTTCCCAGAAGATAAAATTGCTTACTCACTTGTGTCCAATGGAACGAACTACATCAATAACAATATATCCATTGCTGTTCTGAGTGCAGTTTTTGACAAACCCTATGACATTCCTTCCTTTACTGCTTTTGAAGTATCGCCGGAAGAGCTAGACCAATATGTAGGCACTTATTCCACCACTTCACTTCCTGTGAAAATAGCTGTTCGCAGAGAAGGGAAACTACTGCTGGCGCAGGTGACAGGTCAGCCTTCTTTCCCATTGAATCCTACCGCAAAACACCAGTTTGAGTTTATCCAGGCAGGTGTGAAAATGGAATTCAATCCGGAAAAGAAAAGTATGATTTTACTCCAGGGTGCCGGAAAATACGCTTTCACGAAAGAGTAAAAAGAAGGGCTATTGGGGGATGCCCCTTTCACTGCAATTGTTGCCAACAGTTTTGCAATGCCTCTTTCCAGTTTCTGGGCTGAACTCCAAAATCAGCAGATAACTTAGTCGTATCTAAAACAGAATAGGCAGGTCGTTTGGCTGGTGTTGGAAAGTCTGAACTTGGAATTGGCTGTATGTCACACACCAGACCCGCTACATCCCGAATGGCAGAGGCAAATTCATACCATGTGATATCGCCCGCATTGCTGAAATGATAAGTGCCGACATGGGCATCTCCTTTTTCCCACAAAAGTAAAATCGCAAGGATGGCATCGGCAAGATCGGCAGCATAGGTCGGACAACCACGCTGGTCATTCACCACACGTATCTGGGGGCGTTCCCGCATCAACCGCAACATGGTCTTAACAAAGTTGTTGCCAAAAGCACTGAACACCCAGGATGTGCGAATGATAACTGCCGCCGCTTGCTCCCGACGAATCAACTCTTCACCCATCCATTTGGTATAGCCGTAATGATTGACAGGTGACGTTACTTCAGTAGGCTGGTAGGGCGATGTTCCGGTACCATTGAATACATAGTCGGTGGATATATAAATCAGTCTGGCACCATAGATCTTACATAAACGGGCAATTTCACCGGTAGCAGTGGCATTGATCAAATAGGCGAGATCTTTTTCCTGTTCTGCCTTATCTACAGCCGTATAAGCACCTCCGTGAATAAAATAGGCGGGCTGGTGTGTACGGAAAAAAGCTTCGAATTGTTCCGGCTTAGAGAGATCAAGTTCCTCCCGATCGGTAAAAATAACAGGCCGGGTAATTGAACTGCTGCTAAAGGCAATACGCAATTCCTGCCCCAGTTGTCCGGATCCGCCTGTAACTATTACCGGTGCGTGCTGCCTGTTCGGGTGCATTTGAAAAGATTAAAATTCTTTAGGCTTTTTGCTCCATTCCTCCTGCGGCAGAGAACGGAAATAATCATATGTGATTTGTAATCCCTTCGACCGGTCAACAGTAGGTTGCCAGCCAAGTATTTCTTTCGCACGTGTAATATCCGGGCGGCGCTGTTTGGGATCATCTACCGGCAGTTCCCTGAATTCGATCTTTACTTTAGATCCGGTAAGTTTTAATACTTCTTCAGCAAATTCCAACAAGCTGATCTCATGTGGATTACCAATATTGACAGGCATCGTGTAATTGCTTTTCAGCAATCGATATATTCCTTCAATCAAATCATCTACATAGCAGAAAGAGCGGGTCTGACTGCCATCACCAAATACAGTGAGGTTTTCACCACGCAGTGCTTGTCCAATAAACGCCGGCAATGCACGACCATCATTGAGTCGCATCCGCGGACCATAGGTATTGAATATTCTAACGATTCGGATATCCACTCCATGAAATGTATGGTAGGCGCGGGTGATGGATTCCATGAATCGCTTGGCTTCATCATAAACACCACGCGGACCAACAGGATTAACATTGCCCCAGTAATCCTCATTTTGAGGATGCACCAGCGGATCTCCGTATACTTCACTGGTAGAAGCTACCAGAATCGTTGCCTTTTTTTCCTTGGCTAATCCCAAACAATTGTGTGTTCCAAGTGCACCTACTTTAAGCGTTTGTATGGGAATTTTTAAATAATCGATCGGACTGGCTGGAGAAGCGAAATGAAGAATATAATCCAGCGGACCGCTCACATGAATGAACTTCGATACATCGTGGTGATAGAAATCAAACGTGGGTAGTTTGAATAAATGTTCGATGTTGCGCAGGTCGCCGGTGATCAGGTTATCCATGCCGATCACATGGTAACCTTCCTTGATGAATCGCTCACAAAGATGTGAACCCAGAAATCCGGCTGCGCCGGTGATCAATACTCTTTTCATAATATACTTTTTGTTAGGCAGGGTCTGTACCGCGACCTACACTTTCATAATGGTACCCAAGTGACTTCACTTGCTTCACATCAAACAAATTCCGTCCATCAAAGATGACCTTGTTTTTGATGGTTTGTGAAATGCGGTCGAAGTCGGGTGTTCTGAATTCACTCCATTCCGTCGCAATAACCAGTGCATCTGCCTGCTCGATGGCCGCGTAGGGACTTTCAGCATACTGAATTTTATCACCCAGCAATCGCTTCACATTGTTCATCGCTTCCGGATCGAAAGCAACAATCGTTGCACCCGCTGCCGTTAATGCCTCTATCAGGTGAAGAGCCGGTGCCTCGCGGATATCATCGGTATTGGGTTTGAATGCCAATCCCCACAATGCCAGCCGAATCCCCTGAAGGTTATTGTCAAAATAACGAAGGATCTTAGGTAATAAATGTTTTTTCTGACGCTCGTTCACTGCTTCTACCGCCTTCAGTATACTAAAATCATAGTTCACCTCCTCCGCGGAATGAATCAGTGCCTGCACATCTTTCGGAAAACAACTGCCGCCATAGCCGATACCCGGGAATAAAAATCTTTTTCCAATACGTTCATCACTGCCAATTCCCCTTCTGACCATGTCTACATCTGCTCCCATGCGCTCACAAAGCTGAGCGATCTCATTCATGAAAGAAATTTTGGTGGCCAGGAATGAGTTGGCAGCATATTTTGTCAGCTCCGCAGATTTTTCATCCATAAAAATGACCGGATTACCCTGACGAACAAATGGCGCATATAGATCACTCATGATCTGACGAGCCCGCTCTGAGGTGGTGCCAATCACAACGCGATCGGGTTTCATGAAATCATCTACTGCCACCCCCTCGCGAAGAAATTCGGGATTACTCACCACATCAAATTCACCTTTATAACGGGCAGCAATGGCAGCATGTACTTTTTCTGCAGTGCCCACCGGAACTGTACTTTTATCAACAATCACTTTGTAGTCATTCAATAATCCACCCAGGTCGGCTGCCACCCCCAACACAAAACGCAAATCAGCAGAGCCATCGGCACCGGGTGGTGTTGGCAGTGCGAGGAAAACAATTTGGGCATCTTTGATACCCTCTTGTAAGCTGGTAGTAAAATGCAATCTTCCCTCCCGCAGGTTGCGCAGGAATATTTTTTCAAGTCCGGGCTCATAGATGGTAATTTCACCGCCCGCCAATTTTTTTACTTTATCGGCATCGATGTCTACACAGGTAACTTTATTACCTGTTTCTGCAAAACAGGTTCCGGTAACCAATCCAACATAACCTGTTCCAACCACTGCGATCTTCATACAATTATTTTTAACTGAGGAATTCTAATACGTGACGGCTGATCCAATTCAATTGTTCTTCATCCATTTCTGTGTGCACCGGTAACGAGATCACCCGCTCCGTTAGCCAATCGGTGATAGGTAAGTCTGGCAGTGCAGCTGGGTTTCCGGCGAACATCGGCTGACGATGTCCCGGCACAGGATAGTAAATCATCGAAGGAATCTGCTGATCGGATAGGTGTTTGGACAGTGCATCGCGATCAGCATCCTGAATGATCAGGGTATATTGATGATAAACATGAGAACTATAGGGGGCTACCACGGGTGTCTGAATCTTTGGGTGACCGGCAAAAGCCTGGTTATAAAATTCAGCTACTTTTTTACGGGCGCCGTTATATGCATCCAGGTGTTGCAACTTCACCCCTAAGATGGCAGCCTGCATCGAGTCAAGTCTTGAATTGCAACCCACTCTTTCATGGTAATAGCGCTTTTGCTGTCCATGATTGGCAATCATCGTTAACTGTTTGGCCAGATCGGCATCTCTTGTGAAGATGGCACCTCCATCTCCAAAAGCACCCAGGTTCTTACTGGGATAGAAAGAGGTTGTTCCGATGGTTCCCATTGTACCTGTCTTATAAACATTGCCATCTGCAGCGGTATAGTCACATCCGATCGCCTGGGCATTATCTTCGATGACATATAGTCCATGCTCGCGAGCAATCTGAAGAATTTCATCCATAGGGGCGGCATGCCCATATAAGTGCACCGGAACGATGGCACGGGTGCGAGGTGTAATGGCCTTCCGCAGTGCAGCGGGATCCATGCAAAATGTTTTGGGATCTACCTCTACAAATACCGGATGCAAGCGCAACAATGCTACCACTTCCGTCGTGGCGATATAGGTGAAGGAAGGAGTGATGACTTCGTCGCCGGGCTGCAGTCCGAGTGCCATCATAGCGATCTGGAGGGCATCGGTGCCATTGGCACAGGGGATGGTATGAACACCGCCCATGTATTTACTCAGGTCTTCTGAGAAGTTCTTCACCCATTTACCGTTGATATAGGCTGCACTATCAAGCACCTCCTGTATGGCAGCGTCCACCTCTGCTTTGATGTTGAGGTACTGGGTGCGGGTGTCTACCATTTGAATCGGACGCATGTGTATTCGGTATTAAAGCGGCAAAATTACTATAAATTAAGCATTGGCGCCGATGGTAGCGCTCAAGCCGGAACAGTTCAGGTATCATTCTCATTTTATTGAGTATTTTCACATTTCAACCACCTGTATGTTGTTGTATCGGATTTTCCTGTTGCTCTATCCGCTGGCAGCCCGTGTGGCGGGCATTTTCAATGTAAAAGCAAGGAAATGGTGCCAGGCACAGGAGAATGCAATGGCTGATTTGGAGCAGTGGCAGCCTCAAAAACCGGTCATCTGGATGCATTGTGCTTCCCTGGGTGAATTTGAACAGGGCTTACCCGTGCTCGAAGCCATTCGGCGGAATTATCCTGACTATGAAATTTTACTGAGCTTTTTTTCTCCCTCTGGTTTTGAGCCATGCCAACACCACCCCATTGCTGATAAAGTGGTATATCTGCCATTAGATGGACCTCATACGGCGAAAGCCTGGGTAAAGAAAGTACAGCCGGCAATGGTATTGTTCATCAAATATGAATTTTGGTACTATTATCTTCATGCACTCCGCAGTAGCAACATCCCCGTTCTCTTGGTGTCTGCCGTCTTTCGAGAAGAGCAACCTTTCTTTCAATGGTATGGTGGCTTTTACAGAAAGATGCTGGCTTGCTATCGTCATATTTTGGTGCAGGATGCAGCTTCTGCCAGACAATTACAAACGGTGAACACATCCATCCCGGTCACCATAGCCGGCGATTCCCGCTTTGACAGGGTTTTGCAAATAGCAGCTCAACCACATTCCTATCCGGAAATAGAGGAATTCATCAGGGATACTAATGTATTCATTGCCGGCAGCACCTGGCCGGAAGATGATAAGGCACTTCAGCATTTTGTCAACCATACACCGGGTATACGTAACATCATCGTTCCCCATCTTATTGATGCAGATAGCATAGAAAAATGTCTTCAGCTTTATACCAACTCCATCACGTTCAGTGATTATCTGAAAAGAGCGCCAGAAGAAAAACAGAACCTTCCTCACCATCGAACCCTGATCATTGATAAAATGGGTATGCTCAGTAGGTTGTACCGCTACGCAACCATCGTGTATGTGGGTGGCGGTTTTGGGGCAGATGGTATTCACAATGTGCTGGAAGCAGCTGTTTATGGGAAACCCATTGTAATTGGTCCGATCTACGATAAATTTTTAGAAGCCGTTGAATTAGTAGCGCAAAACGGTTTGGTGTCGGTCGCTTCTGCCATAGAGCTGGAAGAAAAATTACAGCTGCTGTTGAAAGATGCAGGTATACGTGCAACCCTTGGCGCAAAAGCACAACAATTCACGCGCTCAGGGGGTGGGGCTGCAGAACGGGTCATTCAAATCATTCAGGAAAATCGCCTCCTAACCAGGTGATCGAACATCTGTACCAGCGGACTGCTTTCCTGCCAGCCCAGTTTCGTTTTTAGTTCCCGCTCGATCCAGAAGCGGGCTTCCGGGAAGATAGAAAAGCCTTGTATCGTTTTCATGCTCCGCTCAAACATCACTTCATCACCCCGGAATAATTCATGGATGAACAAAAAACGATTTCTGGCGCTAATGGCACGTTTCAGATCTTTTATGGGGGTATTGGAAGCCAGGAGATCTTCATTTTCCTCCTGTTGAGGAGATTGGGTCGTTTTAGGTATACCGGTCAGGTCAGCGGAGAGTTGATCAGAGATGCTTTCAGTAGTGGGGAGGGGACAGAAATTTTGGTGGGCGAAAGTGGGCAGTTCCCGGGTCAGATCCATATCATACAACGCATCATCGGGGGGTCGGGAAGCAGGAACAGGTCGAAATGCCAATAATTCGGGCGGCAAACTGAGATTTTCAGGGTCTGACTGCAGCTGTCCCATTAATTCCTTCCGCAACAGATCCAGGGTGAGCAGGAGATGCGTCGGTGGTTCCTGGAGTTGAAATTGCTCCTTCAATTTATTAATGAGGTAGCCTGCTCTTTCCATCGGATGTAATACATTTGGGGTCTGCAATCACCTACTGTTACTAAGAACAACGAAAAAACAATCCTTTTAGTATTATCATGTTTATTGAGCCGAATATTTCCGGAGAGAGAAGAGGATCCATTGAAGTCATCTGCGGTAGCATGTTCAGCGGTAAAACCGAGGAACTGATCCGCCGGTTGAAGCGTGCGCGTATTGCCAACCTGAAAGTGGAAATATTCAAGCCGGCCATGGATGTTCGATACAACCAGGAAGCGGTGGTCAGCCACGATGCTAACTCGATACCCTCCTTCCCCATCGATCACTCCCAAAAAATTTTGCTGCTGGCCGACCAGGTTGATGTGGTCGGTATCGATGAGGCGCAATTCTTCGACGACCAGATTGTTGGTGTCTGTGAGTCACTGGCAAGCCGGGGCATTCGGGTGATTGTGGCGGGACTTGATATGGACTATCTCGGTAAACCTTTCGGACAGATGCCGCAACTATTGGCGGTGGCAGACTTCATCACAAAATTACATGCCATCTGTGTGAAGTGTGGCAACCTGGCCAGCATCTCATTTCGGAAAGCGGCAGATGACAGCCAGATCCTATTGGGCGCTACCGATACCTATGAACCTCGCTGCCGAAAATGCTACCTCGAACCTTAATCAGCTAACATAAGCATGAAATCTGTTACACGGATATGGCAGCTGGTAAAGAAAGATTTGCTACTGGAAAGCAGGCAGCAATATACCCTGTATGGCATGCTGCTCTATGTTGCCTCCACCATATTTGTGATTTACCAAACCATGGGTCAGCCCGATGAAAAAAGCTGGAATGGCTTGTTCTGGGTCGTGATGCTTTTTGTATGCGTGAATGCGGTGGCGAAAAGTTTTCTTCAAGAGAGCCATGGTCGTTTACTTTACTTCTATACCATTGCTGGTGCCCGCGACTTCGTGCTGTCAAAGCTACTGTTCAACATGCTGCTGATGATAGTTATGGGCATACTCTCGCTGCTCTTGTTCATCCTTTTACTGGGAGATCCATTCGCACATGCCGGAAGATTTTTATTGATCACTTGTCTGGGTGGCGCAAGCATCGGACTGGTATTTACTTTCTTAGCTGCCATTGCAGCCCGCGCCCGTCAATCTACAGCACTCATGGCGGTGATGGGATTCCCTTTGATCATTCCACAATTATTGCTCCTGATGAAAATTGCCGCCATCGCATTTTCATCGGTCGTGCAAGCAGGATTGCTGGAAATGATTGCCCTTTTAGTGGCATTAGACATTATGGTGGTCGTGCTGTCGGTAATTCTTTTTCCTTTTCTCTGGAAAGATTAGAACCGCAGGTGCCGAACGGTAAGTCCGTTATTGATCAACTGTTTTAAAGAATCGATGCCGATTTTCAGATGAGTTTCAACGAAGCTGGCGGTAATTTTTTTATCACTTGCTTCGGTTTTTACCCCTTCCGGAATCATGGGCTGATCACTTACCAGCAGAAGAGCTCCGGTAGGTATTTTATTGTAGAAGCCTACCGTAAAGATGGTGGCAGTTTCCATATCGATGGCATAGGCGCGCACGCGCGTGAGGTATTCTTTGAAAGCTTCATCATGTTCCCACACACGACGGTTCGTGGTATAAACGGTGCCTGTCCAGTAATCTACCTGGTAGTCTCGTATGGTGGTGGAAATCGCTTTTTGGAGAGCGAATGCCGGCATAGCCGGAACTTCGGGCGGAAAGTAGTCATTGGAAGTACCTTCCCCGCGAATAGCGGCAATGGGTAAGATCAGGTCACCTAATTTATTGCGCTTCTTTAATCCCCCGCATTTACCCAGAAACAATACTGCCTCAGGAGATATGGCTGTCAGTAAATCCATGATGGTGGCTGCACCCGGACTACCCATACCAAAATTGATGATGGTGATGCCATTGGCAGTTGCGCATTGCATGGGTCGATCTTGACCAATCACCTTAACTTTATTCCACTTGGCAAAAAGAGATACGTAGTGGCTGAAGTTGGTCAGCAGAATATATTTACCCAAGTCTTCGAGTCGGGCACCGGTATATCGGGGTAACCAGTTATTAACGATATCCTCTTTAGTTTTCATACGCCTGGATCTGTGGAGGGGAGTTGGGAAACAGCGGGCTGCGGCATTATTCCGAATCCCTACCTTTGAAAAGATAATCTCCAAATATACGAAAAAAAGAGCGATTCTTCAAGATATGATTGATGTGATCTACCCAACACCCGACTTCAATATGCGTCAGCAGGACAACAAAGACTGGCTGTTCGATCCCATTCGCAAGAAATGGGTGGTGATCACGCCGGAAGAATGGGTACGTCAAAACTTTATTCAATACTTGGTTAAGTCGCTGTCATACCCCGCTGCTTGTTTTGCAGTTGAAAAAAGTTGGCAGGTAGGTGAACTGCAGCGCAGAACAGATGTCGTCGTGTTCAAGGAAAGCAAACCCTGGATGCTGATTGAATGTAAGGAACCGAAAGTATCACTGAATGATCAAACGCTGCAGCAACTCTTAGCGTATAAATCGGTTATCCCCTGCACTTACCTGGTGGTCACCAATGGCAACCTCACCCTGGGATTTGAGATCAATCCAACAGGCACTGTTTCACCACTGAGCGTCTTACCTACTTACAGCGGGTAACTAATTATGGGAAGATACCCAGCTCAGTGTAAGTCGTAGCTACTTTATTGATTGCACACACATAAGCCGCAGTCCGCATATCGGGGATCTCCGGATTCTTGCGCCAGATGTCCATGATTTCATGGGTGGCGGCGATCATGGTTTCTTCCAGTCCGCTGTGTACCAGATCTACTTCCTCTGCTCCGTGCATGATGAAAGCACGCTCATTGTCGGCAATTTTTTTACCTGACAGGTTTTCGATCTGACTGATGATATGGGCATTCATATTTTCCTGGAAGCGCTTCTCCATTCGACCGTAACGTACGTGGCTCAGGTTTTTCAACCACTCAAAATAAGATACCGTCACACCCCCTGCATTCAGGTACATATCGGGAATAACCACTATGCCTTTCTTGATGAGGATCTCATCGGCTTCGGGTGTGAGTGGTCCATTGGCAGCTTCGCCAATCAGCTTCGCCTGTATATTGGGGGCATTGTCTTTATTGATCACATTCTCCAGTGCAGCAGGAATGAGAATATCACAGGGTAATTCAAGGGCTTTGGAACTATCAGTGATGTTGGTAGCCCCAGGGAAGTTCAAAATAGAGCCGGTGGCTTTTCTGTGCTGGAATACTTCCTCTTCATTCAAACCATTTTCGTTGAAGATAGCACCCTCGAATTCAGCGATGGCAATTACTTTGGAACCATTTTCGCGGAAGAATTTCGCGGAGTGATAACCTACATTACCCAGTCCCTGAACTACGATACGTTTACCTTCCACTCCCAGGCTAAGTCCTAATTTTTCCATCACATCGGGCATGTTACATACTTCCCGTACACCATAAAAAACACCTAATCCCGTTGCTTCCTTCCTTCCACGCACACCACCCTGTGATACGGGCTTACCAGTTACACAACCTGCTGCATCGATTTCACCGGGTTTCAATGAAGAATATGTATCAACAATCCAGGCCATTTCTCGTTCGCCGGTACCATAATCAGGCGCAGGCACATCTATACCTGGTCCAATGAAATTTTTCTTTACCAGCTCACTGGTATAACGACGGGTAATCTTTTCCAATTCGTATACGCTGTATTGTCTGGGATTGATTTTGATACCCCCCTTACCGCCACCAAATGGAACGTTAACGATAGCACATTTATACGTCATCAGTGATGCCAATGCCATCACCTCATCCTGATTCACTGCTTCACTAAAACGAATACCACCTTTACAGGGAGATTTATGCTGCGAATGTTGCACACGATATGCTTCAATTACTTCAATTCTTCCATCATCCATCTTCACAGGGAAGTGCATGCTATAAATGCTGTTGCATGCTTTGATCTGCTCAAGCAGTCCTTTGTCCCATTTGGTAAAATTTGCTGCCTTGTCAAAGCTTTGTTCAACGCTGTGAAAAAAGCTGTAGTTGGAATGATTTGCCATACATCGATTTTTTGAGTGGATAAACAGGGAACTAGACACGAACCATGGGTCAGCAGGTTCCTGTATTATTTATTTTTTTCGAGTCGAGAGATTTTTTTATCGAGCGAAATCAGATAAAGAAAGATACCTATCAAGATGGTGATGACTACCGCCACTACTACCCCGAGTTTTCCGTTGGAAGTGAATACTGTTTCAGCACTGTTGCTTACCTCTTGCGCTGTTACCGTAGCAGAAAACAACACGAACAACAAAACGGTGAAAAGACTTTTCATTTTATACATGGAATGATTTTAAGCTGATAATAGACGAATGCGAACACGTAGGGTAGCTATCCATACCCCCAGTAAGGTCCATCCCAGAAATGCCGGATACATGACCAGCCGCATGGCTGATGTTGTATCTCGTGGATTGAGTCCGGGATTCCCCTCACTACCCATGCCACCGGGGTGCAGACTCTCTGAAAGCCGGGGCAGGATCCAAATAGTTGGGAAAAGCATGAAAAAGGCAAAGATGTTGAAGACAGCACTGATGCGGGCCTGCTTCTCTTCATCCTGCACACTGCCTTTCAATACGAAGTAGGCGAAATACATCAACACTGCTATGGCGGCACCATTCTGTTTTACATCACCACTCCAGGCCTTTCCCCACTGAAAGTGGGCCCAGATCATTCCGGTGAGCAATCCCAAAACGCCGAATACGATTCCCGTTCTGGCGAACTCTGTGGCACGAACATCATCTGCCGGACGCAAGTGCCGCAAGTAGAGAATGGAATAATAAACAGAAACACTAAAAAAAACCATCATGCCTATCCACATAGGCACATGGAAGAAAAGATTGCGTATGGTTTGCTTGAGTGGAACACCCGGAGGGTTAGGCACCTCCACAAAGAAGCCGTAACTACAGGTGTACAGCAGTAATAAAACACAAAGCGCTTTCCACCAGTTTTTTTGCATCATGGCTTCCCTTTTCAACTGAACAACCGTCTTTAAAACTAACAATTGTGAGTGCAAAAATAAGCGAAAGAAATGCATTCTTGCACAAGCAATTTAAAATTAACGGAAGTGTATCGACTTAAATAACAAATAGGTGGCTTAGCAGTTGCCGAACGCAAAAAAGGGCAGACACCGTCACAACTGGCTGAT
>JBEIUM010000073.1:0-11452 GCA_040374385.1 Sediminibacterium sp. | reverse complement strand
GGCGGTTCCACTTTTTTTACCGGAGTAGCTTTCTTTACCGGAACAGGCTTTTTTGCCGGAGCAGGAGCAGGCTTCTTAGCCGGTGCTGCCTTTTTCGCTGGAGCAGGCTTTTTGGCCGGTGCGGCTTTTTTCGCTGGAACAGCTTTTTTTACTGGGGCAGCTTTTTTTACCGGGGCAGCCTTTTTGGCAGGTGCCGCTTTTTTTGCAGGGGCCGCTTTTTTGGCGGGTGCTGCTTTTTTTGCTGGAGCCGCCTTTTTTACAGGCGCTGATTTTTTAGGGGCTGGTTTTTTACTTGCCATAGCTACTATCCTTTTTTGGTGACTTCGACTTTCAGCAGTTCCTCATTTACGTCAATTTCCGTGCCCCCATTTATGGAGGGCACCTGCTCGATCGAGTCTGCCAAAATTTCGCGGCAAATATAATCGTTAAAATGAATAATAGCTGATTCCAGCGCGCCACGACGCTCTACTTTTAAGAAAATTCGGTCAGTTAGGGCCAATCCCATGTCTTTTCGGATGTTTTGTACCCGGTTGACCAGTTCCCGGGCATGCCCCTCCTGCTCTAATTCAGGGGTAATTTGTATGTCCAGGGCGGCTGTTATGCCATTTTTTACGGCGACCGTCCAGCCGGGGATATCTTCTGCTACAACCTCCACCTCTGCTATTTGAATTGTAATGGTGTCATTATCAATGACAAAATTAGCCTCACCAGACTTCTCAAAGGCTGCGATCTCTTGTGGACCCATGGCAGCAATCAGTTGGCCGGCTGCCTTCATCTTTGCCCCCAGGCGAGCACCCAGTAATTTGAAGTTGGGTTTTAGCTTTTTACTGATTACACCATCTGTATCAGTAATATATTCAATTTCCTTAATGTTTACTTCCGCTTTGATCAGATGCTCCACCTGCTGTAACTGCTCCGTCATTTCCGGATTGAGAACCGGAATCATCATCTTTTTAAGCGGCTGACGCACTTTGATGGTGGCCTTTTTGCGTAGCGATAAACCCAGTGAACTTACATCCTGCGCTAATTGCATCCGCTCTTCCAGTCGAACATCGATCAGCTTTTTATCTGCCACCGGAAAATCGGTATGGTGAACAGAAACATGCGGATGTCGTCCGGTTACTTCATTCAAACGTCTGAATAAAGCATCGCTGAAGAACGGAGAGATGGGAGCCATCAATCGACATAAGGTATCAATACACTCATAGAGCGTTTGATAGGCTGCAATTTTATCGTGCTCATATTGACCCTTCCAGAAACGCCGGCGACAAAGCCGAACGTACCAGTTACTTAAATGTTCATCGAGAAACACTTCCATCAGGCGCCCGGCAGCAGTGGGCTCATAATCATCCATCGCCTGTGTTACCTTTTCGCAAAGCGTATGCAAAGAAGAAATGATCCAACGATCAATTTCAGGTCTTTCAGCAACCGGTATATAGGATTCACGGAAAGTAAATCCATCAACATTTGCATACAGTATGAAGAACTGGTAAGTATTATACAGTGTTCCAAAATATTTGCGCTGCACTTCCTGAATACCTGCTGCATCAAATTTTAAATTATCCCAGGGGGATGCATTGGTAATGAGGTACCAGCGCGTGGCATCAGCACCATACTGTTGAATGGTTTCGAACGGATTCACTACGTTACCGAGGCGCTTACTCATTTTATTCCCATGCTTATCCAGTACCAGTCCGTTACTCACCACCGTTTTATAAGCGACTTTTCCAAAGAGCATCACCGCAAGTGCATGCAGTGTATAAAACCAGCCACGGGTCTGATCTACCCCTTCCGCAATAAAATCAGCCGGGAAAGCTTCACCACTATCGATCAGGGCACGATTGTCAAATGGGTAATGCCATTGTGCATAAGGCATGGCACCACTATCGAACCAAACATCAATCAAATCAGGTAGTCGACGCATGGGCTGGCCATTGCTGCTTACCAAAATGATATCGTCTACAAAAGGCTTGTGCAGATCAAAATTGGATTGATCGTTGAGCCAGCTGTTGACATCATTTCCCAATACGGTACGGGCTTTTGCGGCTGCTTCTTTCAATTCCTGTACCGAACCAATACACATTTCTTCACTGCCATCGGCTGTTCTCCATACCGGCAGCGGTGTACCCCAAAAGCGGCTGCGACTCAGGTTCCAGTCCACCATATTCTCCAGCCAGTTACCAAAGCGACCTTCTCCGGTAGAAGCCGGCTTCCACTGAATGGTTTTATTCAGTTCAACCATCTGGTCTTTCACGGCCGTGGTGCGGATGAACCATGCGTCTAAGGGGTAGTATAAGATGGGCTTATCTGTTCGCCAGCAATGCGGATAACTGTGCTCGTATTTTTCTACGCGGAAAGCGCGGTTGTCTTTTTTCAACTGCACACTGATATCAACATTTACATCGATGAAATTTTTATCGTCGGTATAATTTTTTACATATCGACCACTATAGTCAGCCATGCCCTCAACGAACTTACCCTGCCTGTCTACCAGGGTCAATATACCTATGCCATAGCGTGCCCCAACCTTATAGTCATCTGCGCCAAAGGCCGGTGCGGTATGTACAATACCGGTACCATCTTCCGTGGTAACAAAGTCGGCTGTTAATACACGAAAAGGATCTGCGTTGGGTGTGATTGATTTTATTTTCTCCAAACTATTGGCTTCAAAGGGCAGCAGTTGATCGTAACGCAATCCTTCCAGTTGACTTCCGGTGAAACTGGCCCTGATCTCCCAGGGAATAACGGTAGATTTTTCATTATAAATCGTGAAATCACCTGCCTCGCCTTCGGGCTTACAATATTTGTTCAGTAGATTCCGAGCCACAACAATGTTAACCGGAATATGGGTGTATGGATTGAACGTGCGCACCAGCACATATTCAATATCCGGACCAACGGTAAGACCAAGGTTGGAGGGCAAGGTCCATGGAGTGGTCGTCCAGGCCATCAGGTGAATTTCACCTGAAGAAAGATGGGAGCCACTTTCCAATGCTTCAAACAGAAAGGCCGATTCGGGGGTATGTTGCAGGCGGAACATCGCCACCACACTGGTATCTTTCACCTGCTTATAGGTACCCGGCTGATTCAGCTCATGCGAACTGAGTCCGGTACCTGCAGCCGGCGAATAGGGCTGAATGCTGACACTTTCGTATAATAAGCCCTTCTTGTAGAGCTGCTGCAATATCCACCAGAGAGATTCAATGTAATTATTTTCAAAAGTGATGTAGGGGTGCTTCAGGTCAACCCAATAACCCATTTGCTTGGTCAGCAGGTCCCACTGGTCTTTGAAACGTAACACTGCCTTACGACACTGCCGATTGTATTCCTCAATAGAAATGGTTTTACCGATATCTTCTTTGGTGATACCGAGTTCCTTTTCTACCCCCAGTTCTACCGGTAAACCGTGGGTATCCCAGCCACCCTTGCGCTTAACCTGAAAACCACGCATGGTCTTATAGCGACAAACCATGTCTTTCAAGGTGCGTGAGATCACGTGGTGAATACCAGGCATACCATTGGCGCTGGGCGGACCTTCATAAAACACAAAAGGTTGCTTCCCCTCGCGCAGGGTGATACTTTTTTCAAAAGTCTGCTCCTCTTCCCAGGAGGCAAGCACCTCTGTCTCTATCTGGGGGAGATGCAGTCCTGTAAACTCTGCATATTTTTCTTTCATAATCCGCTCACTTTGAGTAACCATGCGGAACCTTACCGCTCAATATTAAAGGCTGCAAAGGTAGGAAAAGAAAAGCATGGTTGACATTGAGCTGCCGGCTACATTCCCTACCTCATAACTACCGATTACTCGCAGAAATGCGGGGAGAAGAACTATTGAAAAGAGTTACCTGCTCCGGGCTGATAGGTATATTCAAATTTATATAAAAGCGTGGAAGGAACCGGTCCGGTAAAAGGTGCATAATCTACCCCCAGGAATTGCATTTTGGCATAATTCGTACCATTCGCAGTTCGAAAAATAAAAATCTTTCCGGCTTTTGGAATAAAAGCATGCGTTCTGGGATTATAATCGTACCAGCTGCCATCTTTAATAGCCAGACTGGTGCTCGTCGTATCGTGGCTATAGCCGGTAGCAGGAGCTGTTAATATCGAATTAAAAATACCATCCTGCATGATGACGCCTGCATTGCCGGGACCGCTGGCCTGACTATTTACAATGATTCTTGTAAAGCGAATGGCGAAATCCCACTTGGTGCTGTTAGAATCCAATGGGGTTACCGATGTACTGTCTTTGAAACTAAAAAAAGTATACGCCCCGCGGGTGCTGAAGGGAACTGATAACACCTGAACTCTTGTAACCGGCTGTGGTACAGAAATTGGTTCTTTCGTGCAGGAAAGAAAGAAAAGGCAAGAGAGAATAGAAAGGGATGTAAGGGTTGAAATTGTTTTCATATGTTTTGATTTAATTAGAAGGTTGATTAGACTTTACTTGGAAGATTACGGAGAGTGTCCACTGCCTGCCGGGTAAGTGAGGGGCATACTGTGGATGCGTATAATTGAGTATGTTTTCAATACCGCCCTGCAGGCTGAAGTGGGAATTGATTCGCTGACTAACAGACAGGTTTGCCATAAAAAAGCCCTCAGCCATCTCTCTCGGATCATCAATAACCCGGTTGCCGTTGATATCCATCCATCCAAAAGCGCTGCGGTACATCACGCGCAGATAGGCAAACCTGCCGGCTGCTGGTTGTTCGAACATCCATTTGATCTGACCCATGTGTTTGGAGCGATTGGGAAGACCTACATACTGATTTCTTGTCAATAAGGTTGTGACATAGGTGACAGGATCCCGGCGATACAAACTTTTGGCATCAATGGCCCGCAGTACCTGCAAATCTTTTGCTTCCAAAAACTGATAACCCACCTGCAAGGAAAAGTATTTCGAAAGCCTTACCTGCCCCTCGATCTCTATGCCGCGGCTAAAAATATTTCCGGCATTATAATAACTATAAATGGGTAACCCGTTGTTTCTGGTAAATGGGAGGGAGAATAGATCAATTTGCCCGTTGATCCGGTTATAAAATACGCCTGCCCTCAACGACGAGGCACTGTTGGCATACCGGGCACTGACATGCAGACCAGTTCCATATTCCGGCCGAAGGCCTGCAGCAGCCTGATAAGGAGTGATATCGGCTCCTGCCTGCAACAATCCCAATTGCTGCATACGCAATAGTTCGTTGCCTAATGCAGCAGCGCCAACCAATGAATAGCCAATCTGGCTATTACTGAAATTCAAATACATGTGCCGAAAGTCGGGCGCCTTAAACCCACCTCCTATCGATGCGGTTATTTTCCATCGATCTGCCGGATACCAGGCAACTGCCATGCGTGGACTCAATCGAGCAGCAAAATCTTCGCGCTTATCTATACGACCACCCACATGTAGGGTAAGTTTATTCTTCATCAGTTTCCATTCTTCCTGCAGGGAGGCAAAAAAAGAGCTCAACGGTGGCTGATTAGCATACCGCGTTGCAATAACCTGATCGGTTGACCAACCCGCCAGTGCCAATAATTGACCACCAGACTTTCGGGGCAACTGATACTCTAGTTCCTGCTTCAGCATTTGCTGTCGGAAGTCGATGGCATCGAATAAAGCACCTGTCTTCTCCCATTGCACAAATGATGCATTGGAATAAGCATTCAGGAATGAACGGAATGTAAGGCGACCTCGACCAGCCAATTGATATCGCCACTGTAAAAAAGCCGTAAAATCATTATCCTTGGTCTGGCCGGAAACTATTTCAGGTTGCGAGATTGACTGTACCTGGTATCGATTGTTTTGCACATTATTATTCAACCGCACAGACAAAGTGATCTGATGTCGGGGCCGGGGCTCATAGATCCATTTCACATTGCCTGAAAGAATTCGAAAAGGATCCTGGGTTTTACCCCAGGTCTGTGGGTCGAGGTCATAACCACCCGAACTATATTGATGTGCAAATAAGTGTAGACTGCTCTTCGTGTTTTTTTGTGTTACAGAGAGCGAGCCGCTGCGGGTAGCTTGTGAACCTGTAAACAATTGTGCGTTGAGTGAATTGTTGTCCGGCTTTTGTGTAAGAATATTGATCACCCCCGCCATCGCTTCACTTCCATATAAACTGGAAGCAGGACCCTTTACAATCTCCACCTGTTGTATATCACCTGTTGCTATTCTGCCCGTATTCAAAATCCCCGCATTCCGACCCACCAAAGGCTCTCCATCCAATAATATGAGGGTATAAGCCGGATCCAACCCCATGAGCTGAATACCTTGCCCGAATGGATTGGGATAGCCATTTAAAGCATTCCCCAAAGGCGCATTGATGATCGCTACCCCAGTCTGCTCCTGCAGGATATCTTGTAAACGGAGCAGCCCGGTCTTTCTTATTTCTTGCGCCGTTATGACCGTTATGGGTAGTGGTGCCCGGCTAGACTTACCAGCCAGTCGGGTGGCCGTTACAACCAATGGATCGCCGGAACCAAATATGGTATCAGCAACAACTAGTTTTTGTGCCCCTGCCTTAAGAAAAATAAAAGTACTTACGATCAATAGCAACTTCCTCACAAATCCATTCATTTAAGCGGGTGCAAAGTTGACTGATCTGACACCGCCCATTGTCATGTATTTGTAAAAAAATGTAGGAGAAAAAAATGACAGAAAACCGACAATCCAAGTGCTAATTTTAATTGAATCAAGCGCCTGCCGGTTAAAAAATTAAGTATTTGTAGGTACTTTTATTCTAAAATTGAATCACATGAAAAATTTGTTTCGCATCTGCCTTCTTGCTGCTGTTTGCCAGATACTCGTGCTTACATCCTCGGCACAAAACAATTATGCGCCGGCAATTCGCTATGAATACAAGCAGATAACCGCTATTGAGTCTGTTGTACCGGGCGGATTGGGTCGTTCCAGAATCCTCACCACCGATGACAATGGCCAAACCCGGGAAAAAGAGTTGAAAAACTTTTACAGCCTCGTGGGTATCAACTTTGATAACATAACCAACAACGACAGGGTAATTGTGGAAAGACTGAACGAATTCAGTAATGAAGGCTGGGAACTGTTTTCAGTCATTACAGGCAGCAACCAGCAAAGTTCTAATGGCAATAGTTCAGGGGGCATTTTCATTACCCGCTATATTTTTAGGAGAGCTAAATAAAAGGCTGATCCTTCATAAAACAGCTGATCGCATCCCATGAGGGTCGGCCGTTTCATTTCTGCCATGGAATGGGGGGGCCGCTACTGGTGAGAGGTTTCAAACGTTATTTTAATTCTTTTAACTTTATTAAGGCCTTTTTATCAATATCTTAGAGGGGTATTATGGTCTTATATTCGTTTGGAGGAAGCGTCGAATAAAAGATGGCTGATCTGTAATCAAAATTATAATGGTTACGGGCAGCATTTTTGCTTTAATTTGTATCTCCTATAAAGCCCAAAGGTTTTATCATGAAGTCATCTGCCTATAAAATTTTTAACCTGTTGATTATCACGGTTTTAATGGCTTCCTGTGAGAAAGAGTTCAGTCTAGAAAATGGGGGCTTTTCCATGATCGCACGCGGAACGCTGCTCGACTCCCTGGGAAACTGCAAACAAATCAGTGTAAACGGAAATTATAAGGTAGACGTTACGCTGACCACGACCAATTTTATTCAAGCCAACGTTAATTTCATCACTACGGGGAAATACATCATAGAATCCGATACGGTCAATGGCATCTGGTTTCGTGACTCAGGATTTGTATTGAATACGGGGGCTTTGAAAGTCAAGATAAAGGGATTTGGAAAGCCCTTGCTACCCAAAACATCTGTGTTCACGCTTAAATTTAATGATACCTATTGTACTTTCCCTGTCACCACATCCGGCTCTGGTAATTCAGGTGGTGGTGGCAATGATTACTTCCCTACTTCTAAGGCTTCCAACTGGACGTACAAATTCATCCCAAACATTGGCTCACTTGATACCTTCCGTGTTACCGTAGCAGAAGATACATTTACCATCGATAGCCTGGAATATTTTAAGTTTGGACTGTCGCTGTCAGATACATTCTTTTTTGCTAAAAATTCCAACATAGGTAATTATTATTCCCTGAGTACGCCGGAGTTTGCTTACATCTATATATTTGATTCGGTACCCGATCAACTCTTGCTTTACCCCTTCTTAAAAGAATCAGCAGCTGTAAATGAGACCTGGGAAACACCTGAATATGGTACAGTAAAACTCGAGGCATCACCGGGTGTGTATGAATACGGTGACACCAAAGCCAAGTTTACCATCGTGTCGAAGAATACGGTTCCCTATACCATCGGAGGCAATACTTACCAAAATGTAATTGCAGTGAGAAGGGATATTTGGTTCAAGCCAACGAATGGAACCGACCGCATCATTCTAACCGGTATTTCTTATTATGCTAAAGGATTCGGATTAATAGATCAGGTATTGGGCATCACACCCAATACACGGTCATTATCAATCACCCGACAGCCCACTATTTACTGATAATACCGTATTGGGCTTACATTATTTGATTCTTATCGCTCACTTCTGAATTGGTGACGATCGTATGCGCGATTTTTTCCTCCTGCCTTTTCATCAACCGATTTTGAAAAAGGAGCAGTGTAATCACACCGGTAGAAATGGAGGCATCCGCCAGATTAAAAACAGGTCGGAAAAACTCAAATTCCTGTCCGCCCCAAACGGGTACCCAGGATGGAAAGTGTGCATGCGTGATGATAGGAAAATATAACATATCTACTACCTTACCATGCAACAAAGAAGCATAACCGCCTTCCGGCGGGAAAAGACGAGCTACATTTTGAGTGATGGGATCACTATTTTCAAAAATAACTCCATAAAAAAGACTGTCGATTAAGTTGCCAAGGGCACCAGCATAAATAAGTGCAGCACAAATCAGGAATCCATTGCTGTATTTTTTCTGAAAAAAATCCCTGATCAAAAAACTACCCCAGATAACTGCTACCAGACGAAAGAGTGTCAAAGCAATCTTCCCTATATCACCACCAAATTTCCATCCCCAGGCCATTCCCTCATTTTCTACAAAGTGTAAACGAAACCAATCGCCTACCATTGCATGCTCTTCGCCAACATAGTAGTTCAGCTTTATATAAAACTTCAGCGCCTGGTCGGCAACTAATATCAATAAGATGAGATAAATCAGGTGTTTTCCTTTCACGGTTTCACTTTTTTCAATTGCAAATATAACAATTGCGCCATTAGGCAACTCTATAGGCCTTTAGTAGATAGAATTTAACGTATTCTTACTCTTCCACATAAACCCGCTTGACACGTGCACTGATGCCTGTCATAATCTCATAGGTAATGGTACCGGCAGCCTGTGCCATCTGGTCGATCGTAAGATTTTTCCCGAAAATCTCTACTTCCATACCCGGAACCACACCCGGTATGTCGGTTACATCCACCATCGTCATGTCCATACATACATGTCCCAGCACCTTTGCCCGCTGTCCGGCCACCCAAACAGCTCCCACACCATTACCCAGCCGGCGGCTGAATCCATCCGCATATCCGATGTTCACTACAGCGACTATGGTGTCCCTGCCAAGTACCGCTTTTCGTCCATAGCCCACCGTTCTTCCGGCAGGCACATGCCGAACCTGTGCAATGGTAGAGGTGAGCGTGGCAACCGGCTCAAGCCTTAGTTGACCAGACCGGTCTGTACCATACATACCCATACCCAGCCTTACCATATCAAGTTGTGCTGCCGGATGCCTTTGAATAGCAGAGGAGTTAGCTATATGACGTAAAAAGGAATAACCTGTTACCGACCGAATCTGCTCACAAGATTGAATAAAAATATTCAATTGCTCTCGGGTAAAATCATCGGCAGCAGGATCTTCACTGGCAACAAAATGGCTGAAAACAGTCTGGATACGGATAGCATCCTGATCACCGATGATTGCCAATAAATCTGGTAATTCAGACGGATCAAAACCCAGCCGATTCATTCCCGTATTGATTTTCAGGTGTACCGGGTAAGATGTAAATCCCGCACGCTTCAGAAAAAGGATAAACCGATCCGTCATGGAGGTGGAATATAACTCAGGCTCTAGCTGATATTGCAACATAGCTTCCCAGCCCGACTCTTCAGCATTCATCACCATGATGGGTGATCGTATACCTGCCTTACGCAGTTCTATCCCCTCATCAATGTAGGCGACTGCGAGATAATGTACCTGTTGATACTGAAGCATGCGTGCAATCTCCGTACTGCCACTTCCGTAACCAAATGCCTTCAGTACGACCATGAGCTTTGTTGCCGTACCCATTAAGGACTGATGTTTTTTAATGTTACGCGATAGTGCCCCTAAATGAATAATCAACTGTGTCTGGTGTGTTTTTAACGCCAGCCAGTTGGCTATTTTCTCCAGTTGAAATACCCTGGCACCTTTAATTAAAATAATACTGGACTGGAAATCACTTAGTAAAGTGTTTTTAAGAAAGGTATCTGTATCTGGAAAAAAACTGACATCAGGTAACTGCTTTTTAAATGCAGCTGCCTGTTTCGAAATACGTGGTCCAATACCAATGAATCGCTTAATGCCTTTTGATTGGATCATTTTTGACAGACGCAAATAAAGCTCTTCATCCGGCACTGCTGCAGTCAGCAAATCAGATAAAATCAACACAGCTGGTTGACCGCCCGCCTGCTGCATCTGATAATCAATGGCAAGCGAGAGAGAGGTTTCATCGTTGCTGTAACTATCGTTCAGCAGGGTACACTGGTTCACTGCCTTCATGAGCTGCAGCCGCATATCGATTGGTTCGAGCTGTTGTAATCGTTGGGAAATAGTTTCCGGCGCATAACCCAATGCTGCCAAGGTAATCCAGCAGGTAAGTACATTATTTACTGAAGGCTTATCTGTGAAGGGTACCTGTATCCGTATTTCTTCACCACGAAAGACAGCGGTTATTGCTGTCATTTGGGCAACGACCTGTTCCTCCTTCACCTGAAGTGTAGCATCGTGGTATCGACTCCATGAAAATATTTTTGAGCCGGGACGCAGACGCTCTACCAACCGATGCGAATCGCTAAAAATACCACCTGTTTCGTCGGCTGCATACACCAGTATATCGGATTGACTGAACAACTGAAACTTTTCAATTCCTTTTTCAACATTACTGCCAAAACCCTCACTATGTGCATCTGAAAGATTAGTGAAAATGCCGATGGTGGGGCGAATGATATCGGCCAGTTGCCGCATCTCTCCCGTAGTTGAAATGCCCGCCTCAAATAGGGCCAACGTATGTCTTTCATTCATCAGCCATACACTGAGCGGCACCCCCACCTGTGAATTATAACTACGTGGACTCCGAACAATTACTTCATCTTCCTGCAAGAGCTGATAAAGCCATTCTTTGACAATGGTCTTTCCATTACTGCCCGTAATACCTATCACAGGAATGGAAAATTGCTGACGG
>JBEIUM010000248.1:0-3766 GCA_040374385.1 Sediminibacterium sp. | reverse complement strand
TGCCCGGCTTTTAGGACTCACTTATCAACAGAGCGAAATTGACGGGAAATTCCGGGTACTTCGCCGTATTCTCAGGAATCGTTAAATTTACCACCAATTACTACGTTTGAGTCGATCAAATGGAGCAGATAAAAATTCAATTATCTATGAAAAACACCGGCAGATTTGCATTTACCCTGTTGGTGCTTTCCTTCTGGGCTTCCGTTGCTGCTCAATCCCCCCTCAATGAAATTCCGCTGGGCATTCAATTGGGCAATACCAAAAGTTCCGAGTTGGAGTCCAGGGGTGTTTGTGTTGCCCGTGTCAACTCACCCGATTCTGCCAAAACCCGCTGCATCCGGTATAACATGGATAATGATCGATTTTATGCCCATACCAATTTTGCTAAAATCATTGATCGCATCAGTTTCCAGGCCATTGCACACCACCAGTTACCGGAGAGCTGGAAAAAAATGGGTATTCGTTTAGCTTCTAGCTATCGCTACAGAAAAGTAAAAACTGCCCAAGAGAAGAATAGTCAGACAATTGAAAACGAAGGCGGAAACAGCTTGACTGAATTTATTCAAATTATCACAAGTCAGAATGCGAAAGAGATCACCCGAAGGGTATCGTATAAAAGCGACTACCAAATAGGTGAAACCGTTGAATTCGTCATAGGAAATTATTTTTATATGGCAGAATTCATGAAATGGATCAAACCGGAATGGTGCAAAGATTGCCCTACCTATTCCGATTATGACAACGGATTGGTATCATTGGAGATAACCCGACCTTTCTGATCTATTCGTAGAACTGAGTTCACCCTTTTCTCGTCTTTACCCAAAACTTATTTTTCTGCCTTCCAGCGCCATTCGCCGGCTATGCGCAAGGGTTCTTCCAATTTATTCTTTATGAGGAAAAGACGCGTCTCCTCATCCGATAGTTTCCTGGCAGGTATGGTTTCAGCATTGGCCAGACCATAAATGAGCATGGCATTGTAGCGCACGGTATTTTTCATGCCCTGCTCATCAACCAATTTAAAGTCATCACAATCGGCATGGTAGCAGGGACCGGCATTGTTGGGCAGCGAACCGCCCGCTCCACCGCCTGTTGGAATGCCCTGCAGCATAAAGGGCTGATGGTCGCTGTGTAATCCGGCTCCCGCCCTAAATTGATTGGGAAATGACGGATCGACCTCCCGCACTGTAGTTCCAATTTGCTGGAAAAGGTCTTTGGTCAGGTCAGTAGAAGATGAATAACCCTTTGGGTCATTCGTCATGTCATAATTCAGCATGTATCGGATCTTTTCCAGACTTTTTTGCTGAACAGCCGAGGCAACATAGTGACGTGATCCCAACAAGCCCTGCTCCTCACCCATGAACAGAACGAACTCTATGGTACGCGCCGATTTCAATTGAAGTGCCTGAAAAGTACGGGCCATATCCAATACCGAAAAAGAACCAATCCCATTATCGATAGCCCCTGTTGCTAAATCCCAACTGTCGAGATGCCCTCCCACCACAATTTTTTCCTGGGGTATTCGGTTTCCTTTTATGGTAGCAATTACATTACGTGCCTTGATAATGGCTGATTGATTGGTCATCCTGATATTGGCTTGCAGGGGCGCTTGTGCTAATTTTTCCTTTAGCGCCATCCCATCCTCTTTGCCAATACAAATGGCAGGAATCGGAATCAATTTGCCTGTGACCGAAGCAGTCCCGGTCAATAAAACACCACCGGGGGGCGTATTGATAATGATGATTCCTTTTGCCCCGTATTTGATGGCAATGGCTGTTTTTTCAGATCGATGCAGCGTTCCGGTGCCCGGCTTAGAATTGGGTAATACACCCAGAAAGACCAGCGCAATTTTTCCCCTTACCTTATCTGGATTGGCGAGATAATCTTCCTCTAACCCATTTCCCATATCTACTATGGGCAATTCAATATCTGCCTTAACGGGTGAATGAGCAAGTGTAACTGCCTTCATGGGCTGCAATTGTCCGGGTAGTCCAATAGCTAATGAGAGTGATCCACGACTCCAACTCTCGACCGAGAAAGGTTGAAAACGAACATCTTTTATACCCCACGATTTCAATAAGGCCGCCACATATTCTTCAGCTTTCTTGCCGTTGGGTGAACCTGTCAAACGGTGCCCAATCGTGCTGGTTGCTTCCTTTAATCGCAGGTATGCCTGAGAATTTTGCTGCACCTCTTGATTAATTTTTCCAAAGACGGGTAGCAAGGGAGTTTGGGACTGTGCAAAAAGGACAAAGGGCAGAAAAAATAAGAGACAGGAAACGGTTCGGAATGATTTCATATAAACTGGTTGAAGTTCAATTTACAATAAAATCATTAAAATAAAATAGACAGCAGATCAGGTAATTGCTTAAAGCAACGGATTCAGACACATTAGACCACTTTTCAACAGCAGGGAATTATCAGATTTGATTGGTATGGTTTTAATTTCTCCTGTGACCAGCTCATAGGAAACTGTTTCAATTGGCTTGGTGATGAGCTGATTAATAAACTTTTCTAAAATGTAATAGGTGTATAGGGTTACTTGCTTCCCCCTGACCCGGCTCAAATTCACCAATGCGTGGGGTATCCTCAACTCTGATTTATCAGTAAACATCAATATCAGATCGCCCTTAATTTGCTTGGGGCTACTATTGGAGGAAAAACTGAGGGTCACATAATTCGAAGCATTTGCCATCTCAATACCTAATCCGCAGGTCTCGGTAGCAGAACTGTCGATGGTAACGGCAGGTATATACTTAACAGTAAGACCGTCATTCATGTACCTGGTTTGAATAACACAATTTGGCTGACTAAAGGCAACGTGTAGGAATCCGAAGAAAAAGATAACAATGAGACGCTTGTATGCCATGGGGGGCTTGTTAGTTACTGTATTGGTAGACAGGAACTTTATAACGTGTTGATTGAACGGATATTGTAAAGGACTCACAGGAAACGGATTCATCAAATTTAATAAAAAAAATTCATATATACGTTCAGCTTGCAGTTAAAAGCAATGGCTCCGCTTTTGCGGAGCCATTTTTTGTACGGATGGAAAGATGATTATCTGTTGATGGTGACTACCCTTTTTCCACTTATATTGATGGCCGGGAAATTGATCACCCCATTGATATTGGAGGGAGAAACACTGTTCGTATTCGGATAGATGGCCAGGTAGATGGTGGCATTGGTATCTACACCAGCCTTTCTCAACTCTGTTAGTGATACTGTTTGTATGTCCAGAAATTCAGATCTTCTACTCATGCTGAAAGGGGCATTTCCGGCACTTACATCACTGCTGTTGGAAGCAAATACGATGTATCCAACGTGTTGAGAACTCGCAGGAGCAGGAAATGAAGTCATGTACAGTTGAATATCATCATTTTGAACAGCTACTTTATCAACTACCAGTATGTGATCTGCCACCGGGCCTAAATAGATGGTAGGTATATTTTTATATTTAGATACCTCAGTTGTTTGTCCGGAAGTAGCTACGCCATCCTTGATATAAGTAAATGTGTATTGTCCGGCTGGTATTTCCATGAATTCAAACCGTCCATTGATACCGGTAATCATTTCCCTGGTGATACCATTGCCTTCCATGATCACTTTGATACCACTATGATTTTTTTCTAAAGTCCCATATTTATCGAGCAATAAAACAGTACCCAATGCATAGTTATTGTTTTGATTGATGGGCGTTGTGTCGGGGAGTTCTGTTTTTTTGGTGCAGGATATCATCAAAGATGACATACCGACTAAAAGAATAGAT
>JBEIUM010000290.1:0-2632 GCA_040374385.1 Sediminibacterium sp. | reverse complement strand
CCGACTTTGGTTGCTATGGTGCTAATATAGCCACCTGGATGATGAAAGGAGAACGACCATTAAAGGTAATCGGAGTAACCCAGCAATTGCAACAGGAAAACAATCCAAAAGTCGATGACGAATCGACCATCCTACTTGTCTATGAAAATGCCAAGGCCACGATACAGGCATCCTGGACTTGGCCAATCGGGAGGAAAGATATGGAGGTGTATGGTAGAAAAGGTGTTATTTATGCAGATAACAGAAATGACCTGCGGAAACGAATGGCAGTTGGTTATGACGGATTCACAGAAACAACCCACAAATTAAGTGAACGCCCCGCTCCTTTTCACGATCCTTTTGTCCATTTTGCTGCCGTCATCCGAAAGGAAATTATTCTCCCCCCATACGACCTTTCTTCCCTCGAAAACAACATGCTTGTGATGGAAATTCTGGATGCTGCCAGAAAATCTGCAGCAAAAGGAAAAGCGGTGCAGTTGAGAAAATAAATCTTTTCCTGTTCCACCAAAGCAATGAAAAGCAAAGCCCTTCATTGGTAGACCCTACAAATCATCCCCATCCAACTTAATTATCCAAAATCTGTGAAACCCTGTTCCGAATTAAAGTATAAGGCGCATCATTCACTGTGGGTTGGGTATTAACAACTGAAATTGCTTGCTGCACAAATAAAATTCCTATCACGTTCCTGGCTCTGTCGATCCAGGGACTGAAGCCGAAGGCACCCTGACAACTGAACTCTGTCGGAACACCATTTTTGTACCCTTCTATCCAACAGCCCAACCCATAGCGATAACCTGATCGCAAGGCATCACCATCATAAGGCGTAAATGCAATGGGCACATTATTGGTCTGGTCCTTCAGCATTTCATTCACAGCAGCCGCAGAAAGAACCTGTTGTCCATTGAATCTTCCTTCATTCAAAATCATTAATAAAAAATTCGCATACTCCATCATCCTTGTTCCGGCACCTCCTGCAATCCGATAGTTGGTAGTTGCACCCAGTCCGGTATAATTGGTGTTGGGCATGTTACATCTATCACCAATGGTTTCTCTGAATAATACATCCCATGTTTTCCCTGACACTTTTTCCGCGATGCCACCTGCCACATGCATGCTAACACCGCCATACCCGAACCTGGACCCGCTGGGTGGAAAAGCAATCGTAGCGGGGTTGGTATTTGTTCCTCCAATATTGCCTCCCATGCCTATACCCCTGGTAGCATCCTGCAGATTAATAGCATCTGAACTGATCCAACTGCTGAGGGGGGCAAAGCCGGAAGTATGACTCATCAACTGGCGAATGGTAATGTCTCTTCGGTCAGCAGCCGCATACTCTGTTGGGTAGTGTAAACTCACTCTGTCATTCAATTGTATGTTACCCTTGTCTACCATCGCCATTATAGCAGCCATGGAAGTCCATTTGGAACCAGAGGCAATCGGTATGTAAGTATTGTCATTCCAGTTGCCAAAATATTGTTTGTACAAAACGGTTCCATCTTTGTGCATGATTACCAGTCCGGCATTACCCCCAAGCTGAGTCAGATTATTCTGCATAATGGTTGTTAATGGACTGAAATCTTTGTTGGTGGGTGCGGATGTTGGCGGAGGCGTGCCGGAATCCTTTTTGCAGGAAATAGTTGCACCGGATAATAGAATCAATAAAAGAATGTAATAGTATTTCATAAATTTTTTAAATAGGAATGGATAATGTTCGAGTCAACAATAGATAGATTGCAAATAGCCAATAAAGTTTAATAACGGGAAAAGATTTTTATCTTGCAAGACATCCTAATTTCTGAAAAGATGGCGATTCAAAAAATTCAGACCTTTCATCCTCAACCCGGCAAGACGAATAAAAATATTTCGCTGGACAAATACAATTTTATTCGGGAGAATGTATTAGCTGTGTTGGGAAAAAAGGAATTAACGCACCCCGAATTAATGGAAGCTTTGCACCAACAGGTCAAAGATAAGTTTGAGGGGAATGCACTATGGTATGGAGAAACTGTAAAGCTTGACCTGGAAGCCAGAAAAGTAATTGAAAGAACGAAAACAAAACCGGAGAAATACAGATTGAAAATAAGTAAATAAAAAACATGAAAACACGCTGGATGAATCTAATCGTTGTTATCGCATGCGCAACGATAATAATAGCAAAAGTACTCAACTGGGTGATCGGGTTCAATGAATCGACCCACGACCTGATCAATAAAGCCATGTTCATTTTGATTGGTGTCAGTTATTTGATTTTTGGGTATGCGCTCGATCAGTTGAGATACAGATTGATTACCATGGTGTGCGGAATCTTTCTCATTTCCATGAACTTCCTTCCAAAAAATAATTACATGATAGCAGCCGCTATCATTTCAATACTTGCAACCATACTAATTAGAAGATTTCTGATTAAAAATGAAACAGAGAATTCAGTTCCTGAATGATTAAAAAATAGTACATGTTTGAAAATTTACAAAAGTCAATTTCCCGATTCATACAAGTCGAGCCATCGGAATTTGATTTTTTTACTTCCTGCATGTCATTCCGCTCACTTAAAAAGAAAGAAATTCTGCTGCGAGCAGATCAAAACTGCAGAAGCATCTATTTCATCAATAAAGGGTGTCTTCGATACTATTAT
>JBEIUM010000254.1:0-3662 GCA_040374385.1 Sediminibacterium sp. | reverse complement strand
GTCCTCGCTTCGCTCGGACTTTCCGCCAGAGGGGGAGGCTCAAATAGGTAAAGTGCTGCAGCTGCGCTGCCATTTTTTGTTTTCATTGCTTATTCAAGCAAGCTTGAATCGCATGAAAAACAAAAAAATACCTCTACGTTCGTAGAGGCACTTTACCTATTTGGCGGAGAGAGAGGGATTCGAACCCCCGGACCTTTTACAGTCAACGGTTTTCAAGACCGCCGCAATCGACCGCTCTGCCATCTCTCCGGGTGCAAAATAATAGCTTGACGGCCGAATTACAAAATAAAATAAGCTAAGTGCCTGGTAAGCAAGTAATTCATCAAAGGTCAATACAAGAAATGGAATGATTTCAAGAAGGCATGACAATCAGCAGAAAATGGTTGCTCAAATAAGTGGCAATAAATAGTTCCGCTACCTGCCCCCGCGTCCACCGGTTTCGCCATCCCTTGAAGCACTGCCAACCGTAGCCGAGAAGCGGTCGGAAGTTCTTAGTCGGACAGCACTGCTTTGCCAGCTTCCACCACGTTTACCGGAGCCTGTATAATCTGGCCAATTGGCGGTATTGGCTAAACCAGTAGTAGAAAGTATGCCATTTCCGGGTAAGCCGGTGAAAGATCTTCCGGTACTATTTCCGATGGTAATTACCTGCTCCCATACATTACCACTCAATTCCATCACGCCGTAATAACCGCTGCCGGCCTCGGTGCGGTTGCTGGTGGTAATGGCAAAAATGCCCACCCTTACAGGACCGTCCACATATAAATTGTCATGTACTGCATTGGCATTTGTAGTATTTGACGACTCATTGTTTTGCCGGGCTCCGCTGATAGCAGTCAATCCGGTCAAAGTTGTATTTCCCCAACTATACTCGTCTGTAACGGGTAATACAGTACCACGGCCTAATTTTTCATATTCGAGCTCAGTAATGGGTCGTAAAGCAGCCCAGTCCAAATAAGCAGCTACATCCTCCCAAGAGAGATAATTACAAGCAATCCATTCACCGTCATCTGATTCATCATAAGTACCATTGTTGTTGAGGTCACAGCCATATACCGCAGGAATCGTAGAATTGGTTCCCGAAGTTGAAATTTCAATTCCATTTCTATCAGTTCCACTGCTAATCAATGCACCGGTACCAACCAAACTATTAGGAGCATTGGCAGTTCTTGATGCCTGTTGGGTATAGGTAAGCGTATTGAGCAAATCTCTGTATTGGCCTTGGCTGATTTCATACTTCATGCTATAAAATGCTCCGTGGCCGGTGGGAAATCCACTCGCCAATGTGGCTGTGTTGGTGGTTTGTACCAGATCAAGGCTTATTCCATCATGAGTAGATAAATTGGATGCAGAAGAACTGGAATTATTTCCCTGAAGGGTCGGGGAGGAGGAAGTGATGGTAAATGTAGTGGCTGTGCCCGATGTGCTTACATCATTGGCAATGCGAAATCCCCCCTCAGTTTGACTGCCACTTCCCAACTGAAACTCACCGGAAGGGATATATACCATTTCAATTGCAAATACCTTAACGTATATTTTAGAATCATCTGCCACGCCATCGGTACCATAATTCCACCTCAATTTTATACCTGACTTTGAAAAAGTACCTGTTCCATCAGTGTCCCGGTAAAAAAATAGTCCGGTACCATCGGTCTGTGTAGTTGCTGTACCGGAGGGTATAGTATGTCCGCCATTGTTCAGCGTGGCATGCTTCCATTCTCCCGTTTCGCCAATCCTGTATTTGACAAAAACCCAGGCGGCATCCCAATTAGCAGAACCGCTCGAGGTTCTAAACGAATTTTGCCAACTGAGATCGAATTGAACAAATACAATGTCAGTAGACTTATTTCTATTAACCAGCGAAATGTTGGAAACAAGAATATCGTTGGCAAAAACTCCGGATACCTGCATACAATACAGGATTGCGATCAACGCCCATTTTTTCATAGTAATATCAGTTTAATCCTGAAATCATGTCGGTCCAAAAAAGTGTTCAGACCGCGTATGTTTCCGATTCAACTGATGAAATTAATGTAAAATAGGCATTCAACGATTATATGCAATCTTATTATAATAGATTGATTAACAATTGATAAGAAAGAAAAATATATCAATTATTTAATGCTTTATGGCAGGACGTAATAAAAGGTTTTTGAACAGCCGATTTATCCGCATAGGAATAAGAATTTATCTTACGCCCCTGCCACCATAATCATTGTTTCGGCTACTCCCTCCGCCGGTGATGTTGCTTCTGTCAGACACCCGTGCGCTCGCTATGCTACTAAACCAACTACCGCCCCTGCATCCGATGACCGATTCACCCGGCCAGCCCGTGTCTGCATTGCCATTCGAGTCCAACGTTCCGTTACCGAGATTACCCGTGAAACCACGACAAGTCGAATTGGCAATACTGATCACCTGTTCCCACAAGTTGCCGCTTAAGTCCATGATACCATAATAACTACTCCCCGCAGCAATTCTGTTGCTGCTACCGGTCGCATACATGCCTGTTCTCACCGGCCCTTGAGTAAAGGCATTGTTATTTGTAACGTTCGCATTAGCGGGTGTACTGGATACCTCTCCAGCTTGTTGCCCATTGGTAATGGTACTTACAGCAGTAAAAGCGGTGCTGCCCCAACTATGTTCATCTTCGACCGGTGCTACCGTACCTCGACAGGCTTTCTCATATTCCAATTCTGTCATGGGTCGCAATGCTGCCCAGTCCAGAAAAGCAATTATATCATTCCACTTCAAAAAATTACAAGCTACCCATTCGCCATCAACGGTCTCATCGAAAACATTGTCGCCATCTACATCACATCCATATTCTGCAGGTGTGGTAGTTGAAACCCCGGGGGTTTTGATTTCAATATAATTCCTGTTCGTCCCAGCAGCTGCCAAAGCGCCTGTACCGATGGCACTGGTCGGGATGCTGGTGGTTCGATTGACTTGTTGCGAGTAAGTCAGCGTATTGAGAAAATCACGGTACTGTCCCTGACTGATCTCATATTTCATGCAATAAAAAGCTGCATTTCCGGTGGGATAGCCGGTCGCAAGGGAGGCAGTTGTTGTTCCCGTCAATTGGTCATTTCCTGAACCTGCACGGGTAGATATATTGACTGCCGATGATCCGGTATTATTACCTTGTAAAGTGGGGAGTGTTCCCGTAATGGTAAAAGTGGTGGCTGTACCAGTTGTAGTAGTGTTATTCGCTGTTCTGAACTCACCTGTATTTTGTCCGCCGCTGCCTGCCTGAAAGTTACCCGCCGGAACATGCACCATTTCAATGGCAAATACACGCACAAAAATTTTTGATTCATCGGGTACTCCATCCGCGCCATAATTCCAGCGCAATTGGCAATTATCTAACGTTAAGGTGCCTGATCCATTTGTGCTGCGAAAGATGAAAATACCAGTAGCATCTGGTTGTGATGACGCTCCATCCGTTGGAATGGAGTGACCTCCTGTTGTGCTCAGTGAGGCATGCTTCCAGGTACCACTCGTCCCGATTTTATATTTGACAAATACCCAGGCAGCATCCCAATTTGAAGCCCCTGAGGCTAACTTGAAAGAGTTCTGCCAGCTTAATTTGAATTGCACCTGTACATAATCCGCTACTCGATCCCTGCCCGTCAGTATAACATTTTCGACTTTGATGTCAT
>JBEIUM010000078.1:0-10636 GCA_040374385.1 Sediminibacterium sp. | reverse complement strand
CTTCACTCCGGCAGCGAAGCTGAAAAAAAATATTTTATGCGTATTTCAATGGTGGTGGCGGCGGCTGATAACAATGCTATTGGATTGGACAATCGCTTACTCTGGCACCTACCCAATGACCTGAAACATTTTAAGAATTCCACTTGGGCATTACCGGTGATCATGGGCAGAAAAACCCTCGATGCACTTGCCGGCAAGCCGCTCAACGGAAGAATGAACATTGTCATCACCCGTCAAAAAGATTTTGTTGCCGAGGGCTTTCATGTAGTGCATGATTTGCAGCAGGCACTTGATTTGGTGAAGCAGGCACAGTACCGGGAGGTCAACATCATTGGAGGCGGAGAGATTTACCGGCAATTTCTTCCCCTTGCTCACCGCATTGTGCTCACCCGTGTGGAAGCCAGTTTTGAGGGGGATGCATTCTTTCCGGCATTACCTGCCGATGAATGGCAACTGATTGCTGATGACCCTCAGCCTGCGGATGAGCGACATGCCTACCCCTATCGTTTCCAGGTATGGGAGCGAAACAAACCGGTTGACTAATATGAGTTTTGTTTCTATTGCTTATGTCATTTCCTGTTGCCTGCTGTTGCCCTGGTTAGTACGGCGGCCGCATCGTTGGGCTATCCGCGTGTTAAATGCAATCAATGTATGGCTTCCTCTCTACAGTATTTTTCTTGTTCAGCAGTGGTTAGGCATTTATCAGTTGTCCCGTTTAATGCCTGCGTCCTTGTCAGATCAGTCATTAACCTGGTACCGGTGGATTGATCTGCATCTCGTGGCACAAATCATTATTATCACGCTGCCTTTCGCATTCTGGTGGCAACGTTGGCGGGGTCATCGTGCACTGACATTGCTATTGGTTATTACGATTTATTTTTATCACCCTTTCCGTTATTGGGATCTTTATCAATGGCCATTGCAGGCAGCCAAGTGGATCAGTTTACTATGTATATCATTTTCCATCTTTTGGTTGTCGCGCTCATTCTCTGATCAACCCGGTAGCGATGTATAACAGTTGGCAATTAGGAATGCGTTACCTGCATTACCGATGGCGTGCCACCGGGCGGAAGGGCCATGGTATCCATTCTCCTTTTGTGTTTGAACTGGTCACCCAGGTGTTCAATGATGACCGACAGTTTTATGCTTATGAAACGATCGAGCAGCAGCGCCAACTGCTATTGAACAACCATACTGAAGTAAGGGTGGAAGATTTTGGTGCAGGAAGCGGAGCAGGTGCACCAGCCAATCGGAAAATCAGCGCAGTCGCTGCCCGCTCACTGAAGCCGGCGAAATATGCCCGCTTGCTTTTTCGACTGGTACAACATTACCGATGCCGGCATGTGCTTGAATTGGGGACATGTCTCGGTATCACCACTTCATATTTGGCAGCTGCCTCAACCGCCGTGCAGGTCACCACATTGGAAGGCGCTTCTGCTTATGCCCGTAAGGCCGGTAAAGTATTCCGCCAGCTTGATTTGGAAAATATTCGGCTGGTAGAAGGAAATTTCGATGTTACGCTACCGGGCGTGTTGTCGGCATCACCGCCCTGGGATTTTATTTTTATCGATGGCAATCATCGGTTAGAACCGACGATCCGGTATTTTGAGCTGATACTGACACATGCCCATGCAGGTACCGTTTTCGTTTTTGATGATATTCACTGGAGCAGTGAGATGGAGCAGGCATGGCAAGTCATAAAGGACCATCCTGCCGTCACACTCACGATTGACCTCTTTTTTATTGGTATTGTTTTCATTCGCCCTGAGCAACGTGCGAAAGAACATTTCATCATTCCATTCTAATGATCAGTCGTTCAGTGCCTGTAGTATATCCTGCAATATATCGTCGGGGTGTTCAAGTCCTACGCTGATGCGTATCAATCCCGGCGTTATGTGAACGGCCAGTCTTTCTTCCTCTGTCAGTTTAGCATGTGTGGTGCTGGCGGGGTGTGAGGCAATGGAGCGGGTATCACCTAAATTAGCGGTCAGCGAAAGCATTTTTAGTTTGTTCATAAAAGCACGTCCCGCTTCGAGTCCGCCCTTTAGGTCAAAGCATACGATGCCGCCACCATTTTTCATTTGCTTGCGCGCGATGGCATGTTGCGGGTGGGAGGGAAGGAAAGGATATCGCAATGTGGTAATAGCGGGATGGTTTTCTAACTGCTGTGCAATGAACAACGCATTGGCTGCATGTTTCTCCATGCGTACATACAATGTTTCCAGGCTTTTACTTAGTACCCAGGCATTGAAAGGAGATAAGGCGGGCCCGGTGCTGCGGCAGAATAAATAGATTTCATGGATCAATTCTTTTTTGCCAACAATCACACCGCCCAGTACCCTGCCTTGTCCATCCATCCATTTGGTAGCAGAATGAATCACCAGATCGGCACCCAGTGCCATTGGCTGTTGTCCTGCGGGTGTAGCAAAGCAATTATCTACATTGAAAATAATCTGGTGGTCATGTGCCAGCGCTGCGATCATCGGCAAATCAAGTATTTCCAGTCCCGGATTGGTAGGTGATTCAACATAGATCATTTTGGTGTTGGGTCGAATGGCGGCTTTCCATTCTTCTTCGCTGGCCGTTGCTGACACGTAGGTATATTCAATGCCAAATCGTGGCAGGTATTTTGAGATCACTGCATGGGTACTACCGAACACTGCATTGCAGGCAATCAGATGATCGCCCTGACGCAGAAGTGCCATGAATGAACCGAATACAGCACTCATGCCGGAGGCAGTCGCATAGCCTGCTTCGGCTCCCTCCAGGGCGCAAATTTTGTCTACCAGTTCTTGTACATTCGGATTGCTGAAGCGGCTGTAAATATTGTCATTCGTTTCATCCGCAAATGCGGCCCGCATATCTTCTGCCTGATCAAAGCAAAAACTACTGGTCAGAAAAAGCGGAACGGCATGTTCCATCTCTGGGGTTCTATCCACCTGAATACGAACGGCATTGGTTTCCGGATGCTTTGCCATAAAAAGTATATTGATGTCGTAATATAGGCTGCCAAAGCCTGCTGGCAGAAAAAATATTTTAGCAAAGGTATCTAACCATGTGTTTACTTTGTGTAATAATTAGGCGTACTGATGCAAACTTATCATCATCCACATCCGTTTTCACTCGAAAATGGCGCGGTTTTGCCCGAATTGCAGATAGGTTACCATACCTGGGGAACCCTGCGTACCGGCAGCCGGGTGGTTTGGATTTGTCACGCACTGACAGCTAATTCCGATGCAGTGAGTTGGTGGAAGGGATTAATTGGAGAAGGTTATTGTATTGACCCGGCCCATGACTTTATTGTTTGTGCCAATATCCTTGGCTCCTGTTATGGATCTACTGGTCCGCTGAGTGTGGATCCTCGCACAGCACAACCTTACTATAGTAGTTTCCCGCAGGTGACCATTCGCGATATGGTTGCTGCACACATTCTACTGCGCAAGCAACTGGGTATTGAAAAAATTGATTTACTCATGGGCGGCAGCATGGGTGGCTATCAGGTACTGGAGTGGGCGCTGATGGAAAAGGATGTGATCAAGCGATTGTTTTTAATAGCCACATCACCTTCAGAAAGCGCTTGGGGTGTTGCCGTACATACAGCACAACGCCTGGCCATTGAGGCCGATGCCAGCTGGAAGGATCCGATGCCGGAAGCAGGTGCGCGGGGTTTAAAAGCGGCGCGTGCAATCGGCATGCTTACTTACAGGAATTATCAGACATTTCAAGAGAAGCAGACAGACCCCGATCCGGAAAAAATCGATGATTTCAGGGCTTCTTCTTATCTGCACTACCAGGGAGATAAATTGGTGAAACGCTTCAATGCGTATAGTTACTGGTTGCTGACTAAGGCAATGGATAGCCATCACCTGGCACGAAAAAGAGGGGGTGACCTCATGCATACCTTGACAACGATCCGTCAACCCACTTTGATCATTGGTATTTTAGGTGATATATTATGTCCGCCCGATGAGCAAAGATTCATGGCGGCCCATCTGCCAGATGCACAATTGGTGGAGATTGAATCTACGTTTGGACATGACGGCTTCATCATTGAAACCGCACAGATCACAACCCACCTGCGGCATTGGTATGATTCCTTACCGACGCAATAGTTATTTATTGTGGATGATAGATCTGTGCTGCCAGTCGGTACACTTCTTTTTTATCCAGTGTCATGCGTTTGGTTTGCTGACGGGTATAGCGTTCCATCTGATCGGTGTAGTGCGGTGAATTTTTTCGGGCCGAGGCACCATAAGCATTCATCGATTCAATGATCGGACCGTTCGGAGTGAATTCAACCAATTCTACGTAGGCATCACCTTCGGTTCCTTTATACAACCCATTTTTGTAGGGAATGGTGCCAAGGGTAGCCAATACATCGGGTAATCCGCCTACAGGCAATTCCTTTTCACCCCTTGCCAGTTTTTGAATGTCACCGAGGGTAATATCTGTGCGACCATAATTCAATAGCATATCATTTCTTACTTCGCGTATTAACTCCAGCGCTTGGGTGCTGGTCATGCGAGGGGTAGATAGAAAACGATTGCGTTGCAGATTTGCCTTTTTATAAATCAGTAGAAATATACCGGCACCCTTGCTTTCAGCTGCGGCAGTCTTATTCCATTCTTTCAAAGGGGTCAGTAGGTCAGATAGTTCAGGGTATTGTGCAGCACTTAATAGAAATAAGCTATCAATGTTATTCGGAAAAGCAAAGTTGGCAGGATAGCTTCGATCGAATTTGATTTGCTTCATTTGCTCGAAGGAAAGTTTCGGATGCTGTGCGATCAATTCTGCAAATCTTTTGCTCCGGTTATTCTCCAGGGTTTCATAACCCATTTCCGGATAGCGAATGGATGGGTTATCGGTACCATCGGTGCTGTTGAATGGACTGTGGTTCGTGTTGTAAACATATCCACCCTTGGGTTGCAGTACTTGTGGCAGTTCTTGTAGTGGGTGGATGTCTTTCCAGAGGGTGGCCATCGTATTCCCCGGAACGGTGGAACGCCAATTGTAGCCAGGTTTTCGGATGGGTATTTTACCATTGCTGATATAAAAGATGGTGTCGTATCTATCAGCGTAAACCAAATTATACCCCGGTATGGCCATCATCTCAAGTGCCTGTCTGAATTCAGTATAGTTCCGGGCCTTGTTCATGCGGTACCATTGTTCCAGTCCGCGCACATCGTTTTGTGCCGGCATGCGGATCGAGAATGTGCCCTTATCTGTAAGGAGTGTCGGACCGTATATGCTGTTGTAGGCTTTTCTTTTAACGGATACGATGATGCCTGCCAGCTTGACTTTCAGGGAAACTGTTTTCTCTTCCAGTGTGAGCCACTGGTCATCGACTTTGTATTGGAGTGGCCGTTGCGGGTCTGTTGCCAGTTGGTATACATCCACTTTATCCGGGTTATTCACGGTGTGTGCCCAACCCAGGAATTCGTTGGCACCATGTAGGATGCAGGGGGCGCCGGGGAAGTTGGCGCCGAGGATATTCCATCCTTCTTCGCTGCACAGATGTGCTTCATAAAACGCTACCGGTCCCTCCAGGGGTTGGTGTGCATTGATGGTGAGAAAGGTATGACCGTTGTTGGTTTTCCGGCTGTTGAAGGCGAATGCATTGCTGCCTCCGGGCTGTAAATTTGTGAGCAGTGGTTGTGTGCCGCGGAAAATGGAGGTCAGGGCTTTATCAGCTCCTGAAAGCACGCATAGCTGCAGTACAGAATACTGGATCAGGTCTTTAGGTGTTACCGGAAAGGCACGTTTGAGTAGTATTTCTTTTGTATGTGCCTTTGCGTAGGCATTTAAGCCGGCGCAATATCCTTCCAGCAATCGTTGAAATGATGGACTCAGGTCTTTATCGTAGCGGGCTTCCACGAGTTGAGGTATCCCCAACATATGAATGATGAAATCAGTTTGTGCCCCCGCTTTTCCTTTGTAGATGCCGGAGAGGGCCTTACCGGTGATCAGCGACTCCTGGATGGTAAAAAAATCATCTTCTGCTGCTGCCCAGGCCAGTCCGTAAGCCACTTCCGGATCGGTGGGTGCGAAAATATGGGGTACCCCGAAGGAGTCACGCACGATATCAATCCGCTCGATGCGGAATTGAGCTTGAGATTGAAGGAAACAAAAGATCAGGCTGGTGGCAAGTAGTAATTTTTGCAAGGCAAAGGGTTTACTGCAAATATCAGTTAAACAAAGGATGATTGCATCGTGGCAGACAGTACCTTTGAAAAAATTTCAATCCCATGGGCATTCTCCGACAAATGGCTGAATACCTCTATATCAAAAAGAAAAGAACCGATGTACCGGCCGATAGCTGGATGAAATACATGCATGGCATGAATCGGATCTCCCTGATTATTTTCCTGTTAGGGTTATTGGTGATGCTGTTCAAGCTGGTGATTCGGCCGATGCTGATGAAGTAGAATCGGTTGCCATGCGGCAGATGATATCGGCAGCTTTTGATGAGGCGTTACCACCGGTATGCAGGCGTTGTTGCAGGGCGATGTAGTCTTCCTTTATTTCGCGCATGCGATCCGAATCCGACAACAAACTTGTTAATTCCACTGCCAGATTGTTAGCAGTAAGCTGATCTTGTATCAGTTCAGTCACTACCCGTTTTTGCATGATGAGGTTAACGAGTGAGATATAAGGAATGTCAATCAGTTTTTTTGCGATGAAGTAACTGATCGGACTTCCTTTATACACCACTACTTCCGGTATGCCCAGCAGGGCTGTTTCCAGCGTAGCTGTTCCACTGGTTACGATGGCTGCAGTGGACTGCAGCAGGAGGGTATGTGTTTGATTGTGTACGCGCCAGACATTCGGATAAGGCTGCAGCAGTTGCTGATAAAAACCGGGTTCGATGCCGGGGGCCATCGCTACTACAAAGTCGTAGCCGGGAAACTGTCGTGTTACTTCCAGCATGGGCGGAAGAACCGTTAAGATCTCTTGTTGTCTGCTGCCGGGAAGCAGGGCAACTATGGGCTGCTGTGGTTTGCCGGGTACTGCTTTACCTGACAACCAGTTCAGTTGTTCTGTGGCTTTTTCTTTTTGCAGGTGTTCAACCACTTCCAACAGCGGGTGACCAACATAGTCTACCTGCCAGTTCCATTTCCGCTCAAAATAGTCTTTCTCGAATGGCAGGATACAGATCATGCGGTCGATTACCTTTTTCATTTTTATCACCCGCTTCTCTTTCCATGCCCAAACCTGCGGAGAAATATAATAAGCTACTTTCAGTCCTTGCTGGTGTGCCCATTCAGCTATGCGTAAGTTGAATCCGGGGTAATCGATGCAAACGACCACGTCGGGCTTGAATTGTATTATATCCTTTTTGCAGAAGGAGAGGTTGCGTAAAATAACGCGTAGGTTTTTGATCACTTCCCAAAAACCCATGAATGCCAGATCGCGGTAATGTTTTACGAGGGTGCCACCTGCCGCTTCCATCAGGTCGCCGCCCCAGCAGCGGATGTCAGTGCCGGGGTCTTGTTTTTTCAGTGCACGGATGAGGTTACTGCCATGCAGATCACCGCTGGCTTCTCCTGCTATGATGTAGTATCGGGTAGGCATGGGTGCCGGGTTTAGCGCGCATCAAAACCATTTCAGGTAAAGAGCAAAAAGACCATAGATCAGTGAGGCGATGAAAATACCAATAGCGGTTTTATCGTGTTTGATATTGATATAGATCGTAAAGATAAATACATTGGCAACGAGGGAAATGGTGATAATTCCCGACAAGAGTGGTTTTTCTATCAGCAATACCTCAATGAACTCTTTCACGGAAAAACTACTGAATCGTACCAGGTAGAAAATGAGGAACCCCAATAAGGGTGTTGTAAATCCGAGCAGCAGGCCCAGTGGTATTTTATCTTTCAGCAATGGGTTCATGCCAATATTTTTTCGAGTTTCTTTTTTAGTGGCAGGTTGGTCAGGTCGAACTGAACAGGTACTACGCTCACATAATTATTTTTCAACGCCCAAACATCTGTATCCTTTCCCTTATCGAAGTTAACGAATACGCCGGTGAGCCAATAGTATCTTCTGCCATTCGGGTCTCTGCGTTCGTCAAATTCTTCGTCGTATTTCGCATAGGCCTGCCGGCATACACGTACCCCTTTGATCTCGCTGAGTGGGCCTTTCGGAATATTCACATTCAGGCAGAGATGAGGTTCCTGCAGTGGTTTCTTCAACATTTGTTCCACCAGTGAACGTGCATAGTGAGCTGAGGCGGTAAAATCGGCTTCGATGCTCAGGTCGAGCAGGCTGAAGCCAATGCTGGGAATCGATTCGATGGATGCTTCCAGTGCTGCCGACATGGTGCCGGAGTAAATCACGTTGATGGAGTGGTTGGCGCCGTGGTTGATGCCACTCAGACAGATATCCGGTTTGCGGTGTAATACTTTATCCACTGCCAGTTTTACGCAATCGACCGGGGTACCTGAACAACTGTAGGCTTCTACATCTTCGAAAAGGTGCAATTTGTGCAGGCGAAGGGGGTTACCGATGGTGATGGCATGTCCCATGCCACTTTGGGGTTTGTCGGGTGCTACGACCACAATCTTACCGAGGCCTTTAACTGCTTCTACCAGGGCCCGGATACCGGGTGCATGAATACTGTCGTCGTTGGTGATAAGGATGACCGGTTGGTCAGTTTTTTTCTTCTTACTGCGTGTTGCCATGGTTGCAAGATACGACTAAGTTCAGCAAGCAGGTAGGCGGGTAAAGGGGCCCTTTACGAAAAAAATTTGGTAGAAACTAAAAATGTTAGTAATTTGCTGCTAAAACCATTAGTTATGTCATTTGCTGGAAAAAATCTCAAGTATCTCCGCAAATTACGCGGGTGGACCCAGGAAGAATTTGCTAATAAATTAAACATCAAGCGTTCCTTGGTCGGCGCCTATGAAGAGGAGCGGGCTGAGCCGCGGCTGGAGGTGATGGAAACCATTTGTCATTTGTTTTCTATTAGCCTGGAAGACTTTTTATTTAAAGATCTTTCTGTAAAGACGGGTGGCAGTTATTTGGAAAGAAGGCGCAACAGTAAATTGTTGCAGAGTGGGAGTGCTGAAATCAAGCTGGTGCCCATCAAAGCGGCTGCCGGTTATCTCAATGGTTATGGTGATCCGGAGTTCATTGATGAGCTGAATACTTTTACCCTGCCCATGTTGGCACCGGGGAATTACCGGGCATTTGAAATTTTGGGTGACAGTATGTTACCGACCCCCAGTGGCAGTGTGATTGTGGGGGAGAAGGTGGATGATCTGGAGGAAGTGAAGAACAGCAATACCTATGTTGTTTTGTCCAAGCAGGAGGGTGTTGTTTACAAACGTGTGTTGCGCAATGCTAAGTCCAGAAACAAATTAACCTTACTCAGTGATAATCCGGTCTATGAACCTTATCAGGTGAATGCGGAAGATGTGTTAGAGATCTGGCGGGCAGTATATATTATTCAGAAGGCAACACCTGCACCCCGTTGGGATGTCAGCCAGTTGGCGGGGATGGTCAATACATTACAGGAGCAGGTAAGCAGTTTGAAGAAGAAGTTGAATTGATATCGGTAAGTAGGGGCATTGGAAAGCGTACAGTTGAGTGTTATCAAATCACTATGAGTGGGCTGTGGTTTGTTGAGTAGAAGTTTCCTAAACTTTTGATACAGGTTCTCTGCCAGAGGTGGACGGTCTTGGCTTACTTTGGTGGGGATTTCTGCCGGGACTAAGTAAATTATTTATATAGCTAATCTATGCTGACCACGACAAGCGGATCGTCAGCGATGGTGCTAATATAAACTTTTGATAAAAGTTCGCTGCCAGAGCAGGAAATGCAGTGAAGCTTACAGACATTAACTGTTATTTTCATTTGTGATAAACGCTTCCAGGCCTGCAACAATTAAACTTACTCGTTTTTGTTCCTGGTACGCAAGATGTGCACTTAGCCATTCATAGATAGAATTGGTTTCAAAAAGACTTTTAAATTCTTCTTTGAGGTATTGTTTTAATAATGGAGCGCTGCGCTGCATTTCATCCCAAATCGCATTTCGATTATTAAGCACAAAAACGATATCCTCAAAATCCGAGCTCATTCTGCCATCTCCTTGCCCTCGTCCTTTGAATGCCTCCAATTTTGTGGCAATAAAATAAGCTGGCTGAAAAATTCGGATTATACAATCTTGCGCTAAGTCCTTATACATGGAATGTAAAAATCCCTCGGCATACCATCGATTTGTAAAACCCAAAACCGCTGCACTTGTTGGCATTACATCCACTACAATTCCATTGATTTTGTACCTCCCGATTATTCCTGATTCAATGTCATTCACAAATCCCTTCCGTCGGAGTTGCTCTTCAACTTGAGTGAAGCCGGTGTAATCAACTAATTCAATCAGAATATCTACATCATCGGTGGGTCTCATTTCGACAAATGGGCGATCTGTATACAACGATACCGTTGCACCGCCCACAAAGAGTATTTTATTAGCCATCTCCTGTAGGGCTAGATGGACAGCTTTTATTCTGGTAATATTTTGATAATGACTCATAGCAAAATTGCTTTTTTAAGTTCCGCTAATGCTACTTTAATCTCTCGTACCCGGCCAATGCGAATGATATCTATACATGCCAAAAGCTTATATAAATGCTCG
>JBEIUM010000101.1:0-8686 GCA_040374385.1 Sediminibacterium sp. | reverse complement strand
TATCGATTACAGCATCTTGGCTTATCTGTGTATCTTTCCCCTACTTTTCTCTCCCAAAAAACATGCTATGAAGCAATTATTTTCACTGGCTTTTTTTCTGTCGGCTGTTTTACATGCCGACGCGCAAAAAATAAAAGTGCCGTATGAGCAGTTCACCTTGCCAAATGGATTGAATGTCATCCTGCACCAGGATAAAACCATTCCACGCATCAGCGTGAACGTTTGGTATTTCGTTGGTTCCGGCAATGAAAAACCCGGGCGAACCGGATTTGCCCATTTATTCGAGCACATACTTTTCGAAGGTTCTAAAAATGTTCCGGAAGGGAAGTTTGACGAATGGCTGGAGGCTGCAGGCGCCAATAACAATGGCTCTACCACGGAAGATCGTACCAACTATTATGAGGACCTGCCTTCGAATGCACTGGACCTCGCTTTGTTCCTAGAATCCGATCGGATGGGTTTTCTGCTCGCTTCGCTGACTGACTCCACAGTCGATGGTCAGCGTGACGTCGTAAAAAATGAGCGTCGTCAATCCTATGAAAATCGCCCTTATGGTAAGGCTAACCTAGAATTACCTGCTTTATTGTATCCTAAAGATCATCCATATTCCTGGCCGGTTATTGGTTCTATGGCAGACCTCACAGCTGCCAGCAGACAAGATGTGGCTGATTTTTTCACTCAGTACTATATACCCGGTAATGCCTCTTTGTGTATAGCCGGTGACATCGATCTGGCACAGGCGCGTAAAGCAGTAGAAAAATGGTTCAGTGATGTTCCTGCCGGGAAGCCTGTATTACCCCCCAGTCCCCCAACCGCTATTCTTACCGAAGAGAAAAGAGTAATCATGGAAGACAAAGTGCAATTGCCTCGTCTGCAAATGGTTTGGCTGTCACCTGCCAACTTTCAACCCGGTAGTGCTGAAATGGAGTTGTTGGCCTCGATACTGGGAGGCGGAAAAAATTCCCGGCTCTACAAGCGACTGGTATATGAGCTGCAGATTGCACAAAATGTATCTGCTTTTCAAAATTCCAGTAAGTTTTCAGGCGAGTTTTATATAGCTGTCACTGCCCGCCCAGGCATTGGTTTGAGTCAAATAGAGAAGATTGTACAGGAAGAGATAGATAAACTAAAAAGCGAAAGTCCTGCTGACCGCGAACTGGGTCGTGTGGTCAATCAAAGTGAGTCCCGTTTTCTCACACAGATCGAGCGTTCCGGCGGTTTTAGCGGAAAGGCCAACCAATTGAACGAATATTTTTTCTATACCGGCAATCCGGATTATTTCAATGAAGATTTGCAGCGCTATAAATCTGTAGACCCTACTGATATCTCTGCCGCAGCAAGGAAATACCTACGATCCGATGCACGTATTGTCATGAGCATCGTTCCTGAAGGAAAAAAAGATTTAGCAGCCGCCAAAAAATAATATCATGAAAAAAATATTTTTATTCTTGTCATTCAGCACTTCTTTGGTGGCCGGTTTCTCCCAGGCTCCCGACCGGAGTGGTCCACCGGCATTGGCTCAGGTAAAAAACCTCGAGTTGCCAGTACCTGTTCGTTTTACGTTATCGAACGGACTGAAAGTGGTTTTGATGGAAAAGCACAATGTTCCCATGGTGCAGGTGAATTTATTGATTCAAACAGGCAATTATGATGATCCGCTTGGAAAGGAAGGTCTCGCTTCTTTTGCTATGGATGCATTGGATGAAGGTGCCGGTAAATTTTCTGCATTACAATTGTCTGATGAGATTGAATATTTGGGGGCACAAATAGGAACCGGCAGTCGTCCCTTTTCTTCTGAAGTAAATTGTACTGCCCCGGTGGCACGACTCCAAGATGCCCTCGCATTGATGCGTACCATCATATTGCAACCTGCATTTGCCGACAGTGAGTTAGATCGTTTGAAAAAACTGCGATTGAACGGCCTGCTGCAGAACTATGACGATCCGAATGCAATCGCTCAGCGTGCCTTCAATCAGCTAATGTTTACGGAAGCCAGTCCCTACGGTCGCTTTCCGAATGAAAGTTCAATACGTTCTTTTACGCGAGCAGATTTGCTCAATTTTCACAAGTCTCATTTTGTAACGGGTAATTCTACATTGATTATTGCCGGTGATGTGACCAGGCAATCCATACAGCCTATGCTGGAAAAATATTTTGCTGCTTATCCTAAGGGGAATGCAGCCAATAAGGTTAGACCAGTTCCTGCTCAGGTGAAGGGAAGAACCATTTATGTAATTGATAAACCGGGTGCAGCACAGTCGGTTATTTCAATTGGGCGGCTCGGACCTGCCAGGAATGATCCTGCTTACTATGCTGTGAATGTATTGAATACCATCTTGGGTGGATCGTTTACATCCCGCCTCAACTCCAATCTTCGTGAGCAACATGGATATGCTTATGGTGCCAGCTCTAGTTTCAGCTTCTGGAACATGCCGAGTCCTTTTGTTGCCTCCTCCTCAGTTCAAACAGATGTTACCGGACCTGCATTGGGTGAATTCTTTATTGAGTTCGATAAAATTAGTCAGCCCATACCTACGGACGAATTGACAAGGGGGAAGAATTATAATGCCTTGGGATATGCCCGACTATTTGAAACCAACATCGACTTGGCAGGCACCTTGGGGGCTCAGATTTTATATCAGTTGCCCGATGGCTATTACAATGGTTATGTAGGAAAAGTATTGGCGGTAACCGGACAAGATGTGATGGCCGCTGCGAATCAATTTGTGGTGCCCGATAATATGTTGGTTATTATCGTAGGTGATCGTGCTAAGATCGAAGCAGGTATTCGTAAACTGAATCTCGGGAATATTTCATTTGTGAGTATTGAGGATATATTAGGCAAGAAGCCTGTACTTTAAAAAACCTACTTAAAAAAAAGCAGCGAACTGTAGTTAGATCGCTGCTTTTTTTATTGTCATCATTTGCATTCAAAGAATGCCGCTGATTACTGTCCTTGACCCAGTGAATAACCTGCCTTACCATCGAAATTATAGAGGTTCTCAGTTTTGATGACCTCTACTTTATGTTTTAAGGCATTGTTCAATAACTGAACAATTGTCTCAGGGGTGATTTGGTTCCCTTGGGTTGGTTTAAAACGACAACGCCAGTGGTCAGTGCAGAATGTTTCTTGGAAGCCCTGGGGCCATACTTTGATACCTCGGTTGGTAATCATGGTCAATTCCGTACCGGCAGTTGCTACTTTCTTTACTGTTTCTGAGAGTTCATCCGGACTCAATCCACTCCAGTGCACAAAAAGGTCAACGCCTACCAGTTCTTTGTTGGCGCGTGCCTTGCGCTGATATTTCGGTAAATGCATTGGCTTGTTTTCTGCATACGAAACGGGTTGTAAAACAACCGGCTTTTGTCCGAGATTGGCTATCACTGCTTTTGCGAAATCGGAAGTACTTACTTTCTGCTTGCTCGTTCCTTCTTTGAAAATGTCATAAGTGTGAATGCCATCTTCCAGTGTCTTCAGCCAGGCATTCTGAATTTTCTCTGCCACCGGTGTTTGTCCGATATGGTTGAGCATCATAATAGCTCCCTGCAGCAAACCCGAAGGGTTGGCCACATTTTGACCTGCTCTTCTGGGAGCAGAGCCATGAATGGCTTCAAACATGGCGCACTCTTCACCAATGTTGGCAGAACCCGCGAGTCCTACAGAGCCGGCAATCTGCGCAGCCACATCACTCAGAACGTCTCCATAGAGGTTGGGCATTACAATTACATCGAAAGCTTCGGGTGTATCGGCGAGTTTGGCTGCACCTATATCTATGATCCAATGTTCATTGATGATATCTGGGTATTCTTTCGCAATTTCATCAAACACCTGGTGAAATAAACCGTCGGACTGCTTCATGATGTTGTCTTTGGTGAAGCAGGTTACTTTCTTGCGATTTTGCTGCTTTGCATATTCAAATGCATAGCGCACAATTTTCTCGCATCCCGGGCGGCTGATCAATTTCAGACACTGTACCACTTCGTCTGTCTGTTGGTGTTCGATACCTGCATACAAGTCTTCCTCGTTCTCACGAATAATCACCACATCCATTACCGGATGTTTGGTGCTGACAAATGGATGCAAACTTCTGCAAGGACGTACATTTGAGTAAAGACCCAGGAATTTTCGGGTAGTTACATTCAGGCTTTTATAGCCACCCCCCTGAGGTGTTGTAATAGGGGCCTTTAGGAAAACTTTGTTTCTCCGTATAATATCCCAGGAATCATTGGAGATGCCGGATGTATTACCCGCGAGGTATACTTTTTCACCTACTTCAATTTCTTCGATTTCAATTTGTGCTCCTGCAGCGAGCAGGATGTCGAGTGTGGCCTTCATGATCTCTGGTCCAATACCATCACCATTGGCTACCGTAATTTTTACTTTACTCATGGAATTTGATTTTGGCAAAATTGCAGTAAAAAAGGGGGGCTGACTATTTATAATGTATATAGGAAATATAAATAGAGGTTATGATTTTGTATAATAAATTTTATAGATATACCATTTTTACAAAGGTGATTTGAACTGAGTCTTACTGCAAAACTGTATGATTAGCACTGGTGGACAAATAGTTATTAAATCCAACTCGGGATTTATGTGCTTCACTTGAAATTACTTTATTTAAACCTTTTCTATATGTGAGAGTCACAATAGGGTATGAAAAAATATTTATTAATTTCACTGCTGTTCATCCACATGATGTGCATGGGGTGTTCTAAGAAGAATTCTACCTCTCCAACCCCACCAGGCAACAGTTTTCCTTACCCTGAGGGACTCAGCACTCAGACTATTCAAGTCAATAACCTGTCCCGCAAATTCCTGGTATATCGACCTGTCGGACTTACCAAGCCGCTGGCTGTGGTGATGGTTTTGCATGGGGGTGGGGGAGCAGGTTTGGATGTGGCACAGCCGGGAGCGCACCCACTCAGCGTTTTTAGGAATGTAGCCGATACTGCTCGAATACTGGTTGTTTATCCGGAGGGAAGTACCGATAGCCAGGGCAATCCCGGCTGGAATGACTGTCGAAATGATGACCAATCCGGTGCGCAAGGTGATGACCTGAGTTTTTTGCAACAGTTGATGGCCAGACTGTCTCAGGAGATGGGATTAACTGCTAATAATATGTATCTCACAGGTACCAGTAATGGGGCTTTGATGACCTTTTCTTATGCATTTAATTTTCCTACAACCATTAAAGCAATTGCAGTGTCAAGCGGTAATCTACCATTGAATCCTGCACCCGGTGCCTGCAGCAATGGTTCAACTATTCCTCTGCCCATCCTACTTACCCATGGTACATTAGATCCGGCGATGCCCGCAGACGGAGGATGTGTTGCCAATCTAGGTGGGGCCTGTAATAGAGGGAGAGTTGTTTCCCAATCTGCTACCTTGAATTACTGGTTGCAACGAAATAACCTCGCCAATGTAACGCCGATAGTTACCACTTTCAATGTGAATACGAATGATGCCGGTAATGTAGAGAAGCGAGTCTATACTGGGGCATTCCCACTGGTATACTACGTACTGAATGGTGCCGGACATGCAGTTCCCAGTCTATCTGTATTTTCAGCCACAACAGCTGCTTCCGGAGCACAAAATCGAGACATAGAATATGCCACCGAGGTATGGAAATTTTTTAGGGGGTTCCAATAATTTTCCGGATTTCTTTCGTCCTACCCAACAGTGAAATGTTCGTATCAAATCCGGAAAATAAAAAAAGAGGCTGTCCTAGTGAGACGGCCTCTTGTAGTTATGCGTTTAAAAATTGATTTTATTTCTTCAGATCAAATCTGTCGAGGTTCATCACTTTGGCAAAGGCTGCACCAAAATCCTGAGCGAACTTTTCTTTCATGTCATCGCAGGCATAAACTTCAGCCAATGCACGCAACTCCGAGTTAGATCCGAATACCAAATCAGCACGGGTACCGGTCCATTTGAGTTCGCCAGATTTTCTGTCACGCCCTTCAAACACATCTTTATGCGGCGTGGTAGGAGTCCAGCTGGTTCCCAGGTCAAGCAGGTTGACAAAATAGTCATTGCTCAGTACTCCGGGTTTCTTGGTCAGAACACCATGATTCGATTGATCAAAGTTGATGTTGATGCTGCGTAAGCCACCGATTAATACGGTCAGCTCAGGAGCAGTCAGGTTCAACAATTGTGCTTTGTCCACCAGCAGGTCTTCTGCAATGGCTCCATAATGACCGGCAGCATAGTTGCGGAAACCATCGGCTTTTGGTTCAAGTACAGCGAAAGAAGTGACATCAGTATGTTCCTGTGATGCATCAGTGCGACCGGGCGTAAATGGCACGCTGAGGTGGAACCCACCCAAATGGGCAGCTTCTTCCACACCGGCAACGCCACCCAATACAATCAGGTCGGCAAGAGAAATTTGTGCACCACCTGCATTCGCTGCATTGAATGACTGTTGAATTTTTTCGAGGGTATCGAGAATAGCAGACAAATGTGCTGGGTTGTTGACCGTCCAGAATTTTTGTGGAGCCAGTCGAATGCGGGCACCATTGGCACCGCCGCGCTTATCAGAACCACGGAAAGTGGATGCAGAAGCCCAGGCTGTACCAACAAGTTGTGCAACGGTAAGTCCGGAGGCGAGCAACTGCTTCTTGAGGTCAGCGATTTGTTGATCGTTCACCAAAGGATGGTTCACCGCAGGAACAGGATCTTGCCAAATCAGAATTTCTGCAGGTACTTCGGATCCTACATAACGACTACGAGGTCCCATATCGCGGTGCGTTAATTTGAACCAGGCACGGGCAAACGCATCTGCAAACTCACTGGGGTTTTCGTAGAAACGACGGGATATTTTCTCGTAAGCCGGATCGAAACGGAGCGCCAGGTCAGTTGTCAGCATGAAAGGGGCATGTTTCTTAGAAGGGTCATGCGCATCAGGTACAGTTCCTGCACCCCCGTTGTTCTTGGGTTTCCATTGATGAGCGCCTGCTGGAGATTTGGTGAGTTCCCACTCAAAGCCAAAAAGGTTTTCAAAATAGTTATTACTCCACTGGGTTGGAGTGGTTGTCCATGCACCTTCGAGTCCACTGGTTATGGTATCACCACCTTTTCCGGTTCCGAAGGTATTTTTCCAGCCGGTACTTTGTTCTTCCAAAGTAGCACCAGCCGGCTCTCTACCTACATATTTGGAAGGATCAGCAGCACCGTGTGTTTTACCAAAAGTATGTCCGCCGGCAATCAGGGCAACCGTTTCTTCATCGTTCATTGCCATGCGTCCGAAAGTTTCGCGAATATCTCTGGCAGAAGCAATAGGATCAGGGTTACCGTTAGGGCCTTCCGGATTCACGTAGATCAATCCCATTTGTACGGCACCGAGTGGATTTTCTAGTTCACGATCACCGGTATAACGTTTGTCACCCAGCCATTCGGTTTCCGTTCCCCAATACACATCTTCAGCGGGTTCCCAGACATCTTCACGTCCACCGGCAAATCCAAAAGTTTTGAAACCCATGGATTCCAGTGCACAATTACCTGCCAGGATCATCAGGTCTGCCCAGGATAATTTCTTGCCGTATTTCTGTTTCACCGGCCAAAGCAACAAACGCGCTTTGTCGAGATTGGTATTATCGGGCCAGGAGTTCAGGGGCTCAAAACGTTGCTGACCCGCGCCTCCACCACCACGACCATCGGCAATGCGGTAGGTTCCTGCACTGTGCCAGGCCATGCGGATGAAGAAAGGACCATAATGACCATAGTCAGCCGGCCACCAATCCTGAGAAGTGGTCATCACCTCTTCAATGTCTTTCTTCACATCGGCCAGGTCCAGCGATGCAAAGGCTTCCGCGTAATTAAAATTTTTGTCCATTGGATTGGACAACTCAGAGTGCTGGCGCAGAATATGTGTTTTTAGCTGGTTGGGCCACCAATCACGGTTGCTGGTGCCTGCACCTGCACTCTTCTTGACTGAGCCGCCGGAGAAGGGACATTTAGCTGCGGAATTATTTTCCATGGTTTGAAATTTTTATTCTTTAAATAATGAAGAACAGATCACGTTCTTAACGGACTGCAAAGTTACTACATCCCACCCCGAAAAAGAAGTAAAAATGCAGATGTGAATATTTTAAGCTTTGCAGAAGCCCGGAACGACGCTTTTCGCATCATGTACAGGTAACACTAACCAAAATAACTATAGTGTTTATAATTATTTAATTTAATACCCATATAATTTAAACATCCGGTTCAACTTCTTCTTTGAAAATCCAGCCCTCTACTCTTTTTTGATACAGAGAGCCGATGAGCAGCCAACTGGAAGCGAAAGAAAGTAACATGAGTAAGATGACCACGGGAAGCATTTTGAAAATCAGGTAATGCAGTCCTCCAAAAATAAATGGAAGTGAGCCTAAAAAAAGCCTGATGAAAAAGGATACCCCCTTTTGTTTATCCAACATATTCTGTGAGAATGGCATGGTATTGTAGGAGAGATAAACGAATAAAAAACAATAGGTGGTTATCATACCAAGGGTGAGGAGAAAATTAGGGATGTAAGTCCATCCAATGAGCCAAAATCCTGCAATACCAAGGACAACAAATATGGGGAGTGCAAATTTACATAGGATAGATTTTACTGCACCGGAAATAATGGCCCCGGGGTATTGTACGGGAGGAATGTGATAGATCCAGGCGGCTTTTCTTTTATCGGAGTATTTACTGGCATCG
>JBEIUM010000253.1:0-3668 GCA_040374385.1 Sediminibacterium sp. | reverse complement strand
GCTTTCTTTAGAGCAGAAGCTGCGTGAAATCAAGGATATGAAGAAGTTGATTTTACAGTTCAAGTCCGATGTGATCAATGATAGGTGCTAAAAGGTTGTTGCCAACTGGTATAATTTTCCGTCAATAGTTCCCTTCTGTTGTTTTTCCTACCGGATACGACTTCGGCATAGACAGTAACGAATCATGCTGCCCGGGTTACCACTTTTACTTATGAATAGCTTGCATGTTTTTTTTCCCTGGCGCATAGAGTTGATGAATCTATTTATCTTTAAGTATAAAACACTAGCCATGAGATATACTTATTATATTTTATATTTCATTTGCTTTGCTCCGATTTTAACCCAGGCACAGCGTCAGCAAACACCGATCCATTTTCAAATCAGTATGCCTGAGGCTGCCCGCCACCTGGTACACGTCAAGATGACCATTCAAAAGCCGGGCGATGACAGCTTGATTGTAAAGCTGCCCAAATGGACAACAGGGTATTATCAATTGATGAATTATGATAAGAACCTTTCCAGCCTTACAGTGAACATAAATGGTCGGCCGACTTATGTGCAAGGCATTGCATCCAATGCATGGAAGATCGCGACGAATGGCAAGAAACCCGTTGTGATTGACTATGATGTGTTGTGTAATCGAAAGTTTGTCGCCAATAGTTATGTGGATACGGCGCATGCTTTTCTTTTATTCAGCAGCCTGCTGCTGTACATCGATCAGCAGTTGAACAAGGAAGCTTCCTTGACGGTTTCATTGCCATCAGGCTGGAATCAGATTGCAACGGGATTAGCCAAGACTTCAGCCCCATATACCTATACTGCCAGCAACTTTGATCAGTTGTATGATTGTCCGATGTTGCTGGGTAACTTAGAAAAGCTTCCTTCCTTTGAGGTCAACAATAAACAGCATCATTTTATCGGGTATCAGATAGGAAAATTTGATCAGGAGGGTTTCATGCAGGACTTAAAAAAAATCATATCGACGGCAGCGCAAATATTCAATGATATCCCTTACGATGAATATACATTTTTAGCCATTGGGCCGGGGAGGGGCGGCATTGAACATTCCAACAGTGCTGCTGTCAGTTTTTCGGGCAACGAATTGAATACCCCAGCCGGCAAAAACCGGATGATGACATTTTTAACGCATGAATATTTCCATCATTATAATATCAAGCGAATTCGGCCCCTGGAGCTGGGACCATTTGATTACGATAAGGAAAACCGAACCAATCTGCTATGGGTGAGCGAGGGATTGTCGGTGTATTATCAATATGTCATAGCCAAGCGGGCAGGTGTGATTGATGAAAATATGGTACTGGGCAATTTTTCGAATAACATCACCAATTATGAAAATCATCCCGGTAAGAAATACCAGTCACTTATTCAGGCCAGTTATAATACCTGGAGTGATGGTCCGAATGGTAATATTGGTAAGGACCCCAATAAAGCCATCTCTTATTATGAGAAGGGGCCTATTGTGGGATTGATTCTGGATCTGGTGATCAGGAGCAGCACTGGGAATGAACGCTCGCTGGATGATGTCATGCACAGGTTATACTGGAAGTATTATAAAGAACTTCAACGTGGATTCACAGATGCGGAATTTCAGGAAGCCTGCGAGCAGGCTGCAGGCAGATCGCTCATGGATGTGTTTGAATTAATTTATACAACCCGTGAAATTGATTATGCCAACTACCTGGAAAAAGGCGGACTGCAACTAGAAACTGAAGTGAAAAATGGTGGAACAATCTATCAATTGATAAAGATGAGAGAGTTGACAGAAGGGCAGGCAGCTATATATAATAGTCTTTTCAAGTGATATTGGTGAAAGACAAACTCACTGTAGAGCCTGCATCCTCCTATTTTACTATTTTCATCTACCCTATTGTATGCCTTTTTTATTGGTTCTTTAGTTTTGTCGCAACACTGTCGTTATATTCCTGAGTTAGTTTTTCGGTCCAGGTAGTGGGTTGTGTGCCGTATATGGCAAGATAAGTCACTGACAGCTCTTTTATCGAGGAATGCCAATGTTCCTTTAAATTGATATTCATTGCATAATTCTCTCATTTATTTCTTCCAGCAATTGTAAAAATTGTCACATAGTCGGAGAAAATGAAATCCCGCATGCCAAAAAATTTTACTGCTTCGGCTTCATTGGGAAGCAATAAGTTCCCTTTTCTATTACAATCAACAATCAACCAGAAGTTGAGATCCGCCATACCTGACACCCGGGTGTTCATGTGGAATATTGGGGTTGCATATAGTTTTCGAAGAGAATTAAGATGAGGCTCAACTCACTTTTTGGGTTGAAGCAGTGACCCAAGCGGTAATCATAATTAAGAACTTCGGGTATTTGACTGCTGTGATGGTGGGTTATCGAATGTATATTTCACATATAGGGTAACAATTATCAAACCTAACTGATTGAATGAAGTGATTCGACCCTTATACCAGTGACTATGGCAAAAGTTCCTTTCTTATTTTGTTCATATAAAATAATGGATACAAGAACAGAAACAGATTAGGTATCCACCAGCCCCAATCAAAATCTTTATGAAAGATCCAGAATGAGATGGCCATGAGGCCGGAACACAGGGTGAGCAGCAAAGACACCAGGGCAAATAGCATCCATTGTTTAGATTTCGAACGATAGAGTTGGATGCTGAGTAGTCCGGATGCTGAAATCAGCATATCGATTGGAAAAAAAGACCAGTTCCAATCTACTATTATTGGATTGGTATAATCTCTGTAGAGCAATGCCGGCGGTAACAGGTGAAAGTAAGTGATGGTCCAGTATAGAATGAAGGCAATATCTACAACGAAAAAAATCGCAAACAAACCTTTGGGTGCAGACATAGTGATAGAATTTTTCAGAATTTAAATTACGACAAATCATCTCTGAATGGAAGTAGCCGGGAAAATGGATGGTAGTTCTTTGGGCTTTCAGCCGGATCAATTCGCCTAAACCGGCATGTAACATGCGGCGATTGACAGTGGCTATTCGCTTCATAAATGCTTATACTCACCCAATTTGTAACTTATCTGAAATTATGTTTAAACTAAAGGAGCTATAGTTTTAAGACTTTCTTGCTGTCTTGCTCTTTCCCAATTTTCCAATAATTCATCTTGATGAAGTGCAGTCCACTCCGTTACAATTCCCAAAACTCTTGGCGGAAGTTCACCGCCAATAAGTTCATTTTTTCAATATCAAAAATGCCTTCAAAATCAGCATAGAAAGCATGAAAATGAGGAGGATTATGGTCCCTATAGAACATACGAACGATAACACTTAAGAGATAACTAATTTGGGGCATGTGTAAATCTCGGATTCAAAATTTCTCCAAAATCTTTGCCAGTAATATCGGAATAGATAGCAGTAGCATCAATTTCCAGTTCATTTGACCAAGCAATCGAATAGCCTGTTGTATAGACCTTTGCAAATTTATCTTTGTCTTGAAGCGGTTTGAAAATGCCTTTCGTAACTAAATCATCTAAGTGTATAGTTCCAGATACCCCATCATCAAATTTTATAATGATTGTATAGTCAGCTATGTATTTGACTTCTTGAACTTTCACAATCAAATTTAAGTTGAAAAAAGAAACAAAGGTGAGACGGCGTATAAATACCTAATTAGACCAGGTAATTTAGAGCCGATTAAATCTTG
>JBEIUM010000100.1:0-8713 GCA_040374385.1 Sediminibacterium sp. | reverse complement strand
GTCAGCCGATCGTTTAATGGCGTTAATACATCCTATTACCCTACACGTGCTGCTTTCGGCATAACCACTTCTGGTCAACCGGCCACCGCCTGGATTTACCATGTCGTGAATAACAACGATATATTTAGCTATCCGGCACCGGCACCCAATGCAGAAGGCACTGCTCCCTTACAGGAGCCAACAGCACTATTTCCTGCCGGCGGCAGCCGCTGGATGACAACAGCTGCCATCGGAGGTTCACCCATGCTGATGAAAAATGGTAGCCGGCAAATAAGTGACATTGCTGAACTCATCAATGTCAATAACACCGGTTCACGACCACGCAGTGCCATTGGTCATAATGCAAATGGCATTGTGCTCATCGTTGCGGTGGAGGGTGATAATCCATCGGCAGGCTATGCGGGTTTATCTCTGCTGGAGTTATCGAATATGATGCGCGACCTCAGTTGCACAGATGCCATGAATCTGGATGGAGGTGGATCTACCAGCATGATCGTGGGCAATCAATTACTGGTGCGACCGGGTGATAATGGCGTAGAGAGATCGGTAGTGAGTGCGGTACTTATCAAACAAAAGTAAGCTGCAGCGTAAGGTTGTTGTACCCGGTCTGGCCAGTTCCCTGACTGATAGAATTATCATACCCGCTTAATGATGATTAACTGCCGGCCTGTCTCGCAGGAAGAGCCCGCCTTTGACCAACCATGATATACCAAAGGCAGTCATGGCAAGGGTTTCTAACCAAAATACCAATTTATACTTTTCCCAGGCAGGATATGCTTTCACAAGCTGATGATAGATCGGCACCACAATAATTACCAGCATCATGATAGAACCACAGATAATATAAACCCTGTTTCGTTTTATTTTCTGCGGAGTCGGTTCTCCCCTACCCTTGGTGAAGAGCAACATAGATATCAAGGCCAGCATGATAAAAAATAAAGAGGCCAATAAATTATGTGTTAAACTCCGGGTAGTATCCCAGGGTAAATGTATGATCGCGCAACTTTTGATCAAGGGCTCATTGGTAGGAATAAAGGCGGCTCCCAATGCAAGTATGCCTGCAATGGTGGTGAGCCACTCGTCTAATTGCTCACCAGGATAGCCTTTATAAGATATCAAAAACAAAGCCATACAGCAAAACATACCGACCAATAGATTTCCGGTAACAGTATAATAATAGTCACTGATGGATTCCTGAATATAGCTGCAATCTGCCAGAAAATAATTGCCCAACAACATAGCGGGAGATAAAGTCACACTCAACCATCCTATCGACTTCCTCAAAGTGTTGAAGGAAATCAGTCGGGGATCATATTTAACAGGCAGGTTATCCATTCATTTTATGTATCAACAAGGTACAGGCAGTGTAAACTAAATTCCTCCACCCCGGAAATGCCAGTTGAACATCAAGCCTGCCGATAAGATGATACCACTACAAATTACTAAAAAAGCAGGTAAGTAATAAAAAGGGGGCGCCGAAAGGGTACTCGAACTTATCCATTGAGCAAAGAACCCATGACTTGCCACCTCTGGATTTAATTTATATCTTTATTACCTCACTAGATAATTTATGAAAGAAAACAGACGGTCATTTTTACGCAAAGGCGGCTGGCTTGCCGGCTCGCTGGGTATCAGTCCTGCCCTCTTTGGTGCATCTGTACACCAAGACGCAGAGGAATTATCCTTACCGCTATCAATTCAGCAATTGAAGCCGGCATTGGAGGGTATTGTACCCATTTCGGTTGAAGAAAGGAAACAACGTATTGCCAAGGCGCAACAACTGATGCAGCAGGAAAAGCTGGATGCGATTTTTATGGAGGGAACCACTTCATGTAATTATTTTACCGGTATGCGCTGGGGCCAGAGTGAGCGTACTTTTGGTTTATTGATTCCAGCCAAAGGAGCGATTGCTTACGTTTGCCCCAAGTTTGAAGAGGACCGTGCCCGTGAATTAATCAACCCCGCATTTGGTGATGAGGTAAGGTGTTGGGAAGAACATGAAAGTCCTTACGCACTGATTGCAGGTATCGTAAAAGACCGCGGCATAAAATATCGTCGCATAGGCATGGAAGAGCGTGTACGATTTTTTATAGCAGATGGAGTGCGTAAACTGGGCGCAGGCTGGGAGGTAACAGATGCAACCCCGGTGACAGCCGGATGCAGAATGTATAAGACAGCAGCTGAACTTGCCTTAATGCAAAAAGCAAACGATGTTACCATTGAAGCCTATAAAGCAGCCTTTGCCACGATACAACCGGGTATGACGCAGGCGCAACTGGGAAGAAATATTTCCGCAGCATTTGAAAAATTAGGATTCACCGGAGGCGCTTCGGTACAGGTAGGAAAATATGCCGCATTGCCGCATGGCAGCAGTAAGCCACAGAAAATCATGGAGGGAGATGTAGTAATGGTAGACGGAGGAACATCCTGCCAGGGATATGCATCAGATATTACCCGCACCATTGTAGTCGGCAAGCCCACCGATAAACAAATAGCCGTTTGGAACCTGGAGAAAAAGGCGCAGGATGCCGCTTTTGCTGCCATCCGCCTGGGTGCGCCCTGTGAAGTGGTTGACGCAGCTGCAAGAGCTGTGATTGAGCATGCAGGCTATGAAAAGAATTATAAGCTACCCGGATTATCGCATCGTACAGGTCATGGCATCGGAATGGATGGTCATGAATGGACGAATTTTGTGAAAGGCAATAAGACACCTATTGGCGTTGGTATGTGCTTCAGCGATGAACCTACCATTTCCATACCGGGTGAATTTGGTATACGACTCGAGGATTGCCTCTATATAACAGAGGAAGGCCCTCGTTTCTTTACACCTCAAAGTATTTCCATCGATCAGCCTTTCGGATAGTACAGCGATTTTTTCGATATACCCAACCGTGGGCTCCGCTACATACGGACAGCTGACATAACACTATGAGTGAATTTCCTTCGATTGTACCCTCTACCGTTTTCGGTAAAAGTGCTCCCAGCAACCGAATACAGGTAGGTATTATTGGATGTGGAAGAAATGCCATTGGGCATGATATACCTCAGCTAGCGCGCTTCGGCGAGGCAAGAATTATTGCCGTCTGCGATGTTGATAGTGACAGGGCCGACGCTTGTAGCGAAATAATCCGCGAAAACTATGTTGCAGCTATACAAGAAAATGGCGGATTAAGGGGTGACTGGGAAATAGCGGTTTACTATGACTACCGCGAAATGCTATTGAATAAGGAAGTGGATGCCGTTGTGATCAGTCTGCCCGATCACCAACATGCAGTAGTAAGTGTGCATGCTGTTCAGGCAGGTAAACATGTTTATTTACAGAAACCGGCAACGCTCACTATTGAGGAGGGTAAAATATTGAGAGATGCCGTGCTGGCTACAGGAAAAATCGTTCAGCTGGGAAGTCAGCAGCGTTCGCTTGATCCATGGCCTCAATTCAAGCGGGCAGCTGAATTGGTTCGAAATGGAAGAATTGGTCAGTTGCAGCAAATTGAAATAGGATTACCTGTTGACCCGGCAGGTGGAAATAGAATTATTCAGCCCATTCCGGGTGGTTTGAATTATGATGCCTGGTTGGGAACAACGCCGGAAGTACCTTTCATGGAAGATCGGGTACACAACCGCAGTAAGGGAAGAGATACAATACATAATCGACCCGGCTGGTTAAGATGCGAACAGTTTGGAGGAGGCATGATAACGAACTGGGGGTCACACCACATTGACATTGCTCATTGGGCAATGGATATGGAATACAGCGGTCCCATTGAGATCTGGGGAAAAGCTATATTTCCTCAAACGGATAATAAGTATGATGGCTTGTGGGATGTTCATGGAAAATGCAGAACAGAAGCCTTGTATGCAAATGGTGTGCACATGATTATCTCCAGCGAATCACCCAACGGTATTCGATTTATAGGAACAGATGGATGGATCTGGGTAGCTCGGGGTGCGTATAACCTGAACCAGGGCTTACCAATCATTGGCAGGAATGGCATCTATCCCTTGTATGCCAGTAACCCATCTTTACTGAGTTCCGTTATAGCAGCGCATGAAGTACAACTATACGAAAGTCCTGAGCAGCACCTGAATTGGCTGGAGTGCATACAAACGGAACAACAGCCGATTGCACCCATTGAAGTGGGCCATCGAACCTGCAGCACATGTTTGCTTCACTGGATGTCCATGAAACTAGAAAAGAAAATTTACTGGGATCCCAGTCGAGAAACTTTCAGCAAGCCCGATCCGGAAGCAACAGCCCTTCTTTCAAGACCAAGGAGAAAAGCATATGACTTTTAATACATACCGTTGATTAGGTTGAATCCAACAGAAGGAAATCAGAAAAATTGAGCGCGGGGGGTCTAGAACGAATGTATCGTGTTATACATTTTTTTATGGCACCCCTTCATTTTCAAAAAGGATGTTTAATTTTAGAAAAATCTTGCCAATGAAACTATTCCCGCTGATACTTGCCATGTTACTCCCGGCTTATCATTTTGCACAAGCCCCCTCGATGGTATCTCCGCTTGTGCCGGGTACCTATACGCTGAACGAAAAAACGGAAGCGCAAGCTGCGAAATCAGGGGGGCCCTTTGGCAGACTGGTGGTATCTGAGCCTGTCAACAATAAATGTCTTTTCCACTTGAGGTATTCAACAGGAGCACCTGCCAATAACCTTGGCCTCATCAAAGACTCCCTCCTGGTGTATGGTAGCAGAACTTTTTATAGAACAAATGAAGACTCCAGTTGTCGGGTTAGCTTTGAGTTCACTGATAAAGGAGTGACGATTCAGCAAACTTCGACTGCCGGTGGTTTTGCCTGTGGGTTTGGCAGAAATGTTCATGTTGATGGATTTTATACCCGCAATAAAACTGTTGCGCTGCCAACCATACGTACCGGCACCCGTGATATTGAAATTTTCTGGGCAGAGTGGATGAGTTGGGATAAACCGGGAAAAGCTACAGTAACCAGTTTGGGTAATGGGAAATACCGTATTGTAGGTAAGCAAATAGGCAGAGATAAGAAGGGCTATATGACGATGGACGGAACACTTCAAATGATATCAGCCACCGAAATGGAATTCAATGGCACTATTATTAGCCAGGAAGCAATCATCAACCAGGGTAAGGTTTGTAAACGCGAGGGAAAAATAAAACTCATCAAAAGTAAACGCTTCAATAAGTGGGTGTCAGACAGGGTCAGGGACTGGGGCGGACAAACAGTAGATGAATATATTACCATCAGTTATTAATCGATTTCATATGACTCCATCTTTCTTATCAGGATTTGATGCCATTCAAATATCAGCAACGCTCTTCATACTGATGATGCTCGTATACTATGTGGCGAAAAAAATGGCGACGCTTCGTCCGTTCAGCTCGTATGTAGATGATACCATCAATCCGATTGAAGGATCACTCTTAGGTTTACTTGCTCTTCTCTTAGCTTTTACATTCAGCATGTCGGCTTCCAGGTATGAATCACGCAGGAATGTTATGGTAACAGAGGCAAATGACATAGGAACTGTTATTCTTCGCTGTGATCTCTACCCGGATTCAACCCGAAATTCTTTACGGGCGCAGTTGAAGGAGTATGTAGAAGCCCGTATCAATTATTTTCAGGCAGGCGAAGATATTTCAAAAGAAAATGCAGCGCTCGTGTCGACAGATAGCATTGGAAATCTTATCTGGGATGAAGTGGCAAGGGCATCTAAAATAAAAGACAACCTGGTGGCTTCGAATCAGATGATTCCCTCGCTGAATGCCATGCTCGATATCGTAATCAACCGAACCGCTGAAAAGAATGCAACCGTACCTGATTCGATACTCTGGCTACTCTTCATGCTTTGTATCATTTGTAGCTTTATTTTAGGCTTCCAGCAAACCAAATCTCGAAATCCATTTCTCATCAGCATGGTATTTTCCCTCATGGTATGTGCCTGCATCCATTTGATCGTAGATCTTGACAGACCCAGAAAAGGCCTTATCAACATGGAAGGAACCCAACAATACATTGTTGACCTGAGAAAAATGTTCTAACAGTTTTGGTGGTTTGCACAACAAAAGGAATTCGTTTACTTCGAATGCTTTTAAGTTATTATCGCTCTAACATCCATGTTTTAAAGTCATCGTAGCGCGGTTGCATCGAAATGAAATGCTGCTCTTTGTGTAGCAAGGCGCTGGCAGCTGGTGGAAAATCAGGCTGGATTCCGGTTGCCCGCTCAACAACATCAGGAAATTTTACCGGATGGGCTGTAGCTAAAAATATACCTCTTTGTTTTTCATGTTGAATTAAGTATTGCTCAAGAGAAAGCATTGCTACGGCGCCATGGGGGTCAAGCAAATATCCATAAGTTTGATAAACACGCTTTATGACTTGCAATGTTGCCTCATCCGTAATCGAATATCCAGTAACAAATTGCCGAACGGATGCTTCTTGCTGACAAAATATTTCAAGTAGGCGAATAAAATTACTGGGATCTCCCACATCCATTGCATTTGAAAGCGTCGATACTGCAGGGCGCGGAGTGTAAGCAGCTCCCTGCAGGAAGGCAGCAACTGCATCGTTGGCATTACAGGCAGCGATAAAATGCTGTACCGGTAAACCTGATTTCAGCGCAAGGAGTCCGGCACCCAGGTTGCCGAAATTCCCACTTGGAACCGCTATCACCGGCGGGGCATCCAAATCATTCCATTGTTGCAGGGCAAAGAAATAATACAATTGTTGCGGTAACCAGCGGGCTATATTGATGGAATTAGCAGAAGTAAGCTGGTATTTTTTTCCGAGTTGTTCATCTGTAAATGCCTCTTTCACGATTGCCTGACAATCATCGAAATTACCTTCAACTGATAAGGCAGTGATATTTTGACCACAGGTGGTCAGTTGTAATTCCTGTATTGGACTCACCTTACCACGTGGATATAGAATAATCACTTCAACGCCCTCCACACCTAAAAATCCATTCGCTACCGCACCACCGGTGTCACCGGAAGTTGCTACCAGCACCGTCACCTTATTGTCGGAATGACGGGAAAAATACCCCAGGCACCTGCTCATGAAACGAGCGCCCACATCTTTAAATGCCAGGGTAGGCCCATGAAACAATTCAAGTGCAGAGATATCTGGGGTGATGGCGTGCAGGGGGAAAGGGAAGTCAATGGTGGCAGTTACAATGTTCCACAAAACCTCATCGGGAATCGAGCCCGAGACATAGGGTTGCATAATTCGGAATGACAATTCCACCGGAGGCAAAGCCAGCAATGCCCGCATCTCGGCAGGTGCGTATACAGGTATTTTCTCTGGAAAGAAAAGTCCCTTGGCAGGTGCCTGACCCTTAATAGTCGCCGCTTCATAACTGACACAATAAGATGGATCCTGTAGGCAATAAAAGTTCATCTCAAAAAGAATATATGATATCAGTTGACAGAATTCGGCTTAGTCCAATTCGTTCTGATTCCGGTAGAACAAATACGGGTCACATAAGTATGGTGGTCGAGTCCAATCGCGGAATAAATAGCACGCATCTCAGCACCGACTGCTTGTGCTGTCTTCTCATCGGAGCTAAGCATGAATATGGAAGGCCCGGAACCAGAAATACCGCCACCCAATGCACCGGCGTTTTTGCTGCGCTTTTTAACTTCATCGAATCCCGGTATTAAAATACTTCTTACGGGTTCTATGATTACATCCTCCAGTGAACGACCAATCAGGGCATGATCATTTTTTAGTAACCCAGCAACAAGACCTGCTATATTACCCCACTGACGAATGGCATCGCGCAGCAGTAAATGCTGTTTCAAAATGCTTCTGGCATCGGATGTTCTTACTTCAATTTGAGGGTGTACAATGGTTACATACAGATCGGGGGCGGGCAGTGTTACAATATCGAGTGGAAAAATGGATCGAATCAAGGTAACGCCCCCATAGATACAGGGTGCAATGTTATCTGCATGTTTAACCCCTGAAGCCAGTTTTTCACCATGCATGGCAAAGCGCACCAGGTCCTCCTTACTGAAAGATAGCTGCAGCAGTTCATTGGCCGCAACAACAGCCCCGGCTGCGCTAGCAGCACTCGAACCAACACCACTACCCGGCTTAATCTGCTTCCGGATGCGCAGCTCTAGTCCGATATCTTGCCTGCCGATTTCTTCCAGCATCGCGATTAAGGCAACACCCGCCACGTTATGTAATGGATCGATGGATAAGCCAAAATGATCTTCGTGTATAATAGTTATTCCCGCTTCATGCTTTAATTGAAGCTGCATGGTATCATATGGCTCCTCAACTGCAAATCCTAACACATCAAAACCACAAACCATATTTGCAACAGTAGCGGGGGAACGCACTTCAATCATACTGCCGTCGGATACTGCCTGCCCACCCCCATGAATGAGTGGAGAAAATTGAAGTCGTATAGCAGCATTGATCAACATGAAAGCAATTGAATTTTTATCTGGCTACCCGTATAATATCAGCAAAGACGCCAGAGGCAGTAACGTCAGCCCCCGCACCGGCACCCTTTATCACCATGGGTTGTTCGGGATATCGTTCCGTATAAAATAAGATAAGATTATCCTTCCCATATAAATGATAAAAGTCTGAGCCTGCAGCAATATGCTGTAATCCAACCGAAGCTTTACCTGCTTGATAGGTTGCGACAAACTTTAGTTTACAATTCTCTGCTTGAGCGGCTGCATATAGTTGCTGAAAATGTGAC
>JBEIUM010000225.1:0-4442 GCA_040374385.1 Sediminibacterium sp. | reverse complement strand
GGTATATAATTTGTTTTCATCTTGCGGTGATACGCGCACACGCGTGTAGTAAGGGCCTCGCTGCGCGAGGGAATGATTTTGCTGCATCCGTTGCCAACTATCACCCCCATCGGCAGACCGGTAAAGCGTTGGCACGGTATCTTCTACCAATGCATAAATTACGCGTGGTAGTCCCGCAGCATAATCGACGGAAGTTTTACCAACGGGGTGCTCTTTTCCCCAGGGGAGTCCATTGCGCAGGGGTTGCCAGGTTTTACCCCCATCTCTTGTGCGATAAAACCCACTCCCCGGACCACCACTCTTTAATTGAGCGGTCGTCATGCTGACCTGCCACATCGCTGCCACCAATTCATCCGGCTGCTGCGGATTGATGGACAGATCACTGCATCCGGTTAAATCGTCAACGAATAATACTTTACTCCAATTCTTTCCACCATCGGTGGTTTTAAAAATGCCTCGTTCAGCTTGCGGCGCATGTGTACTGCCAAGCGCAGCTACATAAACAGTATTGGTATCGGTGGGGTGAATGATCACACGACTGATACGAACGGTGGCCGAAAGTCCCATATGGCGCCAGGTTTTTCCGGCATCTGTCGATTTATATACACCATTTCCATTGGGATGTGCAGGGCGGATGATGAATGTTTCTCCGGTTCCTGCCCACACATGTTTTGGGTGGGAAGAAGAGACGGCAAGGGCGCCGATGGCTGCATTGTCCATTTCATCAAAGATGGGCTGCCAATGAATTCCGCCATCATTGGTTTTGAATATGCCTCCTGATGCCGCACCTACATAAGCTACCTCCGGATTGCCGGCTTCTCCTGCCACTGCGATGGTTCTGTTGCCATCGGGACCTATGTACCGAAAACGGAAGGACTGAAAGGGGTAGGGCGAAGTGGATTGCGCCGAAGTCTGTTTGTAACCTGCTACGCTACAAATTATCAAAATGAGCCGGGTAGCTATGTATTTTTTCATGAAAGCAAGGGTTGAGATGTATTAAATTATAGTTTAACTTAATGTATAAATATACGTTTTCCCGAACAAAAGCAGCCAAAGCCTGTTATTTTAGTGTGTTCGTGGATGGTAAGGGCAGTTTTCTGTTCCAGTGTGCAAAAACTTAATACAGCTGTTATTTTATTTTCTCTACCTTGCCCAAAATGCAATTCGTATGGATGGAGTTGCCCAACTATCGGAAACCCTATTAGTAGAAAAAATCAGACGAATTCGTTCCGAAGAGGAGCTGAATCATCTGATTGATGAAGCCCATCACCAAATAGCTGATGCCAGCGTTGACGGATGGAATAGCTTCTGCTCTGCCGTTATTCGGCTGATCAATGCCGTGAATCCATTGTACATTGAAGACCCTGCTGAGTGGGATATGCTGAAGCGGGCGCGTGTGCTGATTCATCGTCAGTCCAGCCAAATGCTGGCATCCTGATAAACGCCTTATTTAATCATCCTTTTCTGTTGATTTGAATGGCTTGAAGAATGCTGCCCTGCGAGGGGCGGGTACTACTGCGTTTTCCCCTTTTACTGCTTTCCAGATCACTTCAGTAAATAAACGGTCGGGTGCACGATCTTCCTTTGAAAAATCAAGTTTTTCACTCATTCGTTGCCAGGCATTTTCAACTTTATTTTTTTCATTGATATCTACCTGTAAAGCTCGTACAGAGAAAGGAGTCATGTTAGGTGTGGAGGTAAAGCAACGCCACATGGGTTCTGCTGCAGCATCATATTGGCTCATTGGTTCGAGCCCCAAAATCAATTCGATGGTTCTGAGCATGGAGGAAGTGGTGTACATGGTATGATCGACAAAATTTCTTTTCACGAAGCCACCGGCTACATAAGCGGTGCTGCGATGGGCATCCACATGGTCGGGCCCATCCTGGGCATCGTCTTCGAGAATAAAAACAACTGATTCTTTCCAGATTTTACTCTTGCTGAGATGTTCAATGAACATGCCTACTGCATAGTCGTTGTCGGCAACATGCGCAAATGGTGTGGGTTTCCCTTTTCTCAGTCCCTCTGTGTGGTCATTGATGAGTCTTAAGGTACTCAGTCGAGGTACGGCATTAATAGCCAGCAATGAATCGAAGTCTCGCTTCCATTGATTAACACGCGTGGTGTCGCGAACGCTTTCATCCCAGCTGGTATAGTACGGACAATAGTGGCCGGCCAGTGCGGGAATATTGGGTTTATAATCATCTGCAAATTCCCCGTAAGTTCGGTAACTGATGCCTGCACGTTGACAAAAATCCCAAATGAATCCTTTTTTGTTGTTGGCAATGGCTCGATTGCCTTCTGCATCATAGTTACCACCTCTTCCCCCATAACTGGTTACCCAGGTTTTTTCCAGGTAGTCGGTAGCATAGGCACCGAAACTCCAATTATGCCCGTCAGCACTCACTTCTCCGTCTACAAAAAAATTATCGAGTAAAACAAATTCTCTTGCCAGTGCATGTTGATTGGGTGTGATCTTTTCTCCAAATAGGCAGAGACTGGTATCGCCATTTCCTTCGGGCATATCGCCCAGCACCTGGTCATAGGTTCTGTTCTCTTTTACAATATAAAAAACATATCGAATCGGGGAAGCATCCCCTTTTTTGGTAGGGATTGGGTTACCGCTTTCACCGGAAGTAATTTTTTCTCGGTCTTTGCTGTATGGACTGTTACAATAAACGGCTCGGGTGTAAGTAGTAAGTTGTGTGGGCGAAGGAGTTGGTATGATACTCAGTGTACCATTGAATAAACCACCGATATATTGAACTTCGGTGGCATGGCTTGTGTCGCCCTGCTGGTAAGAAAGACTGATTTTTTTACTAACGGGTTGTGGTCCGTTCGGATTGGCAAAGGAAGTATATCCCTTGCCATTACTAACATAAATGGTATTTCCGGCCGTTCTTACACAAGTCGGATACCATCCTACCGGAATGAATCCTTTGGGTTGGCTGTTACCTGGCTGGGAAACATCAAAAACCGAGAGGCAGTTATTATCTGCATTCGCAATGTATAAAGTTTTTTCATCGGCACTGAGGGCCACGCTGTTGGTGGTTGATCCGGTGGGTGCATCGGGAAAGAGAGCGGATTGCAAGGTCTCGATTACCTTGCGTTTTTTGATATCTATGACAGAGACATTGTTGTCGTTTGCATTGGCAACATATAGGAAGCGGCCATTTTTGGAGAGGCAAAGGTCATTTGGATGGCTGCCGACAGGTATGGTGCTTATTATTTTTTCCTGTTGTGTATGGTAGACTAAGATGCTTGCGCCACCCCAAGAACTGATATAGAGTTCTTTTTTATCCGGTGAAAGTAGGCAGGTATAGTTTTCTGCCCGCAGGGGTATCTGTTTTTTGATTTTTTTTGTAACCAGGTCAATCACATACAAAGCGTTGTTCTCTTTGGTAACAGCGTAGAGCAGGTTTCGCGTTTCGTCGATCTCTATGCCTGCCACTGAAATTTTTTCCGGCCAGGAGGGCCCCAGTACAATGCTATCTTTTAGTTCAAGTTTTTTATTTTTTACTTTATAGCGGATGATACGATTGTCATTTCCTCCGGAAACATACAATGTAGCATCATCGGCGCTGAATCGAAGTCCCAGCCAGGCTTTTTCGATTTCCAGGGTATGGGTAACCTGGTTTTTTTTCAGGTCGATGAGTTGAATGCTTTGGGTGCTTTGACCATTGTTGGTGACTGCCAATAGTTCCCTGTTGTGGGAGATACTTATATTGAGCGGCAGGTCACCGAGCGGCACGCTTTTTCCTACCGGGGTTAATTTCCAGCCGTTGGGTAGTCCGATACGTTGGGCTTCCAGTTCCTGCAGTGTTTGAGCAGGGAGGGGATTATCGGCAATCAAGAGGAGGATTATGGCAATAAAAATATTTCTCATAGAAGTTATCATTCTTACTTCAAATTAGTGAATAATTGATAAGGATACAAAGTATCTATTTTACCTGCCTAGCAGAGGTATTTTCTTTAGAGTGATTCACATCACTTAAGATGTAAGCATTCTCAAATACCGGCAGTCAAGGGTGTCAGACCCGCATCGCAATAACGATCGGCAGCCGTCATACTTCGCTCCATGACTAATCTTACCAATTGTTCAGTGCTATGCGTGATTGTAAGGGGTGGGGGTGGAGGGGCTATCAGCCATTTTTGCAGTTGGTACTGAAATCGATCATCTATTTTTTCTATCACCGTGACCAATTTTTTTTCCATGGCTGCTGCATTACAGAGTTGTTCATATTGGCCTCGGATGGGAAGAACCATTAATTTTTTTCCTAGATACATTGTTTCAGCCGGCGTTTCAAAACCGGCTCCTGTGATGACTCCCTCACTCTGAATCATACTGTTGGTAAAAGCATCATTACTTACCGGAAAAAACCGACAATTGTCTTCGGTGTACGCGGTAGACACAAAGGGAGAGAAAATTTCAAAAGTAACGG